>NZ_JWMA01000182.1 GCF_000812465.1 Cupriavidus sp. IDO | reverse complement strand
ACAGACAGCAGGACCATTGCAATACCGGAGGCGGTCTTTTTTTTGGCCCAGTTATCTATCTACTAGTAGATAACTTCACCAAAAGCGACTTGCCAGCAACTGATACCGATCCAAGCGATCCCGAAACATCGCCCAATTAGGAGCTCATCATGACCAAGTTCGCCAAGACCCTGATCACCGCCACCACCCTTGCCGCCGCCTTCGCCGGTGGTGCTGCCCAGGCCGGCACGGTGCCCGCCGACAAGTACGGCTACGAATTCCGCGTGGGCAAGACCGACGCCTTCACCGACGGTGCGCGCACCGGCAAGTTCGACCCGTTCACCGAAGGCGCCCGCGTTGGCAAGACCGACCCGTACACCGACGGCGCCCGCACGGTCGCCGGCCTGGATCGCAGCGGTGTGTCGTCGGAGCCGGCCCGCAAGGTCGACCCGTACACCGACGGCGCCAAGATCGGCAAGTTCGACCCGTACACCGACGGTGCCCGCACGGTCGCCGGCCTGGACCGCAGCGGTGTGTCGTCGGCACCGGCCCGCAGCTTCGACCCGTACACCGACGGCGCCAAGATCGGCAAGTTCGACCCGTACACCGACGGTGCCCGCACAGTCGCCGGCCTGGACCGCAGCGGCGTGTCGTCGTCACCGGCCCGCAGCTTCGACCCGTACACCGACGGCGCGCTCGCCTGATTACCCGCCGGCCTCGTGGCCGGCAGCCACTGACAGAAAGCGGGCGAAGCCGCAGACACTGCGCTTCGCCCGCTTCCCGGAGTTCATCATGAATTTGCGTGACAGCGCCCTGATCCTGACCGGATGGGTTGGACTTTGCCTGGTAAGCGGTTCGCTTATCACCCTGGTCGCACAAGCTCTGCCGGCCTGAGCGGGCGCCCGCATCAAGGGGTCCAGCCATGAAGACGCATTCCGTACGAGAACAACTGATCGAGCACGCACTGGTGCTGATTCGTCGACGGGGGATCAACGGCTTCAGCTACCGCGACCTGGCCGAACTGGTCGGCGTCAAGACTTCAAGCATTCACTATTACTTCCCGTCCAAGGACGATCTGGTCCTGGAAGCGGTGCGCGAATACAGCGCCCGGTCGAAAGAACGGATTGGCGCGATTGATACCAGACTGCCGCCTGCCGAACAGGCCCGGCGCTACCTGGCCCCTCTGCGCAAGGAGGACGCCGATCAGGCCTGCCTGGTCGGGATGATGTCGGCCGACGTGCTGGCGCTGCCGGATGCGGTGCGCGCGGTCATGCAGGAATTCGTGCGCATGCACGAACGTTGGCTGGCGCAGCTGCTGCAACGCGCCGAGCCGCTGCGCGGTGCGCCATATCCGCTGCCACCCGCGCAACTGTCGCAGGTGATCTTCGGCGCCCTGCAGAACGGCCTGATCAGCGCAAGGCTGTTCGGTACGCCCGAGCGGCTGGAAGCCGCCGCGCAGTTGCTGACCAGCACCATCCCGGAATAAAGCCATGCCCCGGCAGTTGCCGGGGCTGTCGCGCTCAACGCGACATTGTGGCCATGTCCGCTGTCACCGTATTCATCCGGCTGACTGCTTCGCACAGCCATTGCGGATCGTCGTGCGGCAGGTCGTGTCCCGCCCAGGGGTGTTGCAGAAGCGGCGCCGCCCAGGCCTGAGCGATACGCGCCGAGCACACAGGGTTCACCAGCCGGTCTGCCGCGGATGACAGCAGCAGCGTCGGGCATCGGGGGGCAAGCGCATCCGCCCGGAACCGTGCCGCCGCCAGCAACTGGCGCAGCGCGGATGTACGACTGACCGGTGCGCTCGCCGCAATCTCCATCCAGCTCCTGATATCCGCGTCCTGCGTGTCCGCCCGCGCGCAGGTCAGGCGATGGATCACGCGCTCACAGTGCGACCGATCCGTCCATCGCCAGGCCACGCCGGCCAGCGCCGGCCAGTTGGCCGGCCGCAGGCGCTGCGCCGCATGGCTGTAGGGCCGCATGCTGGTATTGACCAGCACCAGCGCCGCGATCTCTTCCGGCAATGCCTGCGCCCAGCTCGCCGCCACCATCGCCCCGAGCGACATCGCGAGGATGCGATAGGGCGGCTGCCTGCCGGCGTCGCTCAACTGTTGCCTGACAACGCTGACCATGCCTGCCACGCTGGCCGGCACGGCGACTGCCGCCAGCGTGCCGTTGCCCGGCAGGTCCACCAGCACCGGCCGGCCGAGCCCCGCCAATTCCCACCGCTGCGGCAGGGTTCCCCAGTGCCGGCTTTCGCGCGTCAGCCCGCGCAGGAAAACCCACGTTGTCATCGCACCTTCCCGTCCTGCCAGTGCGCACGCGCCTGCTCCAGCAATTGCTGGCGCCGCTCGCCGCTGGGCAGCCAGCGTTCGGGCGCAAAGGCAAGCCGCCCGAGAAAATCGAACAGGCTGACATGCCGGCGCAGCACGCGCGCCGTGCGGTGCGCCTTGATCGGATTGAACATGCCGTCGCGCGAGAACAGCTGGCGCGGATTCTTCTTGATCCACAGCCAGGAGCCGAGCTCAAGCGTCATCGGCAGGAACAGGCGATGCGGCTGCGCACGGTCATAGGCGTAGTCCCACAGGTCGCCGTGCAGCAGGTACTGGTGGCTCTGCGGCTCGAAGGCGTAGCCGTGATGCGGATGCGCCTGTTCGAACATGGTCTTGAGCAGGTACATCTCGGGCAGGTGGGGCATCGGCTCGTGCGTGCGGGCATAAGGAAACCAGATGCTGTCGCGCCAGCCATAGCCGGAATGGCAGTCCACCGCAAAGCTGAGCTGGCGCGGCAGCAGCTCCTGCTCCACCACGCGCAGCAGCGCGGCACTTTCCACTTCCATCGGCGCGCCGGCCGGGCCGCGGTACCACGGCAGCCAGGCACCGATGCGCTGGCCGCCGGCCAGGAAAGGCACATGGGCATCGGCGTCCTGCGGCGCATTGCGCATCAGGTCCACGCCGTTCGGATTGGCGCGGGTGGCGGCCCACATGCCGCCCGGATTGACGATCGGCATGAACAGCAGCCTGACCGACTGCAGTTCGCGATGCAGCAGCTCGTCCCATTCCAGCCGGCAGAGCACGGATTTCAGGTAATCCAGCACCAGTTGGGTGCCGATGCGCTCGAGTCCGTGGATGCCGCCGAAGATGCCGATCACCGGGG
The DNA here is from genome assembly GCF_000812465.1 of Cupriavidus sp. IDO. Lineage (GTDB taxonomy): Bacteria > Pseudomonadota > Gammaproteobacteria > Burkholderiales > Burkholderiaceae > Cupriavidus. Next base: position 77,600 of record NZ_JWMA01000182.1, on the reverse strand, counting down.
CGTCCGGGGCGCGGGAGCCGAGCGTGGCGACGTACACCGCAAAGCGTTGGCCGCCGCGGACCGTGGTTTCGCAGGCCGTGCGCACGTCGAGGACCCGGCTGCCGGCATCCAGGAGTGCCAGCAACTGGTCATACTCGGCAAAGGCGGCGCGCTCGGTCATGGGATCAATATAGGCGCTGCGCCGGCGGCGGACTATGCGGCGGTTTCACGGCGGTCGAACAATTGCACGACCGGCCAGCCACGCGCCCGGGCCAGCGCCAGCAGGGTCGCGTCGGGGTTGGTGGCCACGGGGTAGCCGACCTGCTCGAGTAGCGGGATGTCATTGCGCGAATCGCTGTAGAAATGGGCTTCGGCAAGACTGGCCGTGGCCATTCCCAGCGTTTCCAGCCACGCGTGGACCCGGGCAATCTTGCCCGCGCCGAAGCTCGGCACGCCGGCCAGCGCGCCGGTGAACTCGCCGTTGGCATCCTGTTCGGCTTCCACCGCCAGCAGGTGCGGCACGCCCAGGCGCCGGGCGATCGGCTCGGTCACGAAGTGGCAGGTGGCCGTCACGATGCAGCACAGGTCGCCCGCGTCTCGGTGGCCGGCCAGCATGTCCAGCGCCGCGGGCCGTATCGCGGGCTCGATCACCTCGCGCATGAAGCCGCTTCTCCATTGCGCCAGTTGCGCCCGCGGGTGCCGCGCCAGCAACCCGAGCGCAAAGCGCGCGTGATGGGCGAAATCCAGCGTCCCGGCGTTGTAGGCTTCCAGCCAGCGCGCGTTGTGCGCGGCCACCTCGCCCGCGCCGACGGCGCCGACGGCGACCAGGTAGCGCGCCCATTCATATTCGCTGTCCAGCGGCAGCAGGGTGTGGTCAAGGTCAAACAAGGCAAGGCGGGACATGCGGCGAGGCTCCGTTCGGGAAACCCGCAAGCTTGCCGCCGCGCGGTGACCGGGCGGTGATGAACGGCACAAGTTTCCTGATGCCGGCATCGAAGGTTTTCGTGGTCCGGCCTTACGCGGCCTGCGCTTGCGTGGCCGGAACGTGCGGCACCACGCAATCCAGGAAGGCGCCGACGAGCCGGGTAGTGCGCCGGCCTTCCAGGCAGTACAGGTATTCGTGCAGCACAGGTGCCCCCTGGGCGAACGGCACGATCCGTAGCGCCGGGTCGGGCGGCACCTCGCCCACGGGCACCACGCTTGCGCCGAGGTTCTGGCGGATGGCTTCGTAGATGGCTTCGCGGCTGCCGATCACGGTGTGCGGCGGCAGCTCGTGCCCGCTCTCGGCAAGCGCTGTCTCCGTGGCCTTGCGTGTCATCGAACCGTGTTCGCGTACCAGCAGGTGGCAGCTGGCAAGCTGGGCGATATCCACATGCGGCTGGCGGGCGAGAGGGTGGTTCGGATGTACCACCAGCACCATCGGGTCCGACGCCAGCTGGATGCGCGTCAGCCGGTCGTCGTGCACGGTGTGCGACGACACGGCGGCATCGATGCGGTACTCGAACAGCGCATCGATCATCTGCTGGGAGTTGCCGATGTCGATGCTGACGTCGATGGCCGGATAGCGCTGACGGAAGGTGGCGACGCTGCGCAGGATGTAATAGGGGCCGGTGGCGCCGATGCGCAGGTTGCCGAACAGCAGGTTGCCGGCGTTGCGCAGCAGGTAGTCGGCATTGCCCTCCTGCTGCATCAGCTGCTCCACCACCGGCATCAGTGCCACGCCCACATCGCTCAGGTCCACCCGGCTGGCACGGCGATAGAACAGCTCGACGCCATAGGTTTCTTCCAGCTGGCGGATGCGGCCGGTCACGGTGGGCTGGCTGACGCGCAGTTGCTTGGCCGCCGTGGTGATGCTGCCCTGGCGCGCCACTTCATAAAAGGTCATCAGCAGGTCGCCGAGCATGTTTGTCCTGAGGGGGAAAGGAGGAAGGGACGGGACGACCGCGCAGTCTAGCGCTGCAATATGACAAAACGGCCATGCCCGTTCCTGCCAGGGGGGACAGGAACGGGCATGGCCAGTACAACTGGCGGTGCTGGCAGGATCAGCTGGTGGCGCCCATCGCCGGATCAGACACGCTGTCCGCACCGGTCTCGATGCGCCCGGCAAAGCGGCGCGTGAAGCCGCCTTGCGCGGTGGTCACGCTGAAGTCATACCAGTTGCCCTGCAGGCCGACCGGCCAGTGCTGCTCGAGCTGCTTGCCCGCCGGAATCTCGTAGAGCCAGGGGCCGTCGGTGCGGTACGCATTGGGCTGGACCGTGAACGTGCACGGGGCGCTGCCGGTGTTGATCAGCGTGAGGTAAACCGCGGCGTTGGCCACGTCGTAGCAGACCCGGATTTCCGGCGCGCTGGCGCCGGCGACTGTGACCTTGCTGACATCGCCGCTGAAGGCGCGGTGGAAGCCGTTCGGGCCGAGCACCCACAGGTCGTACTTGCCGCCGTCGGCCGCAAACACGTCCCAGCTGCCGTGCAGTTCCTTGCCCGGCTCCACCACATAGCGGCGCGGCACGCGGTCCAGATGCAGGCGGTCGTAGACGTGGAACACGGCGGCCGCCTTGCCGGTATTGCTGAACAGCAGCCACGCCACGCGACTGGCGGCATCCTCGCGGGCGCTGACGTGAAGTTCGTACGGCAGGGCGCGCGAAGGGCGCGCGCCTTTGGCCTGCGCCGGCATCTGCTGGGCCGACGTACTCGGCAGCGGCACCTGCGGCAGCACGCCCTGCGCGGTGCGGATCGCGTCGGCGCCGGCCTTGTCGCGGCTCGGCAACGCCGGCAGCGAGGCGCTGTTGGGATTGACGAAGTTGAAGGCCGTGGTCAGGTCGCCCACCACCGCGCGGCGATAGCCGCTGATATTGGTCTCGGCCACACCAAAGCGCGCCTCGATGAATCGCAGCACGGAGGTGTGATCGAACACCTGCGAATTGACCCAGCCGCCGCGGCTCCACGGCGATACCACATACATCGGCACGCGCGGGCCGGGGCCGTACGGGTGCTGGTCGGTGTGGTACTCACCGGCGGTCGAAACCGTGGAGGCGCCCGCCAGCGTGCCGTTGTCGTAAGCCGGCGCGCAGGGCGGCGGGACGTGGTCGAAAAACCCGTCGTTCTCGTCGAAGTTGATGATCAGGACGGTCTTGCTCCAGATGTCCGGGTTTGCCGTCAGCGCGTTCAGCACTTCCTGCGTGTACCAGGCGCCCTGCACCGGGCTCGACGGCCCCGGGTGCTCCGAATACGTCGCCGGCCCCACGATCCACGACACCTGCGGCAGCTTGCCCGCCGCCATGTCGTCGCGCAGTGCCTGCAGAAAGCCGCTGTCTGGCATGGTGTTGGCGATGCCCTTCAGCAGCGGGCTGATGGCCTCGTCGCTCGGCGCATATGGCGGATACGGACTGCCGTTGGGCAGGTTGCCGCGCGCGGCATTGGCGTCGCGGTACTGTTTGAAACCGGCCAGCGGATTGTCCGTGTAGTTGTCCGGCATGTTCTGGTAGACCTTCCAGCTGACGCCGGCCGACTGCAGGCGCTCCGGGTATGTGGTCCACGTGTACGGCGTATTGGAGCCGGTGAAGGAATCACCGCTGTTGTCGATGGACGGGCCGCCATTCGCGCCGGTCGGGTCGTTGGTGCCGGTCCAGTGGAACAGGCGGTTGGTGTTGGTGCCGCCATGGAAGCCGCAATGATAGGCGTCGCAGATGGTGAAGGCGTTGGCGAGCGCGAACTGGAAGTCCAGTTCCGCCTCCGTGTAGAAGCCCATCGACTGCGTATTCTTGTAGGTCGGCCACTTGTTCATGCGGCCCAGGTCCCAGGCGTTCTGCGCATCGGGGTACGAGTGCGGCGTGCCATTGACGCGCTGCGCATTGCCCACGGTGCTGTCGAGGTGATACGGCAGCACGGTGCGCGTGGTGGTCCCGTTGATGTAGGTCTGCTGCCAGACGTTCAGGCCGCCGGCCAGCGGAATCGGGAAGCGGTCGCCAAAGCCGCGTACGCCCTTGAGCGTGCCGAAGTAGTGGTCGAAGGAGCGGTTCTCCTGCATCAGGATCACCACGTGCTCCACGTCGCGGATGGTGCCGGTGGCGTTGTTGGCCGGAATCGCTAGCGCGCGGCGGATGGCCGGCGGGAAGGCGGCCAGCGCGGCGGTGGCGGCGGCGCTGCTGCCGGCAAGCTTCAGGAAACTGCGTCTGCTGTTGGAGTTCATGTTCGGTCAGTGGCCGGATTGGTTCAGGACAGGCGGCGTGCGTGTGCTCAGGGGGCGCAGCGAATGGACGGCTTGACGGCGGGCGGCTGGTTGGGCTCGTTGCCGCCGGTGGGCGTTTCCGTGGAGCCGCCGGGCGTACCGGTGGCGTTGTCGGCGGAATCGCCGCCGCATGCGGTCAGCGCGGCGCAGAGCAGCAGGGCGGCCAGCCAGCGCGAGCGGGCCAGGGTGCTGAAGAGGTGGGTCATGATGTTTCTCTCTCGACGGTGCTTACGGATTGAGGTTGGAAAGCGGCTGGCGCGATCCGCTGATCGATTTCAGTTCGTCCAGCGTCAGCTGGCGCGTCCACATGGCGAGGTCGTTGAACTCCATCACGCCCTTGAGCGAGCCGGCGTTGTTGCCGACATAGTTGTGGGTGGCGTCGTCGTTCAGGCCCCATACGCCGAGTCCGTTGAGCTTGGCGACGTCGGTATTGGCGATGGCCTTGTTCTCGACCTTCTGCAGCCCGAGGATCGGGTCGACGATGTAGGCGCTGAATTTCTTGCCCGCGCCGTCGATCGACAGCGCCAGGTACGCCCACTGGTTGGCGGAGACCTTCATGCCGTTGATGTCGTCGCGCTTGCCGCCGCTGCCGATGTTGAAGCGCACCTCGCAGCTGCCGAACAGGCCGAAGGCGATGCCGGCATTGGAGCCCGAGACGTAGTTCTTGTTCGACAGGATCGGTTCGCCGGTGCCGTTGCCCTGCGTGCAGTCCGTGCGGAACCAGAAGCCGATGGTGAACTGCGGGCTGAGCGTGACGTCCGCGCCGTTCTGCGCCAGCTTGTAGGCATCGACATTCGAATCCACGCGCAAGGCCCTGGCGCCGAAGTTGTCGGCGCTGAGCGTGCCGCCGTCGGTGCCGGCCACCCACGGACCGAGCGTTGCGCCGCCCTTGGCGTCGACCGGCGGCTTGGCGTCCATGCTGAAGTACATCGCGAGGTTGTCGCGCAGCGTGGTGGCCAGCGTGACCGGTCGCACGTAGTTGATCTGCGCCTGGTACGACACCGGTACCTCGTTGCGCACCAGCGTGTAGTTGAAGCGGTACAGGCCGGTCGGCATGTCGAACTTGTTGTCGCTGTACTGCGTCACGCCCGGCGCGAGCGAGGCGATCTGCACGCCGTCGCGCAGCAGGCGGGTCACGCCGTAGGACGCGGTGGCGTTTTGCCAGCTCAGCTCGACCGAGTCGTTGTAGCGGCCTACGCCCGCATTGATGGCGCGCACGCCCGCGCTGGTAGTGTTCAACGCGGCGCCATCGAGCTTGCTGGTGGCGGGATCGATGGCGATACCGGCGTGCGCCATCAGTGTCGGGACGATATCGGCTTCGGTCGGCAATGCCGACAGTACAGCCGGCGTGGCCGGTGCTGCGGCGCCTACCGTTGCCAGCGCAGCGTTGAGCGGTTTGTTGAGGGCGATAAAGGCGGTGCGGTTCTCCACGGTGGGCGCCGTGGTGGTGGCGCCGGTGGCATCCAGCCCGTGGCTGGTGGTGACCATCACCAGCCAGTCTTCACCCGGCTGCGTCTTGCCGCGCTCGGCCACGGCGGCCAGCAACTCGCCCAGCGCCTTGTCCACGCCAGCCAGTGCCGTGGTGTAGCTGCCGCTGCCAAAGCCGTCGTATTCAGCGGCAGCCGCCGGTGCGCTGTATTGCGCGAACACCAGGCCGTAGCCCGACTTCACCAGCTTCACGCCGTTCTGCGTCACGCAGCTGTCGATGCCGGCGCAGTCGACCAGCGTATCGAGGTTGCCGGCGTCCTGTTCGCCCTTGAGCAATGCAGGCAGCACCGTCGAGCTGGTGGCGCCGCCAAGCTGCACACCGGCCTTGCCCGCTGCGCGGAAATAGCGGAACAGGCTGGGCACCTGCGGTGCAACGGCGCCGGTATCGTCGGTCACGCCATGCCGGTTAGCCCAGGCGCCGGTCAGCACCGTGGCCCAGCTCGGCGCATCAAGCGGCGCCTGCGCCGTGATGGTGCCGGGCATGCCGCCGGTGGCGGAGGGTACGAGGTTGAACTGGGCCAGGTTGGGCAGTTCGCGCCGCACGATCGCGCTCTGGACCTGTGAGTAGGTGGCGCCATCAATGCCGATCAGCAGGACTTTGCTGGTCTTGCTGCCGTCGGGTGTAGGGGGTGTCTGTGCCGAGTCTTGCGGCGTGCTGGCGGTGGATTCAGAACCGTCGCCGCCGCATGCGGCCAAGGTAGCGGCCACTGCGCCGGCCAGCGCGAGGCTGCGCGCCAGGCCAGCATGTCGTGCCCATGCATGGATACTTGCCATCTCTCATTCCCCTGAGTCACTGCTTTGTTGTGTGCCGGGCGCGGTATGCGCCACGTGGCACATTGCGCTCCCCGCAATGCGCTCGCAGAGTAAGAACCGGGGTTGTCACCGCAGTGACAGAGGGCCAAAGAATCCTGATGGACCTATTCGGATTCTTGGAGGCATTGCAGACAAGCCAGATGTGACAAGGCCGCGCGGGGAGATCGCGCGGCCAGGGAAGGAAAGAAATCGGGGCGATTGCCGGCTATGCGGGAGCGGTAGCCAGCCGGCGGCGGGGCGGCTTCAGCTGCGGAAGCCCACGCCCTGCATCACCAGGCGCAGCAGCCACGCGGCCACACCGAGGGCCGCCACGCTGGCCAGCCAGATCAACACCAGCCAGCCCACGCGCCTGAGCCAGACAGGCAGGCCGGGACGTTCGGAAGCCATCAGTGGTAGCCCTCGCCGTGACGGACCTTGCCGCGGAACACGTAGTAGGCCCAGACCGTGTACATCAGGATGAATGGGATGATGAACAACGCACCGACCAGCGCGAAGCCCTGGCTTTGAGGCGGCGCTGCGGCGTCCCAGATCGAGATGCCGGGCGGGATGATGTTCGGCCACACGCTGATGGCCAGCCCGCTGTAGCCGAGGAACACCAGCCCGAGCGCATACATGAACGGTGCCATGTTGGGCGCGCGGCGCAGCGCGCGCATCAGCATGAACAGGCACAGCGCCACCAGGATCGGCACCGGCGAGAACCAGACCAGGTTGGGAAAGCTGAACCAGCGCTCGGCAATCTCGGGATGCGTCAGCGGCGTCCACAGGCTGATCACGCCGATGACCGCCAGCAGCAGCCAGCCCAGCGATCCGGTCAGCCGCACCATGCGCTGCTGCAGCGCGCCCTCGGTCTTCATGATCAGCCAGGTGCTGCCCAGCAGCGTGTAGGCCACCACCAGGCCCACGCCGCAGAACAGCGGGAACGGCGCCAGCCAGTCGAGCGGGCCGCCGGCAAAGGCACGGCCGTCCATCTTGATGCCGTCGATATACGCGCCCAGCGCCACGCCCTGGAAGAACGACGCCGTCAGCGAGCCGCCGATGAACGCCGCATCCCACACCGGGCGCTCGCGGTCGTTGGCCTTGAAGCGGAACTCGAACGCCACGCCGCGGAAGATCAGCCCCAGCAGCATCAGCATCAGCGGCAGGTACAGCGCGCTCAGCACCACCGAGTACGCCAGCGGAAAGGCCGCCAGCAGGCCCGCGCCGCCCAGCACCAGCCAGGTCTCGTTGCCGTCCCAGACCGGCGCCACGGTGTTCATCATCACGTCGCGGTCATGCTTGTCCGGCACAAACGGATAGAGCATGCCGATGCCGAGATCGAAGCCGTCCATCACCACGTACATCATCACGCCGAAGAAGATGATGAGGATCCAGAGCAGAGAGAGATCGATACCCATGATGTCAGCTCCGGCTGGGGGCGGGTTGGTTGGGCGCCAGGACTTCATCGTCGCCGACGGCGGAAAGCGGGCGTGCGGGCGTATGCTCCCGCCCCGGGCCGCCCTCGGGCTCGGGCTTGCCTTCGCCGATGACCGGGCCCTTGCGCACCAGCCGCATCATGTAGGCGATACCCACGCCGAAGACGAAGAAGTACGCGACGACGAACAGCACCAGCATCACCGCCAGTTCCGGCGTGCCGTGCGGCGAGACCGCATCCGCAGTGCGCTGCAGGCCATAGACCACCCAGGGCTGGCGGCCAATCTCCGTGGTGTACCAGCCGGCCAGAAGTGCAATCAGTCCTGCCGGGCCCATCCACAAAGCCGCTCGCAGGAAGGCGCGCGAGCGGAACAGGCCGTCGCCGCGGCGCAGTATCAGGCTCCAGATCCCAAGCAGGATCATCAGCACGCCCAGCCCCACCATCACGCGGAACGACCAGAAGATGATGGTGGAATTGGGGCGGTCTTCCGGTGCGAATTCCTTCAGGCCCGGGATCTGCCCGTCCCAGGTGTGGGTCAGGATCAGGCTGCCCAGGCGCGGGATTTCGACGGCGAAGCGCGTCTCTTCACGCTTCATATCCGGCCAGCCAAACACGATCAGCGGCAGCGCCTCCTCGCCCTTGTTCTCCCAGTGGCCTTCCAGCGCGGCGATCTTGGCCGGCTGGTGCTCGAGGGTGTTCAGGCCGTGCATGTCGCCGATCACGGCCTGGATCGGCGCCACGATCAGCAGCATCCACATCGCCATCGACAGCATCTTGCGGATGGCCGGGTTGTCGCGGCCGCGCAGCAGGTGCCACGCGGCGGAGGCGCCCACGAACAGCGCCGTCGCCAGGAACGCGGCCACGCTCATATGCACCAGCCGGTAAGGGAACGAGGGATTGAAGATGACCTTGAACCAGTCGGTCGGCACCACGCGGCCCGCGATGATCTCGTAGCCCTGCGGCGTCTGCATCCAGCTGTTCGAGGCCAGGATCCACGTGGCCGAGATCAGCGTGCCCAGCGCCACCATCACCGTGGCGAAGAAATGCAGCCCGGGGCCGACGCGGTTCCAGCCGAACAGCATCACGCCGAGGAAGCCGGCCTCCAGGAAGAAGGCCGTCAGCACTTCATAGGTCAGCAGCGGGCCGGTGATGCTGCCCGCGAACTCCGAGAAGAAGCTCCAGTTGGTGCCGAACTGGTAGGCCATAACCAGCCCCGACACCACGCCCATGCCGAAGTTGACGGCGAAGATCTTGGACCAGAAGTGATAGAGATCGCGGTAGACCGGCCGCTGGGTGCGCAGCCAGCAACCTTCGAGCACGGCCAGGTAGGCGGCCATGCCGATGGTGATCGCGGGAAAGATGATGTGGAAGGAAACAGTGAAGCCGAACTGAATACGGGCGAGGTCGAGCGCGGTCAAACCAAACATGTCTTGTTCTCCGTGGCGCAGGCCTTGCGCACGCTGTCGAGGCCCGGCCAGTGTAGCGGGGGCGGCCGGGGAGGTCGGCAGGCGCGCCAGGGCGCGGGCCTGTGGCGCGTGCGGTGATGCGTAGTGTACGCCGCCTGCGCCGCAAGCGGCACCCGTAACGCCGCAGGGCGACATTCGGTCGCACCTGCGGAGCGGCGATCCGGGCCGCTTGCTTCAGAGACCGATGCTAGCCCGGCACGCCGCTGCGGAACAGAATCAAAAGCTGGGAAAAAGACCGTATCAGATGGCGTGCCGCTCAGCGGCTATGGCCGCGTGCCGATACTGGCCACACGCATTCAACCTTGCCGGCGCGCACGCCGACGATCTCGTCGTACAGGTTCAGCGTCGGATCGCAATGGCCGGGTACCAGCAGGACTTGCGTGTCCAGGCCCGGCAATGCCTGTGTCGCAGTCTCCGGTACCGGGACGATGATGCCGTGCTCATCGTTGGCGGCGATGTAGTCCAGCGTCTTGCTGATTGCCCCGTGCTGCCAGATCCACGGCAGGCCCGAATCGACGGACATCGACTTCAGTCCGGCATCGACCACCACGCGCGATCCGGCTGCCACGCTCATGACGGTGGTGGCGATAAACAGGCTGTGCTCGAAGCGCAGACTGCCGGTGGCCTCGTTGCTGCCGTAGCCGCGGTCCATGAAGATGTACGAGCCCGGCTGGATCTCGGTGTAGACACCGCTGCCCAGGTCGAACTCGACGCTGCCGCTGCCGCCACCGGTGACGGTCTCGCAGCGCACGCCGGCGGCGTTGAGCGCCTTCAGCACGGCGGCGGTGCGCGCCGCCGCCAGCCTGGCCGCCTCGCGCCGGGCCTGCCAGCCGCGTACATGCTGGATGCCGCCGTGGTAGGCCTGCAAGCCGCGCAGTTCGAGCTGCGCGTGCGCGGCGATCTGTTCCACCAGCCGCAGCGCCGCCGGGGCATCGGCCACGCCGCAGCGTCCCTGGCCGACATCGATCTCGACAAAGACGCCGATCCGGCTGCCGGCTTCTGCCGTGGCTTTGGCCAGCGCTTCCACCTGCCGCGCATCGTCCACGCAAACGCTCAGCCGTGCGTGCCGCGCCAGTTCAGCCAGCAGCGCGGCCTTGGCGGGCCCCGCGATCTCATTGCTGATGTGGATGTCGCGGATGCCGGCCTGCACGAACGGCAGGGCCTCGCTCACCTTCTGGCAGCAGATGCCGACGGCACCGCGCGCGACCTGTGCCAGCGCAATGCCCGGGCACTTGTGTGCCTTGGCGTGCGGGCGCAGCTGGATGCCAGCCTGCTGCGCGGCCTGCTGCATGTGGTCGAGATTGCGCTCGAACACATCCAGGTCGAGCACCAGCGACGGCGTATCGATGGCCGACAACGGCTGGCCGGGCCGGGCGGCGGGAGGCAGTTTCAGGTCTGGAGAAGTATTTGCTGACATGGATATCGATGGTATGGAGGCAGGCGGGTCTCTGACTGTCATTCCCGCGAAGGCGGGAATGGCGGAAATTTACATGCTATTGGCAATCCAGGCCCTCTGAACATCCTGTGTCGGTACGGCGCTTCCTCCACGAAGAGCCGGCGGTCATTGCCCGGAACGATTGGAAGCAGCAGAACTTGTCGGATATCACGGATGCCAGGTCGACGGCTTCTCAATGTGCATCGCAGGCCGTTGGCTGCCCGCCATGGCATAGGAGAGCCTGGTCGCAGCGTCGACGACTGTCTGGGCCAGTTCCAGCAAACGCGCTTCGCTCAAGCGGGAGGTCGGTCCCGAAATACACATTGAGCCGAGCAGCCGCCAATGCAATCCAAACACGGGTGCCGACACACTAGAGACTTCGGGCTCGCGCTCGCCAAGCGACAGATGGAAGCCGCGGCGGCGGATCATTTCATAGAGTTCGCCAGGTTCCCCTGAGAATGCCAGTATGACCCGGCCAGGGGAACCGCTGTCCAGGGGCAGCGCCGCCCCGATTCTGACGTGATGGCGGATGGCCTGCGGTCCTTCGACGCGCACAAGACATGTCCGCTGCTGCCCCTCACGGACATAGAACGAAGCACTTTCCCCAGTCTTGATCGTCAGTTCCCGCAGGACCGGCTCCACGACTTCCTGCACGTTGAAGGTTGCCTGATAGCACGCGCCCAGCCATCCGGCTGCACGCCCCAGGCGCCAGTTCCCGTCTTCCTTCTGCACCAGATAGTTGTCTGCCGCCAACGTGCGGGCCAACCGGAGCACGGTGGTCTTGTGGATGCCGGTGCGCCGGCTCAGCTCGGCCAGGGACAGCTGAGGATCATTGATGCCGAAGGCCTCGAGGATCCGCAGGGCGCGAGTGACCGCGATCACGCCGCCTGCGGCGTCGTCGCCGGTTGGGGTGCCTTCAAGATTGCTTTTGCGGTTCATAAAGCGGAACGCGTTGCACGGTACGAAACGCAATTGTACGCCGTGAAACGAGCGGCAACAATCCGGATCATAACGAAACGAGATCCGGAGACAGTAATGAAGGCAATTTCCCGTCGCTGCATGTTTGTCCTCGCAGCAGGGCTGGTGGTGGCATGCGCAACCACGTATGCAGCGCCTCAGTACCCCGCCAAGCCCATCAGAGTCATCGTTCCTTTTCCCGCCGGCGGCGGGACCGACATCATTGCGCGGGAAGTGACCAATACGATCGGCAAGGCGACGGGGTGGATCTTCGTGGTGGAGAACAAGCCGGGCTCAGGCGGCAACCTTGGGGTGGACGCAGCCGCCAAGGCACCGCCCGATGGCTACACCATCGTGCTGGGGCAGACCAGCAACCTTGCCATCAATCCCTCGCTGTATGACCGGTTGCCGTATGACCCGCTGAAGGACCTCGCACCCATCAGCCTGGTCGCCGCCGCGCCTCTCGTCCTGGTGACCCCCGTCAACTCGCCTTACAAGACGCTGGCGGACGTGATTCAGGCCGGCAAGGCGAAGCCCGGGGCCATCAACTTCGCGTCGCCGGGCAACGGAACGGTGGCACATCTTGGCGGCGAACTGCTTCAGACGATCGCAAAGGTGAAGTTCACGCATGTTCCATACAAGGGCGCGGCGCAGGCAGTCATCGACCTGATGGGCGGACAAGTCGACCTGTACATGGCATCTGTCCCATCGTTGCTGGGGCACATCAAGAACAACAAGCTACGGCCGCTCGCGGTCACCTCTCCGAAGCGCGTGCAAGACCTGCCTCAGGTGCCGACAGTCGCCGAGTCGGGCTACCCCGGCTTTGATACCGCGACCTGGTTCGGTTTCGTCGCGCCTGCCGCGACACCGAAGGACATCGTGGTGCGCCTCAACACCGAGTTCAACAAGGCCCTCGCATCCCCCGCGCTTGCCCGGAAGCTGAATGAACAAGGTGCATCGGTGCTGGGCGGCACGCCGGAGGCGTTCAGTGCGCTGGTCAGGCAGGACATAGCCCGCTGGGCATCCGTCATCAAGGCGTCCGGCACAAGGCTGGATTGACGCCCGCTTCTTCCTATCCCATCCTATTCATTGAATCCACTGGAGTCAGCCATGACCCTCCCCAACATCATCAAGACGTTTGAGCGCGTGCCTGCAGAAATCGTGGCGCGGGCCGCCAAATTCCAGCCGGCAATCCTTTCCGATGTCGGTGGACGCCGCGGTGCGCTTCATGGCCGCATCAAGGCCTTGCGCCCAACCATGAAGGTCGCCGGCCCTGCCTTCACCGTCGAAGTTCGCCCCGGTGACAACCTGATGATCCACGCGGCACTGGCCCTGGCGCAGCCGGGCGATGTTCTGGTGGTCGACGGCAAAGGCGACCAGACCTCGGCGCTGATGGGAACGATCATGATGCATGCGGCTCGCCAACGCGGCCTGGCCGGCGTCGTGATCGACGGCGCCGTTCGAGACAGCCTCGAGCTGGACGAAATGCAATTCCCTGTCTTTTCGGTCGGCACGAACCCCAATGGCCCCACCAAGGAAGTCGGCGGCCGCATCGGGCACCCCGTTTCCGTGGGGGGCGTCACGGTGAACCCGGGTGATTTCATTTGCGGCGATGCCGATGGGCTGGTCGTGGTGGAGCGCGAGAAGATCGAAGCCCTGCTCGATGTCGCTGCACAGAAGGAAGAGGCAGAGGCCAGGCGCATCGCGCAGATCAAGGAGGGCAATACCACGGCGCCTTGGCTAATGGCATCGCTCGTGACCGCGGGCGTCTTGAAGCAGGGAGAAGCACTGTGACGAAACCTGTCATCGTCGTCACGGGGGCGGACCTCGCGCCGGAAGCCGTCGCGCTGTTGGGCGATTATGAAATCGTGTTCGCCGGGAAGACCCCCGAGACGGCCGATCTCGTGGCTCTGGCAAGGAAGCACGACCCCGTCGCCATCATTGTTCGCTACGGCAGGGTGACTGCGGAAGTGATGGATGCAGCGCCGGCCTTGAAGGTGATTTCGAAACACGGCACCGGAACCGATACCATCGATAAAGCCGCTGCGACCGAGCGCGGCATCGAAGTGACCGCGGCGGCCGGCGCGAACGCCGCCGCCGTCGCCGAACATGCGCTCGCGCTGATGCTTGCGTGTGCCAAGTCAGTCGTGCAGCTCGATGCGCGCATGCACGCCGGTCACTGGGACAAGGCGACCCATAAGAGCGTGGAACTGAATGGCCGTACCGTGGGGCTCGTTGGCCTGGGCGCCATCGGCCGCCGGTTCGCCAGAATGTGCGACGCCATCGGCATGCGTGTGATTGGCTTCGATCCGTTCGCCACGGATCTGCCGGACTATGTCGAAGTTGTCCCGCTCGAGACGATCTGGGAAACGTCGGATGTCATCTCGCTGCAATGCCCCTTGACGGCGGACAACAAGGAAATGGTAAATGCCGGCACCCTCGCGCGTTGCAAGCCGGGCGTGATGATCGTCAACACCGCCCGGGGCGGACTGATTGACGAAGCGGCGCTGCTCGACGCGGTTCGGTCGGGACGCGTGTCGGCGGCGGGGCTGGACAGCTTTGCGCGCGAGCCGATGACGTCGCCCCATATTTTCCAGGGGCAGCCTGGATTCGTGCTGAGCCCGCATATCGGGGGCGTCACCAGTGCGGCATACGTCAATATGGGCGTGGCGGCGGCGACCAACACCATTGCGGTGCTTGACCGTTCTCGCGAGGGCGCTTCACCCACGGTAGCCGCATTGGGAGCCTGATCAACCGCAAGACAGGCAGACTGCCTGCGGCGCACGCGCTGGCCGTTATCGAGCCATCGCGGCCAGTAATATCTCTCGCTGGATGGAGACAGCATGCAAAAGAAAGTACGCGGAGCGTGGAAGCTCCAAGCGGTGGCATTCGCAGCCTTTGCCGCCTTGTCGACGGTGGCTCAAGCTCAGGGCTGGCCCGCCAGGCCCGTCAAGATCGTCGTGCCTTACCCGCCTGGCGGCGCCGTAGACGCCGTCACCCGAAAAATGGCCCAGCGGCTCTCCGAGCAGACAGGCCAGAGCTTCTACGTGGAGAACAAGGCCGGCGCGACCGGAACGATCGGAACGGCCCAGGTCGCCCGCGCCGCGCCGGACGGGTACACGCTGTTGGCCAACGATACGACCTATGCGCTGCTGCCCCACATCTTCAAAACGCTGCCCTTTGATCCTGCAACGGATCTGCAGCCGGTTGCGGGATACGTGTTTGCGCCGATGGGCGTGGTCGTCAAAGCCGGGGGAAAGTATAAGACCCTGACCGATCTGATTGCCGCGGCGAAAGCCGATGACAAGGTCTCATATGGGTCCGGCGGGCCCGGTTCCACGCCCCACTTTGCGAGCGAAGCGCTTGGCATCGCGGCGGGCGCGCACTTCATGCATGTGCCGTTCAAGGGCGCCGGGGAGGCTACGGTTGCGCTGCTGAGCGGCACCGTCGACTTCCAGATGGCCTCCATCCCGGGCGTCATCGGACAGGTCAAGGGCAACAAGCTGACCGTGCTGGCCGTCAGCGGCACGAAACGCTTGCCTGCGCTGGCAAACGTCCCTACCTTCGCCGAGGCCGGCGTCGGTGGTTACAGTGTCATGAATTTCACCGGATTGTGGGCACCCAAGGGCACACCCGCTGATGTGCTGGATCGCATCCAGAAGGAAGTTGCCAGGGCCATGACTACCGCGGACATGCGGACCTATGCTGAAAGCATTGGCGCCGAGCCGGGTTACTGGGATGCCGGGACCTTCCGGACCGAAGTGGCCAACAGGACCGCATTCTGGGGGAAAGTTGCCCGCGGTACGGGGTTTCAAAAGCAGTAGTGGCCGATGGTTTGCCGGAAAGCGGCGCCAGGTGGCATCAACTGCTGTCGAGACTATCAACAGGTATCAGGACATGTTTCTGCTGAATTCACCAACCATACGAGAAGCGGAGTCGTTTTCCAGCCTTCCTGCCCGCTATCGAAGTCCGCGGCGAGCCGAGTGGTCCAGGGCGAACCAGGGTGGTCGTGAAATTGACTCCTTTCTCGAGGGTCCCGTCGTCGATGACGAAGGCAACCTCTACGTCACCGATATTCCTAACGGGCGGATCTTCAGGATTGACCCCAAAGGCGACTGGGACCTGGTTGTCGAATGGGACGGCGAGCCCAATGGGATGAAATTCCTCGGTCCCCGGTCGCTGCTTGTCACGGACTACCGCAACGGGCTGATGGAAGTCGACCTGCGGGCAGGCGAGGTCCGGCCGTATCTGCCACGCCGCAATACCGAAAGCTTCAAGGGCGTCAACGACCTGACGCTGGATTCCCGGGGGAACGTCTATTTCACCGATCAAGGCCAGACCGGCCTGCATGACCCCACCGGCAGGGTATATCGGCTGACACGCGAAGGCCGGCTCGAACTGCTGCTTGCCAATGTGCCGAGCCCGAATGGCATCGTGCTGTCGCCAGATGAGCGCTTTATGTTTGTCGCCGTCACGCGGGGCAACTGCGTCTGGCGAATGCCCTTGCTGGAGGACGGCAGCGTATCCAAGGCCGGGCAGTTCTTCACGTCTTACGGCCCCAGTGGGCCGGACGGACTCGCAATGGACATCGATGGTCGCCTGCTGGTCGCCAACCCGGGGCTCGCCTATGTATGGGTGCTCAATCATCGCGCCGAGCCGGTAGAGGTGATCCGCGGCACTTCCGGTCATTCGTTGACCAACCTGGCTTTCGGCGGGCCCGATCGAAATACGCTCTACATCACCGACTCTACCGCGGGGGAGATTCTATGGATCGACATGTCGGTGCCGGGCGTAGAAGTTCCGAGGATGCTCGGGCAAACCTGAGTGGCGTCGACCACCGGCGCATTCAGCGCCGCCCGATCCCGGCCGAAGCCTGGCGCAGGCATTCGATCAACTGCTCGGCGCTGATCGTCGGCGCGCGCTCGCGCAGCGTGATGATGCCCACCGGGGGCAGGTCTACCGGCACGTCCATCGCCAGGATATGCAGGCGGCCCTCCGCTTCCAGCGCCCGTGCAGGGGACTGCGCCATGAAGCCGGCGGCGCTGCGCTGGCTGATGAAGGTGGTGGTGGCGAGATAGGACGATGATTCGATCACGTCCTGCGGGGGATGCATGCCGTGCTGGTAGAACGCCTGTTCGATCTTGACCCGCAGCGAGGCCCATGGCGGCGGCAGCACGCAAGGCATCGCCGCCAGGTCGCTCCAGCCGGGGCGGGCCTTGCGCGCGAGCTTGTGGCCGCGTTTGACAACCACCACCATCTGCTCGTCGTAGAGCGCTTCCGTCAGCAGGTCCGGCGCCGCATAGCCGGGTTCCAGCCGGCCGACGATGAGGTCCAGCTCGCTCAGCCGCAGCTTTGGCAGCAGGTGGGTCAGGTCGCCTTCCTCCACCAGCACCGTCGCCCGGGCTGAGCGATCCTTGAGCAGGCCGACCGCACGCGCCAGCAGGACCGGCAGTGCCGCGCCCATCGAGCCGACGCGGATGCGGCCCGATGCGCCGCTTTCCACGGCGGCGATTTCGTCACGTGTCTGTTCGTACTGCGCCAGCACCGAACGCGCGAAACGCACCAGCGACTCGCCGGCGGCAGTCGGCTCGGTGCCGCGGGTGGAGCGCGTGAACAGGGTCAGGCCGAGCATCTTCTCGACTTCCGTCAGCACCTTCGACACGGCCGGCTGGCTCACCGACAGGAATTCCGCGGTGCGGCCCAGGTGGCGGAACTCGTCCAGGGCCACCAGCAGCTGCAGATGGCGTAGTTTGATATTGGAGCGCAGCGCGCGATCGATATTGGCCATGGCCCGGAGTCTACCTAACCGTAAGGTTATGAAGCAATGCCACTTTTTGATTGGATTGTTATGTTCAGGCGCACCAGAATGCGGACAGAGCGAGGACGGCTGCCCGGCCCGCGAGACCAGAACAACGGAGACACCCGCACATGACCCAAGGATTCCCCATCAATCCGATGCGCCGCCGCGTGCTCATCAGCGGCGTCGCGGCCGCCGCCGCAGGCACTGCCGGACTGATCCTGCCCGGCGTCGGCCGGGCCGCAGCCGAGTATCCCGAGCGTCCCATCACCTTCATTTGCCCGTGGCCGGTAGGCGGCACCGCCGATCAGTCGATGCGCGCGCTGTGCCAGGTGGCCTCTGCCATCCTCAAGCAATCCATCGTGGTCGAGAACCGTGCCGGGGCGTCGGGCATGATCGGCACCAAGGCGCTGGCGCGTGCCACGCCTGACGGCTACACCATCGGCCAGATTCCGATCTCGGTCACGCGTTTCTCGCAGCTTGGCATGCTCCAGCTGGACCCGCGCACCGAGCTGACCTACCTGGCGCGCACCTCGGGCCAGACCTTCGGCATTGCCGTGCCGACGAACTCCCGCTTCAAGACGCTGAAGGACGCAGTGGCCGCCGCGAAGGCCAACCCGGGCAAGGTTACCTATGCCCACGCCGGCATTGGCGGCGCCACGCACGTTGGCATGGAGCAGTTCGCGCTGGCCGCCGGCGTGCAGTTCAATGCCATCGCCTACAAGGGTGGCGCCTCGGCGCTGCAGGACGTGCTGGCGGGGCAGGTCGACATGCTGGCGGATTCGAGCTCCTGGGCCCCGCACGTGGAAGCCGGCAAGATGCGCCTGCTGGCCACCTGGGGAGAACAGCGCGCGTCGCGCTTCAAGGACACGCCAACGCTGAAGGAACTCGGCTACAACGTCGTGGTGGAAGCCCCTAACGGCATCGGCGCGCCCAAGGGCATGCCGCCGGCGGTGGAGAAGAAGCTGCGCGAAGTGTTCCGCGCGGCCGTGGCCAGCAACGAATTCAAGCAGGTAGCCGCCCGGCTGGACGCGCCCGTGATGTACCTGGACGGCCCCGAGTACAAGAAATATGTAGCCACGGTGTACGACCAGGAAACCCAACTGATCCAGCGCCTGAAGCTCAGGGAACTGCTGCAGCAAGGTTGATTGCCAGTGAACAACAATCCCGTCATCCGGCTGCACGCCAACGACAACGTCCTGATCGCCAGGAGCGACCTGGCGTTGGGGCAGCAACTCGCTGATCCGGCTTTGCGCGTGCGCGCGCAGGTGCCCGCCGGCCACAAGATCGCGGCCTGCGCGATTGCCAGCGGCACGCCCGTGCGCAAGTACGACACCGTGATCGGCGTGGCGGCGCGCGATATTGCCCCAGGCGACCACGTGCACTCGCACAACCTGAAGCTGGTCGATTTCTACCGCGACCCGGCCTTCTGCCAGGACGTGCGTCCGGTGGACTATGTGCCCGAGGCCGAGCGCGCCACCTTCATGGGCTTTGTGCGTCCGGATGGCCGCGTCGGCACGCGCAACTTTATCGGCATCCTGTCGTCGGTGAACTGCTCGGCCACGGTAATCCGCCATATCGCGGCGTATTTCACGCCGGAGCGATTGGCGGCGTATCCCAATGTGGATGGCGTGGCGGCCTTTGCGCAGACCAGTGGTTGCGGCATGTCCTCGCCGAGCGAGCACTTCGACGTGCTGCGCCGTACGCTGGCCGGCTATGCGCGCCATCCCAACCTGGCCGGCGTGCTGATCGTCGGACTCGGGTGCGAACGTAATCAGGTGGCTTCGCTGGTCGAGTCGCAGGGACTGGTGCCGGGACCGGCCGTGCACACGCTGGTCATGCAGGATACCGGCGGCACGCGCGAGACCATCGATGCCGGCATCCGCGCCATCGAGGCCATGCTGCCGGCCGCCAATGCGGCGGTACGCCAGCCGGTGTCGGCCAGCCACCTGAAGATCGGACTGGAATGCGGCGGCTCGGATGGCTTTTCCGGTATCAGCGCCAACCCGGCGCTGGGGGCGGCGATGGACATCCTGGTGCGCCACGGCGGCACCGCCATCCTGTCCGAAACGCCCGAGATCCACGGCGTGGAATTCATGCTCACGCGCCGCGCGGTTACGCCGGAAGTCGGACAGAAGCTGCTGGAGCGGCTGGCCTGGTGGGAGCGCTATACCGCCGGCCACAATGCGCAGTTCAACGGCGTGGTCGGCCACGGCAACCAGCAGGGCGGGCTGGCGAACATCTTCGAGAAGTCGCTGGGCTCTGCCATGAAAGGCGGCACCACGCCGCTGCAGGCCGTGTACGAATACGCCGAGCCGATCGACAAGGCGGGCTTTGTCTTCATGGATTCGCCGGGCTATGACCCGGTGGCCGCGACCGGCCAGATTGCCAGCGGCGCCAACCTGATCTGCTTCACCACCGGCCGCGGCTCGATGTTCGGCTCCAAGCCGGCGCCGACCATCAAGCTGGCCTCCAATTCGGCCATGTACAACCGCCTGCAGAACGATATGGACATCAACTGCGGGCTGGTGCTGGACGGCGCACTGACCGTCGAGCAGATGGGGCAGCGCATCTTCGAGCATATCCTGCAGGCCGCCTCGGGCCAGCCCACCAAGAGCGAAGCGCTAGGCCTTGGTGACAACGAGTTCGTGCCCTGGCACCTCGGCATCGTCAGCTGACGCGCCGGGTTCCGCAACGCCTTTCACGCAAGCCTCATGTCCCTGTCTCTTTCCCAGCCTGCGCTGCTGCGCAGCCAGAACTTCATCAACCAGCAGTGGCGCGAGGCAGGCCAGCATCGCAGGCTGCCGGTGGCAAATCCCGCCACCGGCGGGACCTTCGCCCATGTGCCAGACAGCGATGCGGATGATGCCAGCCAGGCGGTCGATGCCGCGGCCGCCGCGTTCCCGGCATGGAGCCGCCGCCCGGCGCGCGAACGTGCCCAGTTGATCAAGCGCTGGCACGCACTGATCCTGGCCAACCAGGAAGATCTCGCCCTCATCATCTCGACCGAGCAGGGCAAGCCACTGAAAGAAGCGCGCGGCGAAGTCCTGTACGGAGCCTCCTACGTCGAATGGTTTGCCGAAGAAGCCACGCGCATCTGCGGCGACATCGTGGCCGAGGCCGTGCCTGGCCGCAAGCTGCTGGTCCTGGAGGAACCGGTGGGCGTGGTCGCGGCGATTACACCGTGGAATTTCCCGCTGGCAATGATTGCCCGCAAGATTGCGCCGGCGCTGGCCGCGGGCTGCACCGTGGTCGCCAAGCCGGCCGAGGACACGCCGCTGACGGCCCTCGCACTGGTCTGGCTGGCCGAGCAAGCCGGCATTCCGGCCGGCGTGCTCAATATCGTCACGGCTTCGCGCGCGAATACGCCTGTCGTGGTGGATGCCTGGCTGGCCGACAGCCGCGTGCGCAAGATCACGTTCACCGGCTCCACGCCGGTTGGCAAGCACCTGGCCCGCGAGTCCGCCGCCACGCTCAAGAAGTTATCGCTGGAGTTGGGCGGCAACGCGCCGTTCATCGTGTTCGACGATGCCGATCTGGATGCGGCGGTCGATGGCCTGATGGCGTCCAAGTTCCGCAACGGGGGCCAGACCTGCGTCTGCCCGAACCGGGTCTATGTGCAGGACGCCGTGCATGATGCCTTTGTCGAACGCCTCGCGCAGCGCGTCGGCGCGCTCCACGTCGGGCCGGCCACTGAAGAGGCAGCGCAGATCGGCCCCATGATCAATGCCCGCGCCGTCGACAAGATCGCCCGGCACGTGGAAGACGCGGTCGCCCGAGGCGCGCGGGTGGTGACCGGCGGCAAGCGCTTGCGCGCGGAGGACGGCCCCCATTACTACGCGCCCACCGTGCTGGTCGGCGCCACGCCGGAGATGGAACTGTCGTGCGAGGAGACCTTCGGGCCGGTCGCTCCGGTGTTCCGCTTCCATGATGAGCAAGAGGTAATCCGCGACGCCAACGACACACCGTTCGGTCTTGCCGCGTACTTCTACTCGAATGACGTGCGCCGCATCTGGCGCGTGGCGCAGGCACTGGAGACCGGCATGGTCGGCATCAACGAAGGCGCCATCGCAGCCGAAGCGGCACCGTTCGGCGGTGTGAAAGAATCCGGCTACGGCCGCGAGGGCTCGCGCCATGGCCTGGACGACTACATGCATACCAAATACCTGTGCCAGGGCCAGCTCGGCTGACCGGCACGGACCGAAGCGCAAACCGGATATGGAACACCATGCCTGCTAACAACCCCTTCAAGGCCGCACTGGCGGCCCGCCAGGCGCAGATCGGCCTCTGGCTCTCGATGGCAACGCCTTACCTGGCCGAAGTCTCCGCCACCGCCGGCTTTGACTGGCTGCTGATCGACGGCGAGCACGCCCCAAACGACCTGCGCAGCACCTTGCAGGCCCTGCAGGCCGTGGCCCCATACCCCTCGCAGCCGGTGGTGCGCGCCGTGGCGGGCGAAGTGCCGGTGATCAAGCAACTGCTGGACATCGGCGCGAAGAGCCTGCTGGTGCCGATGGTGGATACGGCCGAGCAGGCGCGCGCACTGGTCAGCGCCACGCGCTATCCGCCGCAGGGTATCCGGGGTGTCGGCAGTGCGATTGCACGCGCCTCGCGCTGGAGCGCCCGCACGGACTACCTCGACGTGGCCGATGACGAAATCTGCCTGCTGGTGCAGGCCGAAACTGTCACGGCCCTGGGGAACCTGGAAGCGATCTGCGCCGTGGACGGCGTTGACGGCGTGTTTATCGGCCCGGCCGACCTGGCGGCGTCGATGGGCCATCGCGGCCGGCCCGGGCATCCGGAAGTCCAGGCCGCGATCGAGGGCGCCATGCGCACCATCATTGCCAGCGGCAAGGCGGCCGGCACGCTGACGTCGGATCCAGCACTGGCGCGCCGCTACCTGGAGCTGGGATGCACCTTTGTAGCGACGGGCGTTGATGTTTCGCTTTATGCCGGCGCGGCGCGCCGGCTGGCGGCTGAATTCAAGCCGGGGCAGGCTGCCGGCACGGCCGGTACGCCTTCGGCCGCCTACTGAACCGCTTTCCTTACAAGACCGAATATGCAAGACCAAGCCACGACACCCGATGCCACCCTGCGCGCGATGCAGGCCATCGTCGGCGAACGCGCCTGCCTGAGCGGCGACACCGATACGCAGGCCTATGTCACCGACTATCGCCGCATCTATCACGGCCGCGCGCGGGTCGTGGTGATGCCGTCGTCGACCGAACAGGTCAGCCGGGTCCTGCAGTGGTGCTATGCCAACAACGTGCCGGTGGTGCCGCAAGGGGGCAATACCTCGCTGATGGGCGGCGCCGTGCCCGACGACAGCGGCACGGCCGTGGTGGTCAATCTCAGCCGTATGAACCGTGTGCTGGCCATCGACACCATCAACGACACCATGACCGTGCAGGCCGGCGTTACGCTGAGCGCGGCACGCAGCGCGGCGGAAGCGGAGCAGCGCCTGTTCCCGCTGCGTATCGGTTCGGAGGGCTCGTGCCAGATCGGCGGCAACCTGTCGACCAATGCCGGCGGCACGGCGGTGCTGCGCTACGGCAATATGCGCGACCTGGTGCTGGGCATCGAAGCCGTGCTGCCGGATGGGCGCATCTATTCATCGCAGCGCGGCCTGCGCAAGGACAACACCGGCTACGACCTCAAGCACCTGTTCATCGGTGCGGAGGGGACGCTCGGCATCATCACCGGCGCGGTCCTGAAGCTGATGCCGCAGCCGCGCAGTTCGGCCGTGGCGTTCGTCGCCGTGGACAGCCCGGCAGCCGCCGTGCGGCTGCTGGGCGAGGCCAAGCACCTGTCTGGTCAGGCGGTGACGGCCTTCGAGCTGATCTCGCAGCCGGCGCTGGAACTGGTGCTGGAATACCTGGGCAATGTCGCGGCGCCGCTGCCCGCCAGGCACGACTGGATGGTGCTGATCGAGCTGACTTCGGGCACGGATGCCGAGAGCCTCAACGCCACGCTGATGGAAATCCTCGAATCGGGCTTTGAACAGAAGCTGGTGGTGGATGCCGCCGTGGCCGCGAGCCTGTCGGACGCGCAGACCTTCTGGCGCATCCGCGAAGAGATCTCCGACGCCCAGACCCGCACCGGCGGCAGCATCAAGTGCGATGTCTCGGTGCCGCTGTCGCGCATCGCGGCATTCGTGGAAGAGGCCTCGGCAAAGGTGCTCGCGCTGGAGCCCGCCGCCCGCATGGTGATCTACGGGCATATGGGCGACGGCAACGTCCACTTCAACCCGCTGCGCCCCAAGGACCAGACGGCCAAGGCATTCCTTGCGCAATGGTATGAGCCGATCTCGTCCCTGGTTGATGCGATGGCCCATGCCGAGAACGGCTCGATCTCGGCCGAGCACGGCATCGGCGTCGTCAAGCGCGACGACCTGACGCGTTACAAGTCGGCGGTGGAACTGGAACTGATGTGGCAGGTCAAGCAGGCGCTGGATCCCAGGAACCTGCTGAATCCTGGCAAAGTCCTGCCGGCACGGGGGCACTAGTGTCCTGTTCCGCAGATACCTTGCCATGAAATCGCCCAGTTGCCCGCCATGCGTCGTTGCTCGTCGTTGCCATAGCCACAGCTATGGCGCCTCCTCGCGCCTAGCCTGACGGCCAACTGAACGATTTCATTTTGGCAAGCTACCTACGGAACAGAACACTAGCTGCTGCAAACGCCACAAGGGCCGGCCATGGGGTGACGCCGGCCGAACAGCGCACGGGATGCGCTGCGCAACGTGGCGCGAATGGGGTATCTCGGCTAAGGTGGTTGCTGTTTAGAGAAAGCGGCCGGCTCGTTTCTGGGCCGGTACCCATCCGGACAGCAAGCCACTGAGCATGGCTGAGGAAGACATGAGCCAACACGCCCCCATCGAACCCCCTCTCGAAAAACCCGTCCTCGACTATCCGTGCGGCGATGCGCCGGCACCCGGCCACGCGCATGACATCGCGCCCGGCGTGCTGTGGCTGCGCATGCCGATGCCGATGCGGCTGGACCACATCAATCTCTGGGCGATCCGCGATGGCGACGGATGGGCGGCGGTCGACTCCGGCATGCAGACCCCCGAAACCGCCGCGGCGTGGCGCACGCTCTTTGCCAGCGGCGGCGCGCTGGGGGACGGCGGCCTGACGCGGCTCTTCGTCACCCACATGCATCCCGACCACATCGGCATGGCCGGCTGGCTGACACACAAGTTCGGCTGCAGCCTATGGATGACCCGGCTCGAATACCTGATGTGCCGCGTGCTGGCCGCGGACACCGGGCGCGCGGCGCCTGGCGAAGCCATCGACTTCTATCGCAAGGCCGGCTGGAGCGACGATGACCTGGAGGTCTATCGCGCCCGCTTCGGTGGCTTCGGCAAGTATGTCCATGCGCTGCCAGAGAGCTTCCACCGCCTCAGCGACGGCGACACCCTGCAGATCGGCGACCACGCCTGGCGCGTCGTGGTCGGGACTGGGCACTCGCCCGAGCACGCCTGCCTCTACTGCCCCGACCTGAAGCTTCTGATTTCGGGCGACCAGGTGCTGCCGCGAATTTCGTCGAACGTGTCGGTCTTCCCGACCGAGCCCGACGCGGATCCGATGGGCGACTGGCTCGCCTCGCTCGACAAGGTGCGCGCCGAAGTGCCCGACGACGTGCTGGTCCTGCCGGCACACAACGAGCCCTTCCGCGGCCTGCACGCCCGTGTCGACTACCTCCGCGACAGCCAGCACCAGGCGCTGGACCGGCTGCGGCAGGCGCTCGCCGAGCCGCAGCGGGCAGTGGATGTGTTCGCCCAGTTGTTCTCGCGGCCGATCACGGGCGGAGGTGGGCTGCTGGGCATGGCGACGGGGGAGAGCATCGCTCATCTGAACTATCTGCTGGAGCGCGGAGAGGCGGTGCGTGAAAGCGGGGCGGATGGCTGTTATTGGTATCGCATGAAATAGCCGGGACAGGGATTCACAAGCGGCCGGCAAAGCCGCCTTGACTATCTCCAGATATATCGTAAGATATGTTTTACGACATATCTGGAGTATTCCATGCGCCATCCTCCCGATCGTTTCGGCATGGCCGGCTTCGGTCATCACATCCTTGTGCGCCTTTCACCGCACTTCATGTGGCACGCCGTCGGCGGCCACCATCGCGGCGGCGGGTTCTGGGGCGGAGGCGGAGATGGTGGCGAGGGCTTTGGCGGGCCGGGCGACTTTGACGGCGAAGGCTGGCGCCGCGGCCGCAAGTTCAGCGCCGACGACCTGCAACTGTTGCTGCTCGCGCTGCTGGAGGAAAAGCCCAGTCACGGCTACGAGCTGATCAAGGCGCTGGAAACGCGCACCAGCGGTTTCTACAAGCCGAGCCCCGGCATGGTCTATCCGGCGCTGACCTATCTGGAGGAGGTCGGCTATGCCACGGTCGATACCGAAGGGAACAAGAAGCGCTATCAGCTCTCCGACACGGGCCGCGCCCACCTGGCCGCCAACCGCGAGCGCATCGACCTGATGCTCGGCAAGCTGCGCCATGTGGCGCGCAAGATGGACTGGATGCGCCGCGCCATGGCGGGTGAGCCGCAGCCGGAACCTGAGCAGGGCGGCTGGCTGCCGGAGTTCGTGCAGGCGCGCATGGCGCTCAAGCGGGCGCTGGCCATGCGCAGCGAGGCATCGGCCGACGAGCAGCGGCGCATCGCCGACATCCTGTCGCAGGCCACGGCCGAGATCGAAGCCGGTCCCAAAAGCTGATCCGTGGCGCTGACGTTCGCAGCAGCCATTGGCATGTGGGCCCGGCAAGTGCAGGGGCTACGCAACGCAAGGAATTCCATGACGACCACAGAGCAGAACACTTCCATTCCCGCGCGCGAGCTGACCGTCCAGCGCGTTCGCCATCCGCTCAAGATGCGCCTGCTGCAGGTGCGGAGCACGCAGCTGGTGTCGCCGCAGTTGCTGCGCGTCACGCTGGGCGGCGCCGATCTGGCGGACTTTGTCTCGGCATCATTCGATGATCACGTGAAGGTCTTCTTCCCGTCGCCCGGCGCGGATAAGCCAGTGCTTCCCGAAGTCGGCCCCAATGGTCCGGTCTTCCCCGAAGGGCAGCCGCGCCCGCCGGCGCGCGACTATACGCCGCGACGCTATGACGCCACTGCACAGGAGCTCGATCTCGAATTCGTCCTGCATGGCGACGGCCCTGCCTCGACGTGGGCGGCACAGGCAAAGCCGGGGCAATACCTTGGCGTCGGCGGACCGCGCGGTTCCTTCGTGGTACCCACCGGCTTCGACTGGCACCTGCTGATCGGCGACGAGACTGCGCTCCCCGCCATCGGCCGCAGGCTCGAAGAGCTGGGCGGCGGAACGCGGGCGCTGGTCGTGCTTGAAGTGGCAGATGCCAAAGCCGAAATCGCGCTGCCCAGTGCGGCGGATGTGGAGGTGCACTGGCTCCATCGCGGCGACGCGCCCGAAGGCAGCCTGCTCGAGCCCGCACTGCGCAAGCTGACGCTGCCGCGTGGCGAAGGCTATGTGTGGGCGGCGGGCGAATCGGTTGCAATGCGCGCGGTGCGGCAATACCTGGTGACTGAGCGCGGCATCGACAAGACGCGCATCCGTGCATCGAGCTACTGGAAGCGCGGCGCGGCGGCGGTGCATGAGACGCTGGACGACTGATCACCCGCATTGCCCGTGAGCACGCGGGATGGCCTAAGATGACGGCACTGCCACTCGTCAAGGAATCTGCCGTGCAGCAAGCCTCCGAGCGTCGCAACACCCATGCCGCCACGCGCGGCATCGCACTGGCCGCCGCTGTGGCGGCCGTGCTCGCCTCTGCCGCCTGCGCCCCCGACTCGGTGCGCAACATCGAGGCCAAGGGCTTCAACGCCTATCTCGATTCACTGCAGAAGTCATGCCCCAACATGGTCATCGGCTCGAGCAATATCAGCGACTGGCTGCGCACCAATGGCGGCAATGGCGACGACAACTATGTCTATTGGCTCGACCAGACCTCGCGGCTGTACTACAAGCGGATCAGCGTTGCGCAGTATCGCGATTCGATCAGCGGGGCGCTGGGCGGCGGCAAGACCGATACGCGCGCGCTGGACTGCATCGTCAACCACCTGCCCGCCAACCGGCCGAGCAGTCCGCCTGGCGGCAAATTGTTGTGAATCTCCCGGGTCCCCGCTAAGATAGGTCCCCGGCAGCCGAGACAACGGCTGCCGACGTCGCTCGGACGGTTCCGGGCGCTTACGTTAAAGGACCCACATGACTGCCGCCTCTGGCAAGCGCCGCTTCGCGCGCATCGATCGTCTTCCCCCCTACGTTTTCAATATCACCGCCGAGCTCAAGATGGCCGCCCGCCGCCGTGGCGAGGACATCATCGACATGAGCATGGGCAATCCGGACGGCGCCACGCCGCCGCATATCGTTGCCAAGCTGACGGAAGCCGCGCAGCGGCCCGATACGCATGGCTACTCGGCGTCGAAGGGCATTCCGCGGCTGCGGCGCGCGATCTCGCACTGGTATCGCGAGCGCTATGACGTGGAGATCGATCCCGATACCGAAGCCATCGTCACCATTGGCTCCAAGGAAGGCCTGGCGCACCTGATGCTGGCGACGCTGGATCGTGGCGATACGGTGCTGGTGCCGGACCCGAGCTATCCGATCCATATCTACGGGGCCGTGATTGCCGGCGCGGATATCCGCTCGGTGCCGCTGGTGCCTGGCGTCGATTTCTTTGCCGAGCTCGAGCGCGCGATCCGGGGCAGCTATCCCAAGCCGAAGATGATCGTGCTGGGCTTCCCGTCCAATCCCACGGCCGAATGCGTGGAGCTGGACTTCTTCGAGCGCGTCATTGCACTGGCCCGCAAGCACGACATCTTCGTGGTGCACGACCTGGCCTATGCCGATATCGTGTTCGATGGCTGGAAGGCCCCGTCGATCATGCAGGTGCCGGGCGCCAAGGATATCGCGGTGGAGTTCTTCACGCTGTCCAAGAGCTACAACATGGCCGGCTGGCGGATCGGCTTCATGGTCGGCAATCCCGACCTGGTCGCGGCACTCACGCGCATCAAGAGCTATCACGACTACGGCACCTTTACGCCGCTGCAGGTGGCGGCCATTGCCGCGCTGGAAGGCGACCAGCAGTGCGTGAAGGACATCGCCGCCCACTACCAGGCGCGGCGCGACGTGCTGGCGCGCGGGCTGATCGAATCCGGCTGGCCGGTCGATATCCCGAAGGCGTCGATGTATATCTGGGCGCGCATTCCCGAACCGTACCGGGCGCTGGGCTCGCTGGAGTTTTCCAAGCAGTTGCTGGCGAAGGCGAAGGTATCGGTCTCGCCTGGCATCGGCTTTGGCGACTACGGCGACGAGTACGTGCGCTTCGCCCTGATCGAGAACGAATCACGCATCCGGCAGGCGGTGCGCGGGATCAAGGCGATGTTCCGGGCCGACGGGCTGGTGAAGGTGCCGGCCGCGGAGCATGCGGAGCCGCATGCGAAGGGTGGGGCAGGGAAGGCGAAGGGCTAATCCGGACGGTCAGCCTGTGAAGGCAAAGCGGGCCGGAAGACGGCCCGTTTTGCTGAATTCATTATTAGACATCGTATGACATAGGCGGGTGAGCGAAAAGCGCCACCCACATCGACGCCTGTCAGGCCGGCGCAGCCGCTGTCGCCGACGCCTTGCGCAGGCGCTCGCGGCTGTTGGTCAGGTGCATGCGCATTGCGGCCTTGGCGGCCTCGGGGTCCTGGCGCTCGATGGCCTCGTAGATGTTCTCGTGCTCGATGTTCACGCGGTCCAGGTACTGTTCGCGCTCTGGCTTGCTGACCTGGAGGCGGCTGCGCGGGATGACCATGGTGCCCAGGTGGCCCATGATGTCCGTGAAATAGCGGTTGCCCGTGGCGCGGGCGATGGCCATGTGGAACTCGAAATCGCTGTCCACGGCGTCGTTGCCCTCCACCGCGCTGCGCTTGAGCTCGTCCAGCGCGCGGCGCATGGCGGCAAGCTGCATGTCGCTGCGGCGGGTTGCGGCCAGGCTGGCGGCTTCCGCCTCCAGGCTCACGCGGAATTCCAGCATAGCCAGCACATCCAGTGCGGTGCCCATGGCGGCCGGGTCGATGCGGAACGGCGAGGGCGCTTCGGCCGCGCGCTCCAGCACAAAGGTGCCGATGCCGTGGCGCGTTTCCACCAGGCCGCTGGCCTGCAGCCGCGAGAGCGCCTCACGCACGACGGTTCGGCTGACGCCCTGCGCGGCCATGATCTCGGATTCGGTCGGGAGTTTGTCGCCCGGCTTGATCCGGCCTTGCCGGATCTCTTCGCTCAGGCTGCTGACCACCTCTTCGGCAAGCGTGCGGCCGCGTCGGCGCGGTGTAGCGGCAGAAGCCATCTGGGCATTTGACATAGACGGATGCGGGCGGGGATTCCCGGGCTTGACCAGTTTGAGATGTGCTTATTATACTGGGTTATCAGTCATACGATGACAGATAACATATACGGACAGGAGACAACCATGTTCCAACCATCCCGGGTCAGGCGCGTCCAGCGTGTGCACAACTGGCTGCGTGGCTGCGCTTTCGTGGCTGCGGCGCTCGCAACCGGCGCTGCCGTGGCGGCTGCGCAGAACTGGCCGCAGCGTCCGGTCTCGGTCGTCGTGCCGTTCCCGGCCGGCGGCTCGACCGATACCATCGCGCGCATGCTGTCCGCGCCGCTCAACGAGAAGCTGGGCCAGCCCTTCGTGGTGGACAACCGGCCGGGGGCCACGGGCGCGATCGGTGCGACCTTCGTCAAGCGCGCGCCGGCGGACGGCTACACGATGATGGTGGCGTCGATCGGCGTCTATGCCGTCAATCCCTTCCTGCAGAAGGGCCTGGGCTATGACCCGGCCAAGGATTTCGATCTGCTGACGGTAGCCGTGCGCGCGCCCAATGTGCTGGTGGCCAATCCGCAGTTCCCGGCGAATTCCGTGCAGGAACTGGTGGCCTACATGAAGAAGCATCCGGGCAAGGTCAGCTTTGCCACGTCCGGCGCGGGCTCGTCCGACCACCTCACCGCGGCGCTGTTCTGGCAGAAGTCCGGCACGGACGGCCTGCACGTTCCCTACAAGGGCGGCGCGCCGGCCATCTCCGACCTGCTGGCCGGGCAGGTGGACGTCTCGTTCCAGAACATCAATGCGGTGCTGCAGCAGATCCGCACCGGCAAGCTGAAGGCGCTGGCGGTAACAGCGGACAAGCGCGCGGCGGTGCTGCCCAATGTGCCGACCATGGCCGAGGGCGGCGTGAAGGATGTCGAGGTCTATTCCTGGCAGGGCGTCGCCGCGCCGCGGGGCTTGCCGGCCGACATCAAGGCTCGCCTGCACGGCGCGCTGGTCGGTACGCTGAAGGATCCGAAGATGCAGCAGAAGCTGGCCGAGAGCGGCTTCGAGGTGGTCGCGAACACGCCGGAGCAGTTTGCGCAGTTCGAAACGCAGGAACTGCAGCGCTGGAAGGCCGTGATCGAGAAGGGCGGCATTGCGCTCGAATGATCGGCGCGTGTTTGGCGGTGAAGCAGATGCGCAGAATCATTCAATAAAAGGAGACAGAGCATGACCCATGGCCGCCGTATTTTCCTCAAGCAGACTTCCGCCCTTGCAGTAGGCCTTGCAACGGGTTCCGCGACAGGCCTTGCGCGTGCCGCACAGAGCTGGCCGACCCGTCCCATCCGACTGGTGGTGCCCTACACCGCAGGCGGTTCGTCGGACATCATCGCCCGCCTGATCAGCAAGCAGCTAGGCGAGGCGCTTGGTCAGCCTATCGTGGTGGACAACCGGCCCGGCGCGAACGGCAACGTCGGCGCGGCCATGGTGGCCCAGGCGAACGACAACCATACGCTGATGCTGTGCGACATCGGCGCGCTGGCGATCAGCCCCTCGGTCTATACCAAGCTGACGTTCGACATCTCGAAAGACCTGAAGCCAGTTACCATGCTGGCCTACTCGCCGCATCTGCTGGTGGTCCATCCGTCGGTGCAAGTGGGCAGCCTGAAGGAGCTGGTGGAGCTGTCAAAGCGCAGCCAGCTCAATTTCGCCGTCACGGCGATCGGCAGCGCTCCACATCTGGCGGGCGTGGCAGTGGAGCAGGCAACCGGCGCAAAGTGGCAATACGTGCCGTACAAGGGCGGATCGCAAGCGATTGCGGATACCGTTGGCGGCAGCGCGCAGGTGCTGATGAACGGCATGCTGGCGACCCTGCCGCATGTGCAGTCGGGCAAGCTGAAGCTGATCGCGTTGTCCAAGCGCACGCGCATGCCGCTGCTGGCTCAGGTGCCGACCATCGCCGAACAGGGCGTGGCCAACTTCGAGTCAGGCACCTGGCAGGGCGTGATGGCGCCTGCCAGCATGCCGGATGCGCTGGTGACACGCATCAATGCGGAACTGATCCGGATCATCCGCTCGCCGGATTTGCGCTCGCAACTGGTGGCGCAGGGGGCGGAGGTGGTGACCATGACGCCGGCCGAGACCGGGCGCTTTTTTGTCAATGAACAGGCGCGGTGGGCTGGGGTGGTGAAAAAGGCTGGCATTAAACTCGACTAGGGTCAGGGGGATACCGGGGCCTTCGGACTTGCGTAAATGGGGGCTCTTCGCTGGATCGCGGGTCTGGGTTCTTGGATGCTCTGCTGTTTCGCCGGCGTAGCCGGCGACTCCCTTTTTGACTGCGCCAAAAAGGAAGCAAAAAGCGCCTTCTGTCCTCGGCGGACGGCCAGTCTTATCATAGTGTTCGACGGTTTTTGTACGGGTATTCGCTTCAGGGCATAGCTACGATGCCTGCCGCGTGGTAACGAGACGGCGCGAGGCATTGACAGGCTGTCCTCCCGACCTCGTGAGAGGGGAGTGGCACGCAGCTTGAGGCTCGGAGGCATGCGCAGCCGCATCGCGCACCACGGTTGCCGGCCTGTGACCTTCGCCGCAGGCACGGCGCTCGATCACCGAGCCACTCCGCTCTCACGAGGTCGGGAGGACAGCGCCGTTCCCGGCGTTGCCCCTGGCGATCTGCGCGTCAGGCAGTCTAGTTATGCCCTGAAGCGAATACCCGTACAAAAACGCAGGCAGACTACGATAAGACTCCCGCCCGGCGGGCAAGCAGGCGCTCTTTGGTTACTTTCTGGCGCCGTCAGAAAGTAACTCGCCCGGCAGGGCGAAACGGGGCCGTCGACCTACGACAAACGCCAAGCCGCAGCCCCACCCGATCCCTCAGGACTACGCTACGCGACCTTCCCATCCCTCAACTGCCACACCCCCAGCGGATTCCCATCCCGCAACGCTAGAGGCAACAGCGCATCCGGCAGGTTCTGGTAGCACACCGGCCGCAGGAATCGGTCAATGGCGCTCGCGCCCACCGAAGTCGTGCGCGTGTCCGACGTAGCCGGGAACGGCCCGCCATGCACCATCGCGTACGAGACTTCAACGCCCGTGGGATACCCGTTGTAGAGCACGCGCCCGACCTTGCGCTCCAGCACGGTCAGCAGGTCCGCCGCGATGGCGTGGTCGGCATCGTCGGCTTGCAGCGTGGCGGTGAGCTGGCCTTCGAGCTGGCGCGCAAGTGCGAGCATCTCGGCCGCGTCGCGGCAGACCACCAGCGTCGAGGCCGGGCCGAAGACTTCGGCCTGCATCCTCTCGTCGGCAAGGAAGCGCTCTGCGGTGGTTTCGAACAATGCGGGGCGGGCGCGGTTCGGACCGTCGCCAGCCGCGCCGGCGCCGATCGCATGGATGCCATCGAGCGCGCACAGTTGCGCCACACCCTGCTCATAGGCGCGGTGGATGCCTGGCGTCAGCATGGCTGCGGCGGGTTTGTCCGCCAGGGCCTTTACCGCTGCCTGGCGGAAGCCGTCCAGCGCGGAGCCATCGATCGCAATGACCAGGCCGGGATTGGTGCAGAACTGGCCGACACCCATGACCAGCGAGTCCACCAGCTGGCGGCCAATGTCTTCGCCGCGCGCGGCCAGCGCCGAAGGCAGGAGGAACACCGGGTTGATGCTGCTCATCTCGGCATAGACCGGAATCGGCTGCGGCCGGCTGTTGGCAGCATGCAGCAGCGCCAGTCCGCCGGCGCGCGAGCCGGTGAAGCCGACTGCCTGCACGGCGGGATGCGACACCAGCGCGGTGCCGACCACATTGCCCGCGCCAACCAGCAGTGAGAACACGCCTTCCGGCAGTCCGGCATCCGCCACGGCTTTCCGGATCACGCGGCCGACCAGCTCGGACGTGCCGAGATGTGCCGAGTGTGCCTTGACGATGACCGGGCATCCGGCGGCCAGGGCCGAAGCCGTGTCGCCGCCAGCCACGGAGAAGGCCAGCGGGAAATTGCTGGCGCCGAACACGACGACCGGCCCCACGGCGATCCGTTGCATGCGCAGGTCGGGGCGCGGCGGGTTGCGCTCGGGCAGGGCGCTGTCGAAGGTGGCGTTCTGCCAGCGGCCATCGCGCAGAATGCTCGCGAACAGGCGCAACTGGTTGGCGGTGCGGCCGCGCTCACCCTGCAGGCGCGCGATGGGCAGTGCGCTTTCCAGGTGCGCACGCTGGATCAGCGTGTCGCCCAGCGCTTCGATGCCGCTGGCAATCGATTCGAGGAAGGCCGCGCGCTGTTGCGGCGTGGTAGCGCGGTAGGTGTCGAACGCTGCTTCGGCAAGTTCGCAGGCGCGGTTCACTTCGGCGTTGCCGCCGCCCCCGAAATCGGGGCCCAGCGTTTCGCCGGTGGCGGGATTGATGGCTTGCAGCAGGGATTCGGTGCCGCGCACGGATTGCGCGCCGATCAGCATGTCGCCGGTAATGGTCATGGGTGTTTCCTTTTCGGCTGGTTTCGGGGCCAGGGTGTCAGGGACGTGGCAGCGCAAAGCGGCACACGTCATCTGAAAAGCACAAAAACGGGCGCTTCAGGCCCGTTGGTATCGTCTGGCTGCCGGCCACGGAGGCGCCCCGCGACCGGCAGGCTCCGGCTTACTGCGGGCCGAGCTTGCTGATGAGGGCGCCAAGCGCGTCCGCTTCCTCGTCCGTCAGGTCCGTCAGCGGCGCACGCACGGGGCCCGCATCGCGGCCGACGAGCTTTGCGCCCGCCTTGACGATGCTCACGGCGTAGCCGGCCTTGCGGTTGCGGATGGCCAGGTAAGGCAGGAAGAATGTATCGATCAGGTGGCCGACGGTTTCGTGGTCGTCCGCGGCGATGGCGCGGTAGAAGTCCATCGCGGTCTTCGGGATGAAGTTGAAGACAGCGGAGGAGTAGACCGGCACGCCGAGCGCCTTGTATGCCGCGGCGTAAACCTCCGCGGTAGGCAAGCCGCCCAGGTAGGAGAAGCGGTCGCCAAGCTTGCGGCGGATGCTCACCATGGCCTCGATGTCGCCGACGCCATCCTTGAAGCCGATCAGGTTCGGGCAGCGGTCAGCCAGCGTGGCCAGGTGCGCGGCGTCGAGCTTCGAATTGGCACGGTTGTAGACGATCACGCCGATGTCCACGGCCTTGCAGAGCTCTTCGACATGCGCGGCAATACCGTCCTGGCTGGCTTCGGTCAGGTAGTGCGGCAGCAGCAGGACGCCGGCGGCGCCAAGGCGCTGCGCTTCCTGTGCATAGGCAATTGCGGTCCGGGTAGGGCCGCCGGCGCCCGCGAGGATGGGCACCTTGCCCGCGCAGGTCTGCACGGCGGTGTCGACCACAGCGGAGTAGTCGTCCGGCGTCAGCGAGAAGAATTCCCCAGTGCCGCCGGCCGCGAACAGGGCGGTGGCGCCATAGGGGGCCAGCCATTCCAGGCGTTCCGCATAGGACTTCGGCGCGAAATTGCCCGCCCGGTCAAAGTCGGTGACGGGAAACGAAAGCAGTCCTTCAGAGACGATCTTCTTGAGTTCGTTGGGTGCGAGCATTGCGAATTCCTGAGCGGGCCGAGGGCCCGGTGATGTTTGTGGTCGACTCGGTTCTCCATGACATCCGAGTTATCAGTCATCGTATGACAAGAAAGTTCGCAAGGCAAGCCGGCTGTCTGGGCTTACGGGTTTACCTGAGAATTATGAGAAATGAAGAGGCGCTGGATTCTGCGGTTCAAGGGCAGAATTAGGCATTTTCTGAGCCAGAAGTGAGGCTTGCGGCGCCACTCGCGCAGGCCGAAGAAACGCGCCCGGCAAAACTGCCAGGCTTGCCAAGTGTTGTCAGACAACGCAACACGAAGGGAAACCGGACCCGACGGGTGCCGAGTCCGGTCCGGGGCATGACGCCCGCCGCTCAGGCCATTGCACGCATGGCATGCCCGGCTGCCGGAACCTCGGCGGCGGCCACATGCCGCATCGACGGATAGCCGGCAGCAAACACCAGCCGCCCATGCGACCACGTGTGGGTGACCATCGGCTGGCCGGCCACGCCGGACACGGCGATCACGTCCGCGCGTGCGCCGGGCACCAGGCGGCCGCGGTCAGACAGCAGGCAGGCATCGGCAGGGTTGGCGGTGACCAGGGCCACCGCTTCATTGAGCGGCAGGTCGGCCAGGCGCGCGGCGGCATACGCCGCGGCAATCAGGGTCGAGGGCTGGTAGTCGGAGCACAGGATCGTCCCCACGCCCGCCTGGATGGCATCGATCGCGCGCATGGACCCGCTCTGGCTCTTGCCCCGCAGCACATTGGGCGCGCCGAGGATGGTCGGCAGCGCTTGCGCGCAGGCGGCTTGCGCGGTCTCCACGTTGATCGGGAACTCGCTCATGCGCACGCCCAGCGCGCGCATGGCGGCGATGCGCTGCGGCGAGTCGTCGTCATGGCTGGCGGTGGGAATGCCGAGTCGATGCGCCTTTTCCACCAGCCGGTTGACGCGTTCATGCGCGCCGTCCAGCGCCGCGGCTTTCTTCGCGGCGGCATTGGTGGCCTCTTCGCGGCTCATGCCGTGGTTGCCCATCATGTAGGCGAGGTAGGCCTCCATTGTCTTGAACTGGCCCTGGCCCGGCGAGTGGTCCATGACGGACAGCAGGTCCACCACGCCCTCGGCCATCAGCATTTCGAGCACGGGCACGGCGCTGGCGTCGGTCACTTCATAGCGGCAGTGGATGCGGTTGTCGACCAGGCTGTGCTCGCGATACGCAGCCACCGTGCGCACCAGCGTGGCCGCGGTGTCGACGTTGCGCACGCCGAACTGGTTGCCGGCGAACGACAGCGCGTGATACGGCGTGGTGATGCCGGCCGCGGCGTTGCGGCGGTCCACCTGGGCCACGGCGAAGTCCAGCGGGAACATCACGTTGGCGCGCGGCTCGGCTTCCTTCTCGATGGCGTCGCAGTGCACGTCGATCAGGCCCGGCATCACCATGTGGCCGTGCAGGTCGATCACGGTGGCGTAGGCGGGCACGGCGGACGGCGCGGGTTCGATGGCGGCGATACAGCCGTCCTCGATCAGTAGTGCGCTGTCATGCAGGACGCGGTCGGGCAGCACCAGGGTAGCGTGCGTCAGATAGGTGGCAGACATGTCGGCTCCGTTCCGGATTCGAATCAGGCGAGGGCGGTGGCCGGCTGCAGAGGCAGCAGGCGGGTGGCGACGGCATCGCGCACGGCTTCGTCGTGAAAGATGCCGATCAGGGCACGGCCTTCGGCCAGCGCTTCACGGATCAACTCGATCACCACCGCGCGGTTGTCGGCGTCGAGCGATGCAGTCGGTTCGTCGAGCAACAGGATCGGATGGCCGCCGATCAGGCCGCGCGCGATGTTCACGCGCTGCTGTTCGCCGCCCGAGAATGTGGCCGGCGGCAGGTCCCACAGGCGGCGCGGCAGGTTCAGGCGGGCCAGCAGCGCCGCGGCGCCTGCACGGGCTTCCTCGTGGCTGGCGCCGCGCTGCTGCAATGGATCCGCCACGACGTCCAGCGCGGAAACGCGCGGAATCGCGCGCAGGAACTGGCTGACGTAGCCGATCACGTCTCGGCGCAGCTTCAGCACGCGTTGCTCGGGGGCGTTGGTCAGCTCGACCCACGGCTCGGCATCGACGCTGGTGTCGCGCAGGCGGATGGTGCCTTCGGTGGCCAGGTAGTTGCCGTACAGGCAGCGCAGGAGCGTGCTCTTGCCGGTGCCCGAGGGACCGGACAGGACCAGGCATTCGCCGCGCGCGGCGTCGAAATCGATCGCACGCAGCACCGGCAGGCGAATGCCGCCCTGGTTGTGCAGCGTGAACATCTTGCCGAGGCCGCGGACCTCGACCAGCTTCTGTGCGTTTTCGGATGGCATCGTCGTCAGCCCTGCAGGATGGAGGAGACCAGCAACTGCGTGTACGGGTGCTGCGGGTCGTCGAGGATCTGGTCGGTCAGGCCTTGCTCCACCACGCGGCCGCCCTGCATGACCAGCGTGCGGTGCGCCAGCAGGCGCGCCACGGCGAGGTCGTGCGTGACGAGGACGGCGGCGAGGCCGAGGTCGGTCACCAGGCGGCGCAACAGGTCCAGCAGGCGGGCCTGCACTGAGACGTCGAGCGATGCCGTGGGCTCGTCCATGAACACCAGGCGCGGGTGCGTGACCAGGTTGCGCGCGATCTGCAGGCGCTGCTGCATGCCACCCGAGAAGGTGGTGGGGACATCATCCAGGCGCGCCAGGTCGATTTCCATTTTCTCGAGCCAGGCGCCGGCCACTTCGCGCAGGTTGCCGTAGTGGCGCTCGCCCACGGCCATCAGGCGCTCGGCGATGTTGGCGCCGGCGCTGACCTGCATGCGCAGGCCGTCGCGGGCATGCTGGCGCACGAAGCCCCAGTCGGTGCGGGCCAGCAGGCGCATGCGCGCGCTGGATAGCGTGGCCAGGTCGGTCAGGCCGGACTCGCGCATGTCATAGCTGACGCTGCCACGCTGCGGCGGGGCCTGCATCGACAGTGCCTGCAGCAGCGTGCTCTTGCCGGAGCCCGATTCGCCCACCACGCAGAGCAGCTCGCCAGGATAGAGGTCGAAGCTGACGTCATGGCAGCCATGCACGCCGTCCCAGGTGC
Organism: Cupriavidus sp. IDO; assembly: GCF_000812465.1. GTDB lineage: Bacteria > Pseudomonadota > Gammaproteobacteria > Burkholderiales > Burkholderiaceae > Cupriavidus. Next base: position 39,123 of record NZ_JWMA01000182.1, on the reverse strand, counting down.
GCGTGAGGCTGCGCACCGACAGCAGCGGGGTCGCGCTCATTGGGCACCTCCGGCGGCCGCCTTCACGGCTTGTGCGGTCTGGCGGTCGGCGCAGTACTCGGTGTCCGAGCACACGAACATGCGCGTGCCGGCATCGTCGGTGATTATTTCATCGAGATAGCTGTCGGTGGCGCCGCACTGCGCGCAGCAGCTGGACCACTTCTCCACGGTGAACGGATGGTCGGCAAAGTCCAGGCTTTTCACCGAGGTATACGGCGGCACGGCATAGACGCGCTTCTCGCGCCCGGCGCCGAACAGCATCAGTGCGGGGCTGCGGTCGAGCTTGGGATTGTCGAACTTGGGGATCGGCGACGGCCGCATCATGTAGCGCTGGTTGACGACCACGGGGTAGTCGTAGGTGGTGGCGATATGCCCGTGATGGGCAATGTCCTCATAGAGCTTGACGTGCATCGCGCCGTACTCGGCCAGCGCGTGCATGGTGCGGGTCTCGCGCTCGCTCGGCTCCAGCCAGCGCAGCGGCTCGGGAATGGGCACCTGGTACACCATCGTCTGGCCCGCGCGCAGCGGCGTCTCGGGAATGCGGTGGCGGGTCTGGATGATGCTGGCCTCGGCGGTGCGCTCGGTGGTCTGCACGCCGGTGACGCGGCCGAAGAAGCGGCGGATATTGATGGCGTTGGTGGTGTCGTCCGAACCCTGGTCGATCACCTTGAGCACGTCCTGCTTGCCGATGATCGCGGCGGTGACCTGGATGCCGCCCGTGCCCCAGCCGTAGGGCAGCGGCATTTCGCGGCTGCCGAACGGCACCTGGTAGCCGGGAATCGCCACGGCCTTGAGCAGCGCGCGGCGCAGCACGCGCTTGGTCGACTCGTCGAGATAGCCGAAGTTGTAGTGCTCGTCGCGGGCGACGGCGCCCGGATTCGGGGTGGCGTTGACCTGACTCATGCCAGCGTCTCCTCTTGGGGCTGTTGTTTCGGCAGGGGTTGCGGCGTGGCAGCGGGGCTGGCCGCATCCTGTTCCGCACGCAGGCGCCGCAGCAGTTCCAGGTTGGCCTGGAAGTCCACGTAGTGGGGCAGCTTCAGGTGCTGCACGAAGCCCGAGGCCTCGACGTTGTCGCTGTGGTACAGCATGAACTCGATATCGTTGGCCGGGGCATCGGCCGCTTCGCCAAGCTCTTCGGCGCGCATGGCGCGATCCGCCAGCGCCATCGACATCGCCTTGCGCTCGTTGTAGCCGAACACCAGCCCATAGCCACGCGTGAAGCGCGGGGCCTCGTCGGCATTGCCGGCAAACTGGCTCACCATCTGGCATTCGGTCAGCTCGACTTCGCCGATGGTGACCGCGAAACCGAGTTCTTCCACGAACAGCTCGACTTCAGCCGTGCCATAGCGGATCTCGGCCGCGAACGGGTGCGAGTTGCCGTAGCCGCGCTGCGTGGAGTAGCCCATCGAGAGCAGGAAGCCTTCGTCGGCGCGCGCCAGGTTCTGCAGGCGAGCCGCGCGGCTGGCGGGGAACGTAAGCGGTTCGCGCGTCAGGTCCGGCGGGGTGGGGTCGCCGGCCGGAATGTCGTCGGCCTCGACTAGTTCGTCAGCTTCCAGCAGGCCCGTCACGCGCGGCATGCCGGCGGCGAGGGGTTCCGCCGACGGCGGCAGCGGCGCGGGATCGCGCTCTGCTTCGAGCGAGAAATCCAGCAGGCGCTGCGTGTAGTCGTAGGTCGGCCCGAGCACCTGGCCGCCCGGCACGTCCTTGAATGTGGACGAGATCCGGCGTTGCAGGCGCATCGCGCCGGTATCGACGGGGCGCGTATAGCCGAAGCGCGCGAGCGTGGTGCGATATGCGCGCAGCAGAAAGATTGCCTCGATCTGGTCGCCGGCCGCCTGCTTCAGCGCCAGCGCGGCCAGGCGCGGGTCGTACAGCGAACCCTCGGCCATCACGCGCGACACCGCCAGCGGCATCTGTTCGCGGATCTGCGCGAGCGTGAGTTCCGGCACCGAGGTGTCGCCACGGCGGTACGCATCGAGCATCTGGTAGGAGTTCAGGATGGCGCGTTCGCCTCCTTTGACGGCTACGTACATCTCAGTCCTCCACGTGCGTGGTGCGCGTCAGCGCGCAGAATCGGTCGCCGCTGGCCAGCAGCAGGTCCACGCCGAGCGGAAAGCCGGCGTTGTTGGCCCGCCAGCTCGCGCGGAAGCCGGCGGGCAGGCCGGCGACGCGCAGCGTTTGCGTGGTCTCGATGCCGGGGCCGCGCAGCGTGAGCGTGTCGCCGTCGGTGAGCGATGCCACCTCCACCATCAGGGTGGCCGAGCGGTCCGGAAAGGCCGGCTCGCCCTGCGCGCAGTCCGCGAGGTCGGGCATGGCATGGCCGGCGGGCACGCACACGAACGTTGCGGCACCCAGGTCCTCCGTCAGCGGGCAGCCGCAGTGGAAGCGCAGGAACGCGCGCGCCGCGGCGGGCACGTCGGCAGGCAGCCAGACCGGCGTATCGGGATCGGCCAGGGTCAGCAGCAACGCGGCTAGCGCCGGCGACAGGCCATCGGGCAGGCCGCTGGTGACGGGCAGGGTTGCCAGGCGGCCCGGATGGGCAAACGCTTCCAGCGTGGCGCGAAACACCTGCTGTGCATCGTCGACGGGGTTGTCGAAGCCCGGCAGCAGCGAAGTCGTCGGCGTGGACGGGATCGGTTGGGTAATCGGCATCTCAGTCCTCCCCGCGGACCATCGTGAAGAATTCGACGCGCGTCTGGGCGGCGGTGGCGGCGTCATGTGCCGCGCGTTCGGCAAAGGCGCGGGCCAGCGGCGCCAGCACGATGTCCTGAACGCGCTGGTGCCAGGCGGGACGCTGGAGCATGGCATCCAGTACGGCGGCCTGCTCGGCGTGGCGCGGGCTGCGGCCCTGCACATAGGCCACGCCGGCCGTGCCGCCGGCATCGGCGTCGTCCAGCACGACCGCGCAGCGCGTGACCGTGATCTCCCCCAGGTTGAACTGCGCCCCGGTTCCGCCCGCGCGGGCACGCACCATCGCCATGCCGGATTCCGGCTTGCGCAGCAGGCGGTAAGCGGGCACCGGGATCGCCTCATTCAGGCTGGCGTAAGCCGCGTCGAGCGCGTCCGTCTGCGCCATAGCCAGGATCCTCAGCCAGCCGGCGCGCGCCGCGTCGGCCCCGGCGCCGGCCTGATCGGCAGTTTCGCTTTGCATCATCACCCCTATACGTCTATACGTTTAGATGTCAGCTACTAAAACACGGCGCTACTAAACCACAGCCAGATGAACGTTTCATGACGGGCCCGGCGCTTGCTCGGGCACGCGGCATGCGCTGCCGGGCTGAGGCACAATCGCACGCTATTGATGAATGCTTGATGACAAGAGGGCAGGGCAAAGATGTCTGATCGAGAAGTCGAACGCGGCTCGGGCGTGGCCGTGTGGCGCCAGATTGGCGAGGCGCTGGCGGACGACATCCGCAAGAAGCTGTATCTCCCCGGCGAGCAGTTGCCCCCCGAGCCGGAACTGGCCACACGCTTTGCCGTGAACCGCCACACCATCCGGCGTGCCATGGGCGAGCTGGAGACGAGTGGCCTCGTGCGGATCGAGCAGGGCCGCGGCACCTTCGTGCAGGAGCACGCGATCGACTACGCGATCGGGCGCCGCACGCGGTTCTCGCAGAACCTCGCCGCGCAGGGCATGCGCGGGCATATCGAGATCATCGACAGTCAGATAGTGCGGGCACCAGAGGTGGCCAAACACCTGGGCCTGCCGCGCACCGCCGACATCATGCACGTGCAGATGATCGGCAAGGCCGAGGCGCGCACCATCGACGTCGCCGAGCACTACTTCGACCCCCGGCGGTTTCCTGGCATCGACGAGCAATTGCGCGAGAAGGAATCGATCTCGCGTGCGCTGGCGCACTATGGCATTGCGGACTACACGCGAAAATGGTCGCGTATCACCGCGTCCATGCCGAGCGCGCCGGTGGCGCGGCTGCTGAACCAGCCGAAGACGCGGCCTGTGCTGCAGGTGGAGGCGCTGAACGTCGACATCGACGGCGCGCCGATGCAGTACAGCATGGTGCGGTTTGCCGGCGACTGGGTGCAGCTGACCGTTTCCGACAACGACTGAAAGCGAGCCGCTGTGTGCCGGTGATGTGGCGTCGCATTGGTCTAGACATCTGTCTGTCATCTGCCAGCGCTAACGTGGTGTTTATGCACATGACAAACCAAACACAATCGTCGCCGCTCGCGGGGATTACCGGCCGTCGGGTGCTGGGCGCCGGTGGCGTTGGCCCGGCGATGCTCGGCTTTCGGGATGGCAACGTAGCGCAACAGGCGCCCGGATCCGGCCCTTGCATCGATGCCGGCGATCTGCTGGTGCTGCCGGGCATCGTCGACATTCACGGCGATGCGTTCGAGCGCGCCGTGATGCCGCGCCCCGGCGTCAGCTTCCCGTACGCGGCGGCGCTGATCGACGTGGACCGCCAGTTGCTGGCGCACGGGATCACCACCGCGTTCCATGGCGTGACGCTGTCCTGGGAAGGCGGCCTGCGCGGCGAGGCCTACGCGCTGCGCATGTTCGATGCGCTGGCGCAGCTGCGGCTGGTGCTGGGTGCGTCGCACAGGGTTCACCTGCGCTTCGAGGCCTATCACCTGGCCGGCGTGGAGACCGCGCTGTCATGGATGGCCGATGGCCGCGTGAACCTGCTCGCGATCAACGACCACCTGCCGACCATGGCGCGCCGCATGGCCGACGAGCGCAAGATGCAGCAATACGCCGAGCGCGCCGAGTGCGACGTCGAGACTTTCCGCGGCCGGCTGCGTGCGGCCAGCCGCAACGCGCAGGACGTGCCTGCGGCGATGATGAAGCTGGTCGCAGCCGCGCGCGCGGCCGGCCTGCCGGTGGCATCGCATGATGACCCGGACGAGGCCATGCGCCGGCACTATCACCGCCAGGGCTGCGGGATTGCCGAATTCCCGCTGACCACTGAAGTCGCCGCGTTCGCGCGCCAGCTGGGTGACGAGATCGTGTTCGGCGCGCCCAACGTCCTGCGCGGCACCAGCCATACCGGCGCGCCCAACGCGACCGACATGGTGGCGGCAGGCCTGTGCACGGTGCTGGCTTCCGACTACTACTATCCCGCTCCGCTGCTGGCTGCGTTCAAGCTCGCCCAGCAAAGCGTGGCAGACCTCGCCAGCGCCTGGCATCTGGTTTCGCGCAATCCGGCGCGAGCCGCGGGACTGCAAGACCGCGGCACATTGGCCCCGGGGCTGCGTGCCGACGCCATCATCGTCGATGATCGCCAGCCCGGCCTGCCGCGCGTCTGCGCCACCATCGTCAACGGCGAGCTGAAGCATGCGACGACAGTGCTGCCGCTGATCGACATCGCCCACGCCGGCCATGCCGACGCGGACAGCCTGGCTGCCTGACCATGCAGGCACATCGTTACGCCATCTACCTGGCGCCGGCCGAGCCGTACCGCACATTCGGCAGCCGGTGGCTTGGACGCGATGCCGATACGGGCGCTGCGCTGTCCTTGCCGCGAGGCATGGCGCCGCGACCGGCTGACTGGGTCAGAGCGCCCGCGCACTATGGCCTGCACGCCACGCTGAAGCCGCCGTTCCGGCTCGCGGACGGCACGGATGGCGCGATGCTGGATGCCGCCGCGCGCCGCTTCGTGCGTGGCCGGGAGACATTCGACGCGCCGCTGACGCTGCGTGGGCTGCGCGGCTTCATCGCGTGGTGCCTGGAAGCCGGCTCCGACGGTGCGCACCGGATGCACGGGCTTGCCGACGCCTGCGTGCGCGAGTTCGAGCCGTTCCGAGCCCCGGCCACGGCCGGGGAACTCAGCAAGCGCAGGCCGGATCGGCTTGCGGCCGGAGAGCGCCGCATGCTCGAAGCGTGGGGCTATCCGTATGTCTTCGAGACCTTCGTCTTCCATATCACGCTGACCGGCATGCTTGATGCGGCCGATGAGAGGGCCGCGCTTGCACGGCTGTCGGCCGCTTGCGGGCCACTGCTCGAGACGCCACTCCATGTCGACGGCATCAGCATATTCGTGCAGCCGAAGCCGGGTGCGGATTTTATCGTTGCGCGCCACTATGGCTTCACTGGCAGCATCAGCAATGGCGCCGGCGCGGCGTACCTGGACGCATGAACTCTCGTATATCGACCGATGGGCACGGCCTGTTCTACCTGATGGGGCCGTCGGGCAGCGGCAAGGATTCGCTGCTGCGCGCGCTGCGCGAGCGCCTGGGGCCAGATGACCGCGTCGTGGTGGCGCATCGCTACATCACGCGCGATGCGGATGCCAACGAGGCGTCGGTGGCGCTTTCCGCCGATGAGTTCCGTCGCCGCAAGGCACTTGGCTGCATGGCGCTGGACTGGCGCAGCCATGGGCTGCACTACGGGATTGGCGTCGAGATCGAGCAGTGGCTGGCAAAGGGGCTGACGGTGATCGTCAATGGCTCCCGGGAGTATTTGGCGGAGGCGGTTGCGCGTTATCCGAGGCTGTGTGCCGTGCACGTGCGCGTAAAGCCCGAAGTGCTGGCTGCGCGCCTGCGGCTGCGTGGCCGGGAATCGGAGGAGGGGATTGCGCGGCGGCTTGCTCGTGCCGGGGCGGCTTTTGAGGTGCCGGCGGGGTGTCGGGTGGTGGAGATTGATAACAGTGGTGTGTTGGAGGTGGCTGTGGGGGTTTTTGCGCGGTTGGTTGGGGTTTTGGGGGTGGGGGATGTGTTGTGTGTTGGGGCGGGTGAGATGTAGGGGCTTGTGGAGGCGTGGCTGTTTCGCCGGCGTAGCCGGCGACTCCCTTTTGACTGCGCCAAAAAGGAGCAAAAAGCGCCTTCTTGCCCGCCGGGCGGGAGTCTTATCGTAGTGTTCGACGGTTTTTGTACGGGTATTTGCTTCAGGGCATAGCTGGACTGCCTGCCGCGCAGATCGCCAGGGGCAACGCCGGGAACAGCGCTGTCCTCCCGACCTCGTGAGAGCGGAGTGGCTTGGAGACCGAGCCGCGTGCCGTCTTATTGCGCTATCGCTTGGGGTTCGTCCGTCTGATTCATAGCCCTTCAGACATCAATGCTGAAGCTGACTCCGTGCTCGGTGAACCCGAGCTGCCTATAGAACTGATGCGCTTGCAGTCGGCGCGCGTTGGACGACAGCGCCAGCTTTGCTGCGCCGGCCTCGCGCGCCAGGCGCATGGCTTCCCGCATCATGGCCTTGCCGATTCCCATGCCGCGTGCAGACGGCGCGACCACAACCGCCTCGACAATCGCCTCGGGCCGTCCGTCGTGGACCATCACGGGAAATACCAGCAGGCTGAAGGTGCCAAGCGGCACCTCGTTCTCGTCCACCATCAGGTAGCACCGATAGTCCGGATAGCGGCGCATCGTTGCGTAGCGTTCGCGCATCGTGCCCAGCGGCAGGGGTGGCTCGTCATCCATCGCCGCGAGCAGTGCGGACAGGTGCCGCAGTTCTGCATCGGAGCCGCGCACTTCGCGCAGGGCCAGGGCAGTTTCGCAGATGCTGTTCATGCGGCGGTGCGCACGCAGCGTGCGGCCATGTCGAGATAGTGCGCGAGCGGCGGCGTGGCGAGGTCGACTACCTTGGCCAGGTCGTCATAGCGGCGCAGCCGCACCGCGGCTTCGGCGTGGCGGCTGGCGGCGAATGCATCGGCCTGCGCCGCGTTGTAGGGGCCGCCTTGCAATGCCAGGCTGTGCACCGAAGCGGGCGACAGCGTATCGAAGTAGGCCGGATCCACGGCGCACAGGTAACGCTTGGCCGCCACATGCAGGCGAACTGGCTCGGTGACGTCATCGCCGAACACCTTGCCCAGCGCATCGGCGCCGGCTTCCTGGTGGCGCATGTCGGTGGTGCTGCTTTCCGCCAGCATCAGGTGGCCGACGTCGTGAAGCAGGGCCGCGACGATCAGCGGCTCGGGCTCGCCGGCCTGCTCGGCCAGCTGCGCGCACTGCAGCGCATGCGCGGTCTGGCTGATGGCCTCGCCGCCGTAGTAGGCGGTGCCGTGGTTGGCGAACAGGGATTCGATGCGGGACAGGGTGAGCATGGTGTCAGACGAGTACCTTGCGGATTTGTGCGGAGATGATGTCGATGGCCGTGACAAACAGGATGATGATGATCATCACGGCGCAGGTCTGCGCGTACTGGAAGCTGCGGATGATTTCCCACAGCACGGTGCCGATGCCGCCGGCACCGACGATGCCGACCACCGAGGCTGAACGCACATTCGACTCGAAACGGTACAGCGCGAACGACAGCCACAGCGGCAGCACCTGCGGAATCACGCCGTAGACAATCTCCTCGATCGGGCCGGCGCCGGTGGCGCGCACGCCTTCCACGGGGCGCGGGTCAATGGCTTCCACGGCTTCGGCAAACAGCTTGGCCAGGACGCCGGTGGTGTGGATCCAGATCGCCAGCACGCCGGCGAACGGGCCCAGGCCGACGGCCACGATGAACAGCATGGCGAACACCATCTCGTTGATGGCACGGCAGGCATCCATGATGCGGCGCGCGGGCTGGTAGACCCAGGCCGGCACGATATTGGCCGAGCATAGCAGGCCCAGCGGCACGGCCATCACCACCGCAATGGCAGTGCCCCACAGCGCGATCTGGACGGTGACGAGCATCTCGCTCAGGTAGTTGTGCCAGTCGCGGAAGTCGGGCGGGAAGAAATCGGCGGCAAACTTCGCCATATTGCCGGAGTCGCGCAGCAGGTCCAGCGGGCGCATGTCGGCGCCTTGCCAGGACATGGCGAGCATGGCCAGCACGATTGCCCAGATCAGCATCACGGAGAGGGAAGTGCGCAGCGGCCGGGCGTGACTTTGAGGCGAAGGAGGCAGGCCGGGCCTTGCGGTGGCGGTCATGGGCAATCCGGTGGGAAACGTGCAAAGAATGGCGCGGGGCCGGCGGCGCACGGCGCCACCGGCCCCGGCGATGAGGCTTATTGCGTGCTGACAGCCTTGTCCAGCTCGGCCAGGCGACGGCTCACGTCGGCCAGCTGCTTTTCCTTGTCAGCGGCAGCCAGCGTGGTGTCCGACTCGATCTTGGCCTTCTGCTTGGCCAGTTCGATCTGGCGGATCGGCACCAGCTGGGCATCGCTCGACGGGCGGAAGCCCTGGTAGGTCAGCGTGGCCAGTACCTGCTTCTCGCGTGCGGCGTCGGCACCCTTGCCGTAGTTCACGAAGAAGGCCTGGATCTTCTTCTTCATTTCAGGCGACAGGTCCTTGCGATAGACCATCGGGTCGGCCGGGATCAGCGGCGACTTCCACAGCACGCGCACCTGGTCATAGGCGTTCTTGCCCGTGTTGATGCGATAACGCTCGAAGTTCTCGGTGTTGTTGACGGCCACGTCCACCTGCTTGTTCAGCACGGACAGCAGGTTGGTTTCGTGGTTGCTGATGCGCACGGCCTTGAACAGCGTCTTTGGCTCGAGCTTGTGGGCGGCCCACAGGTAGTAGCCCGGCACGGCCGTACCCGACGTGGAGTTGGGGTCGCCGGCGCCGTAGCTCAGGTCCTTGCCGCGCTTGATCACGTCCTCGAGGCTCTTCAGGTCGCTGTCCTTGTTGACGATCAGCAGCGACCAGTAGCCCGGATTGCCGTCCTTGTCGATCACCGAGGCAAACACTTCGCCGTTGGCGCGGTCCACGGCTTCCATGGCGGACTTGTTGCCGAACCAGGCGATCTGCACCTTGTTGAAGCGCATGCCTTCGATGATGCCGGCGTAGTCGGAAGCGAAGAACGGCTTGACCTGTACGCCCAGTGTCTGGCTGAGGTCATCGATCAGCGGTTGCCAGGCGGACTTCAGGTTCGACGACGATTCAGTCGAGATAAAGCCGATGTTCAGGGTCTTGGCGTCCTGCGCGAATGCGGGCAGGGCGACGACGCCCGAGGCCACCACGGCGAGAAAGGTTCTGCGAAGCATGGACAACTCCGGTTTGGAAAGGCTTGGGGGATAAGACGTGGGGTTCGCGACAGCCCGTTCAGGCTGCTGCAAGGTTCATCGTGACCATTACCGGCGCGGGCATGGCCCCGGTGGCTTCGTTCGCGTCGGGCACCGAGTCGTGCAACAGTTCTTCAGCTTCGGTGCCATACAGATCGCGCAGCATGCCCGGCGTGAGCGCCGAGGATGGGCCGTCATAGACCACCTTGCCCTGGCGCAGCGCCACCACGCGGGGACAGTAGCGCATCGCCACGTCCACCTGGTGCAGCGATACGACCACGGCCACCTTGCGTGTACGGTTGATCTGTGAGAGCAAGGACATCACGCGGCGCGACGATTCCGGATCGAGCGAGGCAATCGGCTCGTCGGCGAGGATCACGCGGGCGTTCTGCACCAGCGTGCGGGCGATGGCCGCGCGTTGCTGCTGGCCGCCGGACAGCGTTGAAGCGCGCTGAAACGCATAGTCGTCTATACCAACCTGCGCAAGCGCATCGAGCCCGGCCTGGACTTCACCGGCCCTGAAGATGCGGAGCAGGCTGCGCCACTTGGGGATGCGGGTGAGCATGCCGACCAGCACGTTGGTGATCACCGGCAGGCGGCCCACGAGATTGAACTGCTGGAACACAAAGCCGATTTCGGCACGCACCTTGCGCACGTTTCCGGCCAGACGGCCATTGCGCTGCACGCAACGGCCATTGACGAGGATCTCGCCGGCGCCGGCATCGCTGGTGATGAATCCGGCCACGTGGCGCAGCAGCGTGGATTTGCCCGAACCCGAGGCGCCCAGCAGGGCGACCATTTCGCCCGGTGCGACCTGCAGCGTGACGTCGTCAAGCGCCTTGCGGTCCGCGCGGAACGATTTGGAAAGCCCGCGGACTTCAATTGCGTGCGTCATGGCGACTCCCTGGCTTGAATGACCTGCGCATTCTGGCCGGGATGGATGACAAAACGATGACTTGGGATCTGAGGCTGGTTATCGGTTGAATGTATGCATTGGCTCCTTTTTTTGAGGAGCTCTTCGCTGGAATGCGGGTGTGTGGGTTCTTGGATGCGTGGCTGTTTCGCCGGCGTAGCCGGCGACCTCCTTTTTGACGGCGCCAAAAAGGAGGCAAAAAGCGCCTTCTTGCCCGCCGGGCGGGAGTCTTATCGTAGCGTGCGCGGGTTTTTGTACGGGTATACGCTTCAGGGCATAACTAGACTGCCTGCCGCGCAGATCGCCAGGGGCAACGCCGGGAACAGCGCTGTCCTCCCGACCTCGTGAGAGCGGAGTGGCACGCAGCTTGAGACCCGGCGGCATGCGCAGCCGAATCGCGCACCTCGGTTGTGGTCCGGAACCTCTTGCCGCAGGTACGCCGCTCGATCACGGCACCACTCCGCTCTCACGAGGTCGGGAGGACGGCCTGTCAATGCCTCGCGCCGCCTCGTTACCACGCGGCAGGCATCGTAGCTATGCCCTGAAGCGAATACCCGTACAAAAACCCGCGCACGCTACGATAAGACTGGCCGTCCGCCGAGGACAGTTAACGCGTTCTTTGGTTACTTTCTGTCGCTCGGACAGAAAGTGACTCGCCCTTCAGGGCGAAACCTAGGGCCGTCGACCATCGACAGCGCCAAGCCGCAGCCACCACCCCCAGGCACATCAGCAACAACCCTCGTACGTCCCCAAAAAATCGGCGAAGCCCATTTGGGAGAAGGATCTAGCCTCAGTGCGAGCCCGTTAGCGGCAAGGGTTGATCACCCGGCTGCCACCAAGGCTTGAACAACGCCTGAACCGCGGCATCATCCACCGCATCATAGCTGCTCGTACGCCAGCGCGGCGCATTGTCCTTATCAACGATCAACGCACGCACGCCTTCGATGAAATCGCCATGCGCGAACGACTGCACTACCACCGCCAGCTCCATGCGGAAGCAGTCCGCCAGATCAAGCCTCCGTCCACGCAGCAACAGTTCGCGCGTGGCGCAGGCAGCCAGCGGGGAGCGCGTGCGCAGGATGTCGATGGTGCGCGTGGCCCACGCCGTATAGCGCGGATCATCCTGGCAGGCCAGCCCTGCGAGGATCTCGGGCAAGCTGGCTTCGGCCGAAAAGTGGCTCATCAGCGCCGGCAGTATCTGCAGCAGCGGCGCTTCGGCTGCGGTGGCGACGGGCTCGCGCACCAGCGCGCGGCGCAGGTCGCGCAGCGGGTGGCCGGTCCATTGGATACCCGCGAGCGTGCTCTCCAGCGATTCGAGCGTGGCGCTGCTGACTGCCGCATCGGCCAGCCCGCAGAACAGCGCATCGGCCGCGCCCAGCGACACGCCCGTCAGCCCCACATAGAGCGCAAGCTGCACCGGCATCTTCGACAGGAAATGGCTGGCGCCGACGTCCGGCACCAGGCCGATGCCGGTTTCTGGCATGGCCACGCGCGAGCGCTCGGTGACGATGCGCAGTTGCGCTGCCTGCGACAGCCCCATGCCGCCGCCCATCACGATGCCGTCCATCAACGCCACCACGGGCTTGGGGTAGCGGTGCAGCCGGTAGTCCAGCTGGTATTCGTCGATGAAGAAGCGGCGGTGCAGCGGCGTCTGGTCGCGATAGCTGTCATACAGCGCGCGGATGTCTCCGCCCGCGCAGAAGGCCTTGGGACCGGCGCCGCGCAGGACCACGGCGTCGATATCATCCTGCGTCGCCCACGCCTCAAGCTGCGCGGACAGGGCCACGATCATCGGATACGACAGCGCGTTGAGCTGGCGCGGACGGTTCAGCGTGACCAGCCCGACCCGGTTGATCGTTTCGAACAGGACTTCCGGCTCGCTGGCGGCGCCCGCGTTGGGCGTCAGGTTTTCTGGCGTCAGGCGCATGACATGCTCCTAGGCATTGCGCCATTGCGGCGTACGTTTCTGCAGGAAGGCGTTGACGCCTTCGCGCTGGTCGGCATCGTCGAACAGGTCGACAAAGCGCTCGCGCTCCAGCGCCAGCGCGGCGTGGCGCGACACGCCCTCGCGCGCCAGGTGCACCAGCCGCTTGCTGTGCGCCGCCGCGCGCGGGCTGACGGTGCAGGCGCGCTCGGCCATGGCCAGCGCGGCGTCGAGCGACTGGCCGGTCGGCACCACTTCCTCGACCAGCCCGATGCGCAGTGCCGTGGCGGCGTTGACGCGCTCGTTGGTCAGGATCATGCGCTTGGCCCAGCCTTCGCCCACCAGCCACGGCAGCGTCTGCGTGCCGCAGCCGCACGGGAGCAGGCCGACGGCGGCTTCGGGCAGTGCCATCTGGGCATGTTCTTCTGCAATGCGGATATCGCATGCCAGCGCGCATTCCAGTCCGCCGCCCATGGCGTAGCCGTTGATCGCGGCGATCACCACCGGGCGCGCATTCTGCAGTGCCTCGAAGGCGGCGCCGAAGCGCTGCGCCATCTTGCGGGCGTGGGCACGATCGCCCTCGGCAAAGCCGTTGAGATCGGCGCCAGCGCTGAAGAAGCGCTCGCCGGCGCCGGTGATGACGACCGCACGCACCTGCGGATCGGCATCCAGCCTGGCCACCAGCTCCTGCAGCTGCTGCAGCCCTTCGGCGGTGAAGGCATTGGCTGGCGGGCGGCTCAGCGTCAGGCGGGCGATGTGGCCATCGACGGCGAATTCGATCATGGCTGGTTCCCCTTTTTCTCTGCCGGCAGGTACTGGCGGATCACGCCGGAGAAATCGAGCTGGCCGTCGCCGGCCTGGCTCATGGCCTGGTAGAGCTGCTGGGCGAGGGCACCGAGGAACAGCGGCTGCTTTACGCTGCGCGCTGCGTCGGCGGCCAGTCCCAGGTCCTTGAGCATCAGCTCGGCGCCAAAGCCGCCGGTGTAGCCGCGCGAGGCCGGCGCGGTCTCGATTACGCCGGGGTAGGGGTTGTACGTATCCGACGACCAGCAGCGGCCGGTGGAGGTGTTGACGATGCCGGCCAGCACATTGGCATCGATGCCGAGCCGCACGCCCAGCGCCATCGCTTCGGACACGCCGATCATAGAGATGCCGAGAATCAGGTTGTTGCAGATCTTGGCGATCTGGCCGGTGCCGGTATCGCCGCAATGGACCAGGTTGCGGCCCATGCCGGCGAGCACCGGCTTGATCTGCTCGAAGAGCGCAGGTGCTGCGCCGACTATGAACGTCAGTGTGCCGGCCTGCGCGCCGCCGGTGCCGCCTGATACCGGGGCGTCGGCCAGCGGGTTGCCGTGCTTCTCCGCGGCTGCCGCCAGTTCGCGCACGGTGGCGGGGTCGATGGTGCTCGAATCGACCAGCGGCACGCCCGCGCGCACGCCGGCCAGGACGCCGTCGGGACCGAGGTAGGCGGTGCGAACGTGTGCCGCGGCGGGCAGCATGGTGATGACGAAATCAGCTTCAGCCACGGCCTTGCGCGCGGATTCGGCTGCGGCGGCGCCTTCGGCGCGCAGCGATGCCACGGCGGCGGCGTTAAGGTCGAATACGGTCAGCGTGTGGCCGGCCTTGAGCAGGTTGCGCGCCATGGGCGCACCCATGTTGCCGAGGCCGATGAAGGCAATGTGCATGAGGTCTCCTTCGAAATCGTTGTGGGCTAATCCAAGCCATCTGTTTGCTCCCCTCTCCCGCTTGCGGGAGAGGGGAGCAAACCGCGGGCCCCAGATTACGCTTACTTCAGACTGATCGTCGTATTCACCCCGTCATTCACCGTGGCATCGTCAAACCACCGCGCCGTCACCGTCTTGGTCTGCGTATAGAACTGCACGACCTGCTTGCCATACGGGCCCAGATCGCCCAGCTTCGAACCGCGCGAGCCGGTGAAGCTGAAGTAGGGCACGGGCACCGGGATGGGAATGTTGATGCCGACCTGGCCGACGTCGATCTCGCTCTGGAACTTGCGCGCGGCGGCGCCGCTCTGCGTGAAAACACCGGTACCGTTGCCGAACGGATTGCGGTTCACCAGCGCAATTGCGTCGTCCAGCGTCTCGACGCCGATGACCAGCAGTACGGGCCCGAAGATCTCGTTGGTGTAGATCGACATCTGCGTGCCGACATCGGCGAAGATGGTCGGGCCGATGAAGTTGCCCTGCGGATAGCCGGGTACCTGCACGTTGCGGCCATCCAGCAGCAGCGTGGCGCCTTCGCGCTCGCCGGCGGCGATCAGGCCGAGGACGCGTTCCCTGGCCGCGACCGATACCACCGGGCCGACATCGGTGCCGGCTTCCGCGCCGGCGCCAACCTTGAGCGTCTTCGCTTTGGCTACGAGCTCGGGCACCCAGTCACGCGCGGTGCCGACCAGCACGACCACCGACGTTGCCATGCAGCGCTGGCCTGCCGCGCCGAAGGCGGCGCCCGCCAGTGCGTTGAGGGTCTGTTCCTTGTGCGCGTCGGGCAGCACCACCGCGTGGTTCTTGGCGCCCATCATCGACTGCACGCGCTTGCCGTGCGCGCCGGCCAGGTTGTAGACGTGCGTGCCGACGGCGGTAGAGCCGACGAACGACACCGCCTTGATATCGGGATGCGTGCAGAGCGCGTCCACCACTTCCTTGGCACCATGGACGACATTGAGCACGCCCGGCGGCACGCCGGCTTCCACTGCCAGCTTCACCAGTTCCATGGTCGACAGCGGATCCTGCTCCGACGGCTTGAGCACGAAGGTATTGCCGCAGACGATGGCCATGGGGAACATCCACAGCGGAATCATCGCCGGGAAGTTGAACGGCGTGATGCCGGCGCAGACGCCGATCGGCTGCTGGAGCGTGTAGGTATCGACGGTAGATGCCACGTTCTCGGCAAAGCCGCCTTGCTGCAGCGTGCCGATCGAGCAGGCGTGCTCCACCACTTCCAGGCCGCGGAAGATATCGCCTTCGGCGTCGGCCAGCGTCTTGCCCTGTTCGGCAGTCAGGATGGCGGCAATGCGCTTGCTGTGCTCGCGGATCAGGGCCTGGTAGCGCAGCATGATGCGCAGGCGCGTGCCGATCGGCGTGTGGCGCCAGGTGGCGAAGGCGTGCTGCGCGGCGCCGACGGCGGCATTGACTTCAGCCTGCGTGGCCAGGGGCACCTGCGCCAGCACCTCCTGGGTGGCCGGGTTGATCACGGCGCGGAATTCGGTGGCCGAGGATTCGACCCATTCGCCGTTGATCAGCAGCGGAACGGTGGGCACGGCATTGGCGGTCTTGGGCTGGGCACTCATGTTGTCTCCGTCGGTTCTGGACTGTGATGGGATGTGGGAATGCGGTTCAGAGGCTGCGCGCGATCAGCATGCGCTGGATCTCGCTGGTGCCTTCGTAGATCTGGGTGATGCGGGCGTCGCGGTAGTGGCGCTCGACCGGGTAGTCCTCCAGGTAGCCGTAGCCGCCGTGGATCTGCAGGGCCTTGGAGCACACGCGCTCGGCCAGTTCGGAGGCGTAGAGCTTGGCTTGCGAGGCCTCCGACAGGCAGGGCACGCCGTTGGTGCGCATGCGCGCGGCGCGATGCACGAGCAGGCGCGCGGCGTTCAGCTCGGTTGCCATGTCGGCCAGCATGTTGGCGATCGGCGGGTGCTCGCGCAGGGCACGGCCGAACTGCACGCGCTCGGACGCGTAGCGGCACGCGGCCTCGAAAGCGGAGCGGGCGATGCCGATGGCCTGCGCGGCAATGCCGATGCGGCCACCTTCCAGGTTGGAGAGCGCGATGCGCAGGCCTTCGCCTGCCTCGCCCAGCAACGCATCGTGCGGCACTTCGCAGTCTTCCAGCGTGATGGCGCAGGTGTCGGAGGCGCGGATGCCGAGCTTCTTCTCCGGCGCGTGGACGATAAAGCCCGGCGTACCGGTGGGCACGACGAAGGCCGAAATGCCCTTCTTGCCGCGCTCGGGCTCGGTGGCGGCGAACACGATCGCCACGCCGGCGCGCTGGCCGTTGGTGACGAACTGTTTGCTGCCGTTCAGGATCCAGCCGTTCTCCGTGGGGCGCGCACGGGTGCGCAGGTTGTGGGCTTCGGAGCCGGCCTGCGGTTCGGTCAGGCAGAAGGCGCCGATCAGGGCGCCGCTGGCCAGCCTGGGCAGGTAGCGCTGCTTTTGTTCATCGGTGCCGTAGTGCAGGATCGGGCCGCAGCCCACCGAGTTGTGCACGCTCATCAGGGTGGCGCATGCGGCGCAGCCGGCGGCAATTTCCTCGATGGCGAGCGCGTAGGCCACATAGTCGGTGTAGGTGCCGCCCCATTCTTCGGGGACGATCATGCCCAGCAGCCCCAGCGCGCCCATTTCGGACACCACCTCCGGCGGCAATTGCGCGGCGCGGTCCCACTGCGCGGCACCCGCGGACAGGCGCTCGCTGGCAAAAGCGCGGGCGCTGTCGCGGATCATGGTCTGCTCTTCGGTGTAGTCGCTGTGCATGGCTGGGGCTGCGGTGGCTTGGCGTGGACCGCGTCCGGACAGACGCGGCGATGACTTGATCGCAGTGTAGAAACGGCGCCTCGCCGCTCCTATGCCAAAATCCGCCAATCTTTCTGAACTCGTTTGCCACTGCGCACCATGGAAAAAGGCAGCGTCGCCATCTGTTTCGTCCACCACGCCATCTCGGGGCTGCGCGCGCAAGGGCTCGATCCCGAGCCGGTGCTGCGCAGTGTTGGCATCGCGCCGGCGCTGCTGGCGGTGCCGCAGGCGCGCGTCTCGGCGGACAGCTACAGCGAGTTATGGATGGCGGTAGCAGCCGCGCTGGACGACGAATTCTTCGGCCAGGACTCGCGTCGCATGAAGCGAGGCAGCTTTGCCATGCTCTGTCATGCGGTGGCAGGCAGCCGCACGCTGGCGCAGGGGCTGGACCGCATCACGCGCTATTTCGGGCTGCTGCTCGACGATATCGGCGTGCGGCTGGAGCGCCACGAGGACCGCGCCGCGCTGGTGCTTACGGAACCCTCGTCGGCGCAGGGGCGGGTGCCGGGCGTGTTTGCGCAGGAAACCATGCTGATCATGCTGCATGGCCTGATGAGCTGGCTGCTGCGGCGGCGCGTGCCGGTGCAGCTGGCCGCGTTCAGCTATCCCGAGCCGGCATACAGCGCGGAGTACCGGGTCATGTACTCGCGCCAGCTCGCCTTTGATCAACCGGCCACCGCACTGGTCTTCGACGCGGGCCTGCTCGACCAACCGGTGCGGCAGGACGAGCGCAGCCTGAAGGCTTTCCTGCGCGATGCCCCGCACAATGTGGTGGTGAAATATTCCGACCGCAGCAGCGTGGCCGCCCGCGTGCGCCGGCAGTTGCGCAATCAGCGTCCCGAGCAATGGCCGACGTTTGAAACGCTGGCCCAGGACCTGCACCTGTCGGCATCGTCATTGCGCCGGCGCCTGATGGACGAAGGGGCAAGCTACCAGGAACTCAAGGATGAACTGCGGCGCGACCTCGCCATCCAGGCCCTGAGCCATTCGCGCAGGCCCATGGCCGAGATCGCGGCGGAGCTGGGTTTTGCCGAGCCCGGCGCGTTTCATCGCGCGTTCCGGCGCTGGACGGGGTCGCGGCCGGGGGCGTATCGCGGGGTGGCGGAGGAGGGCTGATGTTTCCGGTCCGGTGCCTAGTCGGACCTTCGAGGGGCAATCCTGCCCGCATCGGGGCGTTCCTCCCCACGCAAGGAGGGGTCGTTCTTGAGCAGCCAGCGCGCGGCAATCAGCAGCGCGGCGAGAAAGGCGACGATATAGACGCCCAGAGACGTGACGTGGTTCATGTCTGACCCCCATGATTTGCCAGCTCTTATGGCTGGTCGAAGAGACATTATGGGAAACCCGGTGCCTGGCTACATCACCTGTTTGGGGGTCGAAGCGGGATCCCCGGCGGCAGTGGCATTTGCCTGCTCCGCCGGGGAGGGCGCTTACAGCTGCGCCGCGTGATGCCGGATATGGTCTTCGATGAAGGTCGTGATGAAGTAGTAGCCGTGGTCGTAGCCGCTGTGCCGGCGCAGCGTCAGCGGCTGGCCGACGGCCTGGCAGGCTGCCTCGAAGGTCTCGGGGTGCAGCTGCGTCGGCAGGAACTGGTCATCCAGCCCCTGGTCGACCAGGATGCCACGCGGGAACGGCGGCGCCTTCTGGCCCGCCATCAGGGCGCTGGCGTCATGCTCCGCCCAGCGTGCGCGGTCCTCCCCGAGGTAGCCGGTGAAGGCTTTTTCGCCCCACGGGCATTGCGAGGGTGCCGCGATGGGGGCAAAGGCCGATACCGAGCGGAAGCGGCGCGGATGCCGCTGCGCCAGCACCAGCGCCCCGTGCCCGCCCATCGAGTGGCCGAAGATGCCGACACGCTCCGGATCGGCCGGCAGCTCCGACGTAACCAGCCCGAACAGCTCGTCCGCCACGTAGCTTTCCATGCGCCAGTGCATGCGCCACGGGGCCTGCGTGGCATCGAGGTAGAAGCCGGCACCCACGCCGAAGTCCCATGCATCGGCTTCGCCGGGCACGCCGGCGCCGCGCGGGCTGGTGTCGGGCGCCACCAGCATCAGGCCGTGCGCGGCGGCGAACCGCTGCGCGCCGGCCTTGATCATGAAGGTCTCTTCGGTGCAGGTCAGGCCGGCCAGGTAGAACAGCGCCGGCACGCGCGCGCCCGGCACCAGCGCCTGCTGTGGCAGGAACACCGAGAACCGCATCGGCAACCCGATGGCCTGGGACTGGTGGCGGTAGAACCGTTGCACGCCGCCGTGGCAGCCGTGCTGCGAGAGCAGTTCCATGGGCGCCCCCTCAGTACAGCACGACCGAGCGGATCGACTCGCCGCGCTTCATCAGGTCGAAGCCCTCGTTGATGCGATCGAGCGGCAACGTGTGGGTGATCAGGTCGTCGATATTGAGCTTGCCTTCCATGTACCAGTCGACGATCTTCGGCACGTCAGTGCGCCCGCGCGCGCCGCCGAAAGCCGAACCCTTCCATTCGCGCCCCGTCACCAGCTGGAACGGGCGCGTGGAGATCTCCGCGCCGGCCTCGGCCACGCCGATGATGATCGACTTGCCCCAGCCCTTGTGGCAGCACTCCAGTGCCTGGCGCATGACCTGCGTGTTGCCGATGCATTCAAAGGAGTAGTCGGCGCCGCCGTCGGTGAGCTGGACGATGTGGTCGACCACGTTGTCCACGTCCTTCGGGTTGATGAAATGCGTCATGCCGAACTTGCGCGCCATGGCCTCGCGCGCCGGGTTCAGGTCCACGCCGATGATCTTGTCGGCGCCAACCATCTTCGCGCCCTGGATCACGTTCAGGCCGATGCCGCCCAGGCCGAACACCACCACGTTCGCACCCGCTTCCACCTTGGCCGTGAAGATCACCGCGCCAACGCCCGTGGTCACGCCGCAGCCGATGTAGCAGACCTTGTCGAACGGTGCATCGGGGCGAATCTTGGCTAGCGCAATCTCCGGCACAACGATGTGGTTGGCGAAGGTGGAAGTGCCCATGTAGTGGAAGATCGGCTTGCCGTCGATCGAGAAGCGCGAGGTGCCGTCCGGCATCAGGCCCTTGCCCTGGGTGGCGCGGATGGCCTGGCACAGATTGGTCTTGCGCGACAGGCAGAACTTGCACTGGCGGCACTCCGGCGTGTAGAGCGGAATCACATGGTCGCCCGGCCTGAGCGAGGTCACGCCGGGGCCGACATCGGTGACGA
This sequence comes from Cupriavidus sp. IDO, assembly GCF_000812465.1. GTDB lineage: Bacteria > Pseudomonadota > Gammaproteobacteria > Burkholderiales > Burkholderiaceae > Cupriavidus. The sequence goes on along the minus strand of NZ_JWMA01000182.1, from coordinate 18,631 downwards.
TGCCCGCGCCTTCATGGCCGAGAATCGCCGGGAAGATGCCTTCCGGATCGGCACCCGAGAGCGTGTAGTAGTCGGTATGGCAGATGCCCGTGGCCTTGATCTCCACCAGCACTTCCCCGGCGCGCGGGCCGTCGAGATCCACATCTTCAATCGTCAGCGGGGCGCCGGCTTTCCAGGCGATGGCGGCTTTGGTCTTCATGGCGGAGTCCTCCGGGGGGTAAGGAAAGGGATGGGCGGCTTGCGGGCAGCACGGAAGAAGCCTGCGCAGCGCGCGGGCCCGAGGCCATGACTATACGATCATCCGGTGGACGGAGGCCAGAATTCCGAACGGGCCTGAGGGGTGAAGGCAAAGTTCATGGCCTCGGATCCATACTGCTTCCCCATTGCATTTCCGGGAGCCCTAGTTGCACAAAGACCGCTCACAGGGAATGCCGTCTCCGTCGCCGTCCATCTTCGTGCCCGGGCAGTTCTGCAGATAGAACGTGGCCTCTTCGCAAGAGCGCATCTGATGGCACATTGTCTTGCCTTCGCATCGGAAGACCACCGGGGACGGCCGCGGAAACGAGGGGGCCGAGATGGCCGGTTCAGAGGGTACCGGCAATGAAGCCTGAGCCGGTCGATGATGATCGTAGTAGTACCAGCCGCCGGCAATGGCGGCGATGACAATGACCCACTTCGGCATGAAATCTCCCGTTTATTATTGTGTCCGGGAGTATAAGCGGAGCCCTACGGCGAGGGTCAATGACTACGCTGTCGTGTCACCGGCGGCGCGGGCTTGTAGTGTCGACGCATCCTGCGGACCGAGCTGCCCCTCATGCTGCCGCCCGAGCCACCACCCAAGCACCGCCCAGACCAGCGCCAGTGCGGCACCGGCCAGTGCCACGGTGGCGGGATGGCCAGAGAGCGCATCGATGCCGGTCTTGACCCATGCGCTGACCGCATCGCCTGCACGGTAAACGGCGGTGTCGATGACATTCTTGGCCTTGTACTTGGTCTCCGGGTCGACCACGGTGAACAGCATTTCGCGACCCGGACGCAGCAGCGCGTACTCGCCCACGCGCCGCAGGATCATGGCGCCCGCGAGCACGCCGAAGGTTGGCAGCAGCGCCAGCACGAGGAAGCCTGCAGCCACGATCAGCGGTACGGCAGTCAGTAACGCCGTCACGCCGTAGCGGCGCGCCACGCGGCCGGCGAAGAAGAGCTGGATGACGATGGTGAAGGCCTGCACCGTGGCATCGAGCGCACTGAAGACCTGCGTTTGCCGCGCGCGTTCGGGAAAGGCCTCGGCCACCAGCCGCGCCTGCTCGAAGTACAGGAAGGTGCTGGCCGTCGCCAGCAGGACCACGAACAGGCTGATACCGAGCAGGTAGCGCGAGCGCGCCAATAGCGCGAGCCCGGCCAGGAGTCCGCCACCGACCGGATGCGCAGGGTCCTGCGCAGCGCTGGCGGTGGATTGCGCATCGCCGGCCACGGCAATGCCCGCGCCTGCGCGCCGCCGCCAGCCGAACAGCCAGCCCACGCCCGGCAGCGTCGCGGCCAGCAGCGCAGCCGACAGCAGCATCAGCCCGGTCAGACCGATCCTTGTCACCAGCCAGCCGCCCAGCACGGGCCCGGCCAGCCCGCCCGCGCTGGCGCCGGCGGCGAGCAGCGCAAAGAGCCGCCGCGCCTGCTCGGGGCGGAACACGTCGGCCATCAGGCTCCAAGCGACCGACACCACGAACAGGTTGAAGACCGACAGCCACACGTAGAACACCCGCGCCAGCCAGACGTTGTCCGGCTCCGCACGGGTGGCAAAGGCGAAGGCGAGCAGGTTGGCGATGAAGAAGGCGTAGACCCACGGCACGAAGCGCCGGCGTGGCAGCCAGGCGCAGCAGGCGCCGTAGACCGGGATGGCGGCCAGCATGACCACGAAGGTGGCGGTGAAGAGCCACTGCAGGTTCTTCACGCCGCCCGCGATGCCTGCGGTCTCGCGCACCGGCCGCAGCATGAAATAGCTGGCGAACAGGCAGAAAAAGAACAGGAAGCCCGCGATCACGGCGCCACCTTCGCCGGGCTGGATGCCGAGGCCGCGCCGCAGGCGAGCCAGGCTAGTGGCAGCGGTGTCCGGATAGTTATCCATGACAGTGCTTCAGGCCAGCAGCGCGGCGATGCGCTCGCGCTGCCCTGCGTCCGGCATGCGGCCGAGTCCGGCGCCGAGGTTGTCGGCCATATTGCGCGGCTTGGAGGTGGCCGGGATGGCTGTAGTGACGGCGGGATGGCTGACGATGAATTTCAGGAAGAGCTGACCCCATGAATTGCAGTCGATCTCGCCCGCCCACGGCGGTAGCGGACGGTCCTTCACGGTGCGGAACAGGCGCCCGTCCTGGAACGGCCGGTTGATCAGCACCGCCACGCCGCGCGACTGGCACAGCGGCAGCAGTACCCGCTCGGCATTGCGCTCTGCCAGCGAATAGTTGATCTGCACGAAATCGACCTTTTCACTGCGCACGATCTGCGCCAGCGTGTCCTGGGCATCTTCGCGATAGTGGGTGATGCCCAGGTAGCGGATCTTGCCTTGCTCCTTGAGCTGGCGCAGCCAGCGCAGGTTCTCGCGCCAGTCGATCAGGTTGTGCACCTGCAGCAAGTCCACCTTGCCGGTGTGCAGGTCGGCCTGCGAGCGTGCCCACTGGGCCTGTGCGGGTGCGCCGGCCGGCGCCGAAATCTTGGTCGCCAGGAACACCCGGTTGCGTCCGCCCGCGGCCTTGAGCAGATCGCCGGTGACGACTTCCGCGCTGCCGTAGCTGGGTGCGGTGTCGATGACCGAGCCCTGCGTCTGCAGCAACAGTGCCATGACCTCGGCCAGCGGGGCGCGTTCGTCGGCACCGGTGCCGACATTGAAGGTATCCGAGGTGCCCATCCCGATCACGGGCAGCGCTTCGATGGTGCCAGGGATATTGCGGCGCATCGGCGCAGCGAGGGTGGCCGCCGTGGCAGGACTTGCGGCGGCTGCGCTGCCGGGCACGGCAGCCGCGGCCGTGATGCCGGCGGCCAGGCCAAGGAAGGAGCGACGGTCGATCGACATGAAGGCTTCCAGTGGATCACACACCCGTTGACCTTAGCGCGCGGGTGGGGCCTTGTAAACCTTGGCGGCGGGGCAGATCCCGATTGCAAAAATGGCCGTGACCCACAACAATCTGGCCGATCAAGTGCTGTCGCCGTCCCTATCCTGATACTGGAGACAGGCATGCCCCAGACCAGCATGCGCACCCGGGTCGCCATCATCGGCGCCGGCCCCGCCGGACTGCTGCTGGGCCATCTGCTGCACCGCGCCGGCATCGACACCGTCATCCTGGAGGACTGCAGCCGCGACCACGTGGAGGCGCGCATTCGTGCCGGCGTGCTGGAGCAGGGCACGGTCGACCTGCTGGACGAAGCCGGCGTTGGCGAGCGAATGCGGCGGCAGGGGCTGGTGCATCATGGCATCGATCTGCTGTTCGATGGCCGCCGCCACCGCATCGACCTGAGCGGGCTGACCGGAGGGCGCGCCATCACCGTTTACGGGCAGCACGAAGTCGTGCGCGACCTGATCTGCGCGCGGCTGGCAGCTTGTGCACCACAGTATTTTGAAGCCGGCGATGTGAGGCTCCATGGCATCGACGGGCAATCGCCCTCCGTGTCATTCACCCATGCCGGACAGGCCCATGTGCTGCACTGCGATTTCATCGCCGGCTGCGACGGCTCGCATGGCGTGTCGCGGCATGCGATCCCGCCATCGGCATTGCAGGTGTTCGAGCGCACCTATCCGTTCGCCTGGCTCGGCATTCTGGCCAAGGCCCCGCCCGCCGCGAACGAGCTGATCTATGCAAGCCATGCGCGCGGGTTTGCGCTGTTCTCGATGCGCTCGCCCGAGATCACGCGCCTCTACCTGCAGTGCCATCCCGACGAAGACCTGGCGGCCTGGCCGGATGACCGCGTCTGGGAAGAACTGCATGCGCGCCTGGAAACCGGCGATGGCTGGCACCTGAACGAGGGCTTGGTGCTGCAGAAAGGCGTGACGCCGATGCGCAGCCAAGTCACCGAGCCCATGCAATACGGGCGCCTGTTCCTGGCCGGCGATGCCGCGCATATCGTGCCGCCGACCGGCGCCAAGGGCATGAACCTGGCGGTGGCCGACGTGCGCAACCTCGCGCATGCGCTGGCCGTTCACTATCGCGACCAGCGCGATGACCTGCTGGCGGGCTACTCGGCCGCCTGCCTGGGGCGTGTCTGGCGTGCCGAGCATTTCTCGTGGTGGATGACATCGCTGCTGCATCGCTTTGACGACTACACGCCGTTCATGGCCCGGCTGCAGCATGCCGAGCTGGAGTACGTGTGCAGTTCCGGGGCGGCTGCCCGTAGCCTGGCGGAGAACTACGTCGGGCTGCCGTTCGCGCCGCTGGCGGGATGAACCGCGCCCGGCGCATGCGACACTACGGTCCTCCTCCGGTTCCCTTTTCTTTCCGGGATTCCTTCTGATGGCGAGTTTCCTCGGTGTGCTGTTTGACGGCGCGGCGTACGGCAGCCTGCTGTTCCTGATCAGCGTGGGCCTGTCGGTGACGATGGGCCTGATGAATTTCGTCAATCTCGCGCACGGCGCGTTCGCCATGCTGGGCGGCTACGTTGCGGTGGTGCTGATGAACCGTGCCGGCGTGCCGTTCCTGCTCGCGCTGCCGGCGGCGTTCGCGGGCGCGGCAGTGGTGGGATGGTTGCTGGAGCGCACCTTGTACCGCCGCCTCTACCAGGCCAGCCACCTGGACCAGGTGCTGTTCTCGATCGGCCTGACTTTCATGGCAATGGCGGGCGCCACGTACCTGTTCGGGCCCGGCCAGCAGCCGGTGGAACTGCCCGCCATGCTGCGTGGCCAGGTGCGCATTGGCGGACTGGATCTTGGCGCGTATCGGCTGTTCCTGATCGCGGTAGTGATCGTCATCACGCTGGCGCTGGGATGGCTGGTGGCGCGCACGCGGTTCGGGGCGCAGGTGCGGGCGGCGGTCGATAATCAGCAGGCGGCGCGCGGCCTGGGCATCAACGTCGGTCGCGTGTTCAGCCTGGCCTTTGCGCTGGGATCGGGGCTGGCGGGATTGGGCGGCGGGCTTGGCGTGGACGTGCTGGGTCTGGACCCGGCATTCCCGCTCAAGTACATGGTGTACTTCCTGCTGGTGGTTGCGGTGGGCGGGGCGGGCTCGATACGTGGATCGCTGCTGGCGGCGCTGGTGCTGGGGGTGGTTGACGTCGCCGGCAAATACTATGTGCCGGCGGTGGGGGCATTCGTCATCTACGCGATGATGGTCCTGCTGCTGGTGCTGTTTCCTGCGGGGCTGTATGGGAGACGCGCATGAAGGCGCTGATCCGGGCCTTGCAGCCCGCCGCCGCTGCCCGAGGCGCCGGACATGGGCAGCACCGCCTGCCCGACGGGCGCTGGCATCCCGCCGAGATCGCCTTTTGGCTGGTACCGCTTGCCGTATTTTTCCTCCTGCCGGACTACCTGATCCTTGGCAGCCAGATCCTGATCACCGGTCTGTTCGCGCTGTCGCTCGACCTGATACTCGGCTACGCGGGCATCGTATCGCTCGGCCATGCGGCGTTCTTCGGGCTCGGCGCATACACGGCCGGGCTGCTGGCTGCGCATGGCTGGGGCGAGCCGCTGTCCGGCCTGCTGGCGGCTGCCGCGGTGGCGGGGCTGGCGGGCTGGCTGTGCAGCTTCCTGGTGGTGCGCGGCGGCGACCTGACGCGGCTGATGGTGACGCTTGGCATTGGCCTGATGCTGTTCGAGGCGGCCAACAAGGCGGCGTTCCTCACTGGCGGCGTGGACGGGCTTTCGGGCGTGAGCATGGACCGAGTGCTGGGCCTGTTCGAGTTCGACCTGTTCGGCAAGACGGCTTATCTGTACAGCCTGGTGGTGACGTTTGCGCTGTTCTTGCTGTTGCGGCGGCTGACGCAGTCGCCGTTCGGGCTCTCGCTGCGCGGCCTGCGCGAAGGCGTGCGGCGCATGCCGGCGCTGGGTGCGAATGTGCCGCGCCGGCTGGGCGCGGTGTTTACGCTGTCCGCCGCCATCGCGGGCGTGGCGGGCGGGCTGCTGGCGCAGACCACGCAGTTCGTCGGCATGGACGTGCTGGGCTTTCCGCGCTCGGCCGAGTTGCTGGTGATGCTGGTGCTGGGCGGCGCCGGCCGCCTCTATGGGGCGCTGGTGGGCGCGGCGCTGTTCATGATCGCGCAGGACGTGCTGGCCGGCATCAACCCGGTCTACTGGCAGTTCTGGATCGGCTTGCTGCTGGTCGTGATGGTGCTGTTCGCCCGGGGTGGCGTGATGGGGGCGGTGGATGCGATGCGTGCCAGGCTGGCGTCGCGCCGTCGCCGGCAAGGGGCGGCATCATGACGAAGCTGCTGCGTACCGAGGGGCTGTCGCGCAGCTGGGGCGCGTTTGCCGCCAACAGCGACATCTCGCTCAGCTTTGCACCCGGCGCTCGTCACGCGCTGATCGGGCCGAACGGGGCGGGCAAGACCACCTTCATCAACCTGCTGACCGGGGCGGTTCCGCCCACGGGCGGCACGATCTGGCTGGGCGAGCAGGAGATTACCGATCTGACCCAGCATGCCCGCGTGCGCCTGGGCATGACACGCACATTCCAGATCAACACGCTGTTTCCGGGGCTGACAGTGCTGGAATCGGTCGTGCTGGCCGTGGCCGAGCGCACGGGTGCCGCCCGCATATGGTCGCGCACCGTGGCATCGCAGCGCGCGCTGGCAGAAGAGGCCATGGCGGTGCTTGCCACGCTGCGGCTCGATGCCGATGCCGACACGGAAACCCGGCACCTGCCATACGGCAAGCAACGCCTGCTCGAAATCGCACTGGCCCTGGCAACGCGTCCTTCGATCCTGCTGCTGGACGAACCGGCCGCGGGCATCCCGTCGGCCGAGAGCGCGGAGCTGTTCGCCGTCATTGCGGCATTGCCTCGCGACATCACGATCCTCTTTATCGAGCACGATATGGACCTGGTTTTCCGCTTTGCCGAGCGGATCACGGTGCTGGTGGCTGGCAAGGTGTTGACCGAAGGCACGCCCGCGGAGATTGCGGCCGACCCCCGTGTGAAGGAGGTTTACCTCGGGGAGCCCGCGCATGACTGAACTGCTGCGCGTGGAGGGACTGAGCGCGGGCTATGGCGACGCCATCGTACTCGACGACATCAACCTGATGCTGCGTGACGGCGACAGCCTGGCGCTGCTGGGCCGCAACGGCGTCGGCAAGACCACGCTGCTGGCCACGTTGATGGGCTTTACGCGGGTACGGCGCGGCACGCTGCACTGGCAGGGCCGCGACCTGTCCCGGCTGGCGCCGCACCAGCGGGCGCAGGCGGGTCTTGGCTGGGTGCCGCAGGAGCGCTGGATGTTTGCCTCGCTGACCGTGGAGGAGCACCTGAGCGCGGTGGCGCGGCCGGGGCACTGGACTATCCCGCGCGTGTACGAAATCTTCCCGCGCCTGCAGGAGCGGCAGCGCAATCTCGGCAACCAGCTGTCGGGCGGCGAGCAGCAGATGCTGGCCATCGCCCGGGCACTGATGGTCAATCCCTCGCTACTGCTGCTGGATGAGCCGATGGAAGGCCTGGCACCGATCATCGTGCAAGAACTGCAGCGGGTGATCCGGCAGCTGATCGGGCAGGGCGGGATGGCGGTGATCGTGGTGGAACAGCATGCGCGGCTGGCGCTGGCGATGACGCAACGCGCAATGGTGCTGGACAGGGGAAGGGTCGTGCATGCATCGGACAGCGCCGGATTGCTGGCCGACCAGGCAAGGCTGGATGCGCTGGTAAGCGTTGGCGCCACGTAGGCGCCGTTACATGATTTACTTGCCCGAGTCCTTCACATCCGCAAACTTGTCGAACTCCACGTTGTAGAGCTCGCCGTTGACCTTTTCGACCTTGCGGATATAGACCGTCTGCACCACATCGCGCGTGACCGGGTCGATGGTGATCGGGCCGCGCGGGCTCATGATCTTCATGCCCTTCATCGCGCCGATCACTTTGTCGCCGTCGGTGGCGCCGCCGGTCTTCTTCAGGGCTTCGTAGATGGCATTCATGCCGTCGAATGCGGCCACGGCCATGAAGTTGGGCCGCCCGGCGCCCGGGTTGGCGTCGGCGAAGGCCTTCAGGAAGGCCTTGTTCTCGCGCGAGTCATGCGCCATCGAGTAGTGGAACGAGGTGATCACGCCCAGCGTGGCATCGCCCATGGCCGGCAGCACATGGTCGTCGGTCAGGTCGCCGGTGGCGATCACGCGGATGCCGGCCTCGGCCAGGCCGCGTTCGCGGAAGCCTTTCATGAACGCCACGCCCTGTTCGCCGGCCGGCAGGAACAGGAAGACCGCCTCGGGCTTTGCGTCCTTGATACGCTGGATGAACGGTGCGAACTCCGGATTGCGCAGCGGCACCCGGATCGACTCGATCACCTGCCCGCCACCGCCGATGAAGTTGGTCTTGAACGCGGTTTCGGCGTCGATGCCGGGCGCGTAGTCGGCCACCAGCGTGACGACCTTGCGCACGTTGTTGCGCACGGCCCAGGTGGCCATCGGCGCTGAAATCTGCGGCAGCGTCATCGATACGCGCGCAATGTAGTTCGACTTGGTGGTGATGATCGACGACGCCGCATTGAAGATTACCATCGCCTTCTTCGCCTGTTCCGCGACCGGGGCCACGGCAAGCGCCTCGGGCGTCAGGCCGAAGCCTGCCAGCATGTCCACCTTGTCGCGCACAACCAGTTCCTGCGCCAGGCGCTTGGCCACGTCGGGCGCGGGGCCGGTGGTGTCCTTCATGATGACCTGCACCTTGCGCCCGGCGACGGTGTCGCCATGCAGCTTCTGGTAAGCCTTGACGCCGCCTTCCATCTGCTTGCCGTAGTCGGCAAAGCTGCCGGAGAACGGGGCGATCAGGCCGATCCTGACGGGCTCGGCAGCCTGCGCGGCGGGCAGCAGGGCGAGAGCGCTGCAGGCCGCAATGGCGCGCAGCAGCGGGGCGATGGTCATGGGGCGGGTCTCCTCGTAGGATGGTGCGGCACTGGCGGCCGCATCGAGGAGGGAGTGTAGGGGCGCCCCCAGGGCAAGGCAATCCCGATTGATACGGGTGCCCGGCCCCGGCCGCAGGAGCCGGAACGGCCCCCGGGAAGCAAGGATCAGACCACCGTCGCCAGCGCGAGGGTCAGCAGCAACGCCACCACGGAGATGATGGTTTCGCAGACCGACCAGGTCTTGAAGGTCTGGGTCACGGTCATGTTGAAGTACTCCTTGACCAGCCAGAAGCCGCCGTCGTTGACGTGCGACAGGATCAGCGAGCCGGCGCCGGTGGTCAGCACCAGCAGCTCCGGGCGCGCGCCTGGCACGCTGGCGGCGATCGGGGCGACGATGCCGGCGGCGGTGGTCATGGCCACGGTGGCGGAGCCGGTGGCGATCCGGATCATCACGGCCACGAGCCAGCCCAGCAGCAGCACCGAAACGTGGGCGTTGGTGGCCACGTCGACGATGGCATTGGAGACGCCCGAGTCCCGCAGGATGCGGCCGAAGCCACCACCCGCGCCAACCACCAGCGTGATGATGGCCGTGGGCGCCACGCACTCGTTGGTGAACTTGAGGATAGCCTCGCGGTTGAAGCCGCGTGCCTTGCCGAAGGTGTAGAAGCTCACCAGCGCGGCAATCAGCAATGCCATCACCGAGTTGCCGATCAGCTTGAGGAAGTCGTTGGCAAAGGTCTTCGGCGTAGTGAACAGGTCGGCCCAGCTGCCGATCAGCATCAGGATCACAGGCAGCAGGATGGTGAATACCGTGATGCCAAAGCCGGGCAGCTGGTGCGAGGCCTGGACGCCTTCGTCTTCCTCGGTGAACTGCACGGCCAGCGGGTTGACCTCAGGCAGCTTCACGTAGCGGTCCATCAGCTTGGCGAACAGCGGGCCGGCAATTGCCGCGGTCGGGATGCCCACGATCAGCGCGTACATGATGGTCTTGCCGATATCGGCGCCGTAGGCCGTCACGGCCAGCAGGGCGGCCGGGTGCGGCGGGATCAGGCCGTGCACGACGGACAGGCCGGCCACCATCGGGATGCCGACCAGCACCATCGAGGTGCCGGTCCGCTTGGCCACGTTGAAGGCGATCGGGATCAGCAGCACGAAGCCGACTTCGAAGAACACTGGCAGGCCGACGATAAAGGCGATGGTGACCATCGCCCAGTGCACGTTCTTTTCGCCGAAGAAATCGATCAGCGTGCGCGCGATGCGCTCGGCGCCGCCCGATTCGGCCATCATCTTGCCGAGCATGGTGCCCAGGCCGATCACCAGCGCGATATGGCCGAGGGTGCCGCCAACGCCGGCTTCGAATGACTTGATGATATCGCCCATCGGCATGCCCACGGCAAAGCCGAGCAGGACCGAGACGACGACCAGGGTGATAAACGGGTTGAGCTTGAAGCGTGCGATGAGCACCACGAGGGCGATCACGGCGATCAGCGCATACACCAACAGTGTGGTTCCGGTGACGGCACCCATGTTGTCTCCTTGTGTGGAAAAAAAGCCGCTCAGCGGCAGTGGTTCATATTGTTTTCAACCCTCTCCCGTTGAATGGGAGAGGGGTCAGGCAATCAGCTGGCAGCCGGCTCAGGCCACCGGCTTCTTGTACGCGATGCAGTCCACTTCGACCTTGCAGTCCACCACCATGCTCGACTGTACGCAGGCGCGGGCCGGCGGGTTGGCGCCGAAGTATTCCTTGAAGATCTTGTTGAACGAGGCGAAGTCGCGCGTGTCGTCCAGCCAGACGCCGCAGCGCACGATGTGCTCGGGACCGTAGCCGGCCTCGGCGAGGATGGCCAGCACGTTCTTGATGGCCTGGTGGGTCTGCGCAACGATGCCGCCGTCGATGACCTCGCCGTTGACCATCGGCACCTGGCCGGAAACGTAGAGCCAGCCGTCCGCCGCCACCGCGCGGGCAAAGGGCATGTGCTGGCCGCCGGTACCGGTGCCGCCTTCGACGCCGAATCGTTTGATGTCCATGGAAACTCCTGGATGCTGTGTGTGAGGGATGATGGGAATGTGTGCGGCGGCCCGGGTTCAGGCCATGCCGCCTTCTGGTCGCGCGCCGCGCGGCAGGAACCGGCCTGCGCGCACGCCGGTGGACTGGCGCTGCTGCCATGACAGCTCGCCGTTGACCCAGACCGCGGCGATGCCTTCGGCCGGTTGCATGGGGTCGGTGAAGCTCGCCGCGTCGCGGATGGTGGTGGCGTCGAACAGCACCAGGTCGGCCCAGTAGCCTTCGCGCACGAAACCGCGCTCCTTCAGGCCGAAGCGCTCGGCGGACATGCCGGTCATCTTGTTGACGGCGACGGTCAGCGGGAACAGTTCGCGGTCGCGGGCATAGTGGCCGAGCACGCGCGGGAACGCGCCCCACAGGCGCGGATGCGGCAGCGGGTCGTTGGGCAGGCCGTCGGAGCCGACCACGGTGGCCGGATGGCTCAGGATGCGGTCGACGTCGGCGTCCTCCATGCAGTGGTAGACGGCCCCGGCGGGCATCAGGCGGCGCGCGGCCTCGTGCAGGTCGACCTGCCATTCGGCGGCAATATCGGCCAGCAGGCGTCCGCCCATCTCGGGGGCGCCTTCGGACCATGTCACCATGATGTCGAAATCGCTGGTGACCTGCTTCAGGTCCAGCGTGGACGAGCTGGCGGTGTAGGGATAGCAGTCGCAGCCGACCGGCTGCCAGCGCTGGGCGCCGTCGAGCGCATTGAGCACTTCGGTGCTGCGGCCCCAGTTGGGCACGCCGGCGCATTTGAGGTGCGAGATCACGACCGGCACGCGGGCGTGGCGGCCGATGCGGAAGGCTTCGTCCATGGCGTCGAGGATCTCGGCGAACTCGCTGCGCAGGTGGGTGGCGTAGAGCGCGCCGGCGTTGGCCAGCGGCTCGGCAAGGGCAAGCACTTCCTCGGTCGGGGCGGAGAAGGCGTTGGCATAGGCCAGTCCGGTGGAAAGCCCCAGCGCGCCATGCTGCAGCGCTTCTTCCAGCTGCGCGCGCATCGCGGCAATCTCGGCCGGGCTGGCGGCGCGGTCGAAGCGGTCCATGTGGTTGCTGCGCAGGGCGGTATGGCCGACCAGGGCCGCCACGTTGACGGCGGGTTGCGCGGCATCCACGGCTTCGACATAGGTCTTGAAGTCCGGATAGCGGAAGGCATCGGCGTGGCCGAGCAGGTTCATCGGGTCGGGCGGGTCGCCGGACAGCGTGACCGGCGCGGCGCTGATGCCGCAGTTGCCGACGATGACGGTCGTGACGCCCTGCGAGAGCTTCGGCGTCATTTCGGGCTGGCGCACTACGTTGGTGTCGTCGTGCGTGTGGACGTCGATAAAGCCCGGCGAGAGCATCAGGCCGTGGCCCTCGACCACATGCGAGGCGGTATCGGGATCGATCGCGCCGGCTTCGTCGATGCGGGCGATGCGGCCGTCGCGCAGGGCCACGTCGGCCATGCGGGCCGCGGCGCCCGAGCCATCGAGCAGGGTCACGCAGCGAATCAGGGTATCGAACAGGTGAGGCATGGTCAGTCTCCCAGCGGCTGGCGGCTGTCCGGACCGGCCCCGCCTTCACCGCGGTGGGTATCCAGTACGTATTTCAGCCGGCGCAGGCGCTCCTTGCTCTGGTCCTGCTGCAGCAGGGCGCACTGGGTGGCCAGCACGTCCAGCACCAGCAGCATCGCGTAGCGCGAGGCCGACGGCTTGAAGATGAAATCAGTCTCGAGCGTGCGCACCGGCAGCAGCACGTCGGCGCGCGTTGCCAGCGGCGAGCCCAGCGCCGTCACGGCCACCAGCTTTGCACCGTACTCGCGGGCGATATCGCAGCTGGCGAGCATCTCCGGCACATTGCCGCTGGCCGAGAACGCCAGCACCACGTCATCGCGGCTCAGCGTGGCCGCCACCATCTTCTGCAGCAGCGCATCCTGGTAGCTCGACACCGGCTGCCCGAGGCGCGCCAGCCGGTGCCGGGCCTCGTCGGCCATGAACGACGAGCCGCCGCCCATGCCAAAAGCGTAGACCATGCGTGCGCCAAGCAACAGGCGAGCGGCTTGCTCGATGCGTTCGGGGTCGATCAGCTTGCGGTTGACTTCCAGCGCGGTCAGCACGTCGGCATGGATGCTGTCCACCAGTGTGGCGGGAGCGTTTTCCTCGGCCGGCACCGCACCCGGCTGCAGGAAACGCATGCCCACGGCAGTGGCTCGGGCCAGGCGCAGCTTGAGATCGCGCACATCGCGGCAGCCGATGGCCTTGGCAAAGCGCGTCACGCTGGCTTCGCTTACACCGGCCTTGCGCGCCAGCTCGTTGATGCTGGCAGACGCCGCGCCGGACAGGTCCTCCAGCACGACCTGGGCGACCTTCTGCTCGGCCAGGCGCAGCGCGGGGCCGCGTTCGGCAATGCGGGTCAGGATGTCGAAGGGCGCGGTCATCGGAGGTGGCTGGCTGAGTGCGTCCGGCAAATGGCAGGCCTTGAGGCCGGCAAAGGGCTATCAAAGGGCTATAACTGTGGAAGCCGGCGCCGCGGCTTGGAGGGACGGCGATGCTGCCTCCCCTTGAAGCCCGTCTGGACCGGCCAGGTCTTGCATGTTACTTTATAACAAGGATGAAATATCGTAATTTCAAGGCTATGATTACGTCAATCGGAATTTTTGCAGGGTGATGACCGCATGCGTGAAATAAAGTATCAGGCTGGCACGATCGATCCGCTCAACAAGGCGCTGGGCAAGCTGGAAGCGCCGCTGGCGCCGGACGCAGCCGGTCAGACCGGCTGGAATCTGTTGCAGGAAGAGCTCAGCCTGCCGGCCGCCGTCCTGTACGAAGACCGGTTGGCGCATAACCTGGAGTGGATGAACCGCTTCATGGGTGAATACGGTGTGCTGCTGGCGCCGCATGGCAAGACCACGATGGCACCCAAGCTGTTTGCGCGCCAGCTGGCGGCAGGTGCCTGGGGCATTACGCTGGCAACGGCGCACCAGACGGCCGCTGCCTACGCGCACGGTGTGCGGCGCGTCCTGATGGCCAATGAACTGGTCGGCCGCCGCAATATGGAAATCATTGCCGACCTGCTGCGCGATCCGGATTTCGAATTCTTCTCGCTGGTCGACTCGGCCGCGCTGGTGGACCACCTGGGCGAGTTCTTCCGTGCACGCGGCCAGAAGCTGCAGGTGCTGCTGGAGCTCGGCGTGGAAGGCGGGCGCACCGGCGTGCGCGACGCCGCCCAGCAGGACGCCGTGATGGCAGCGCTGGCGCGCTGGCCGGATGCCCTGTCCCTGGCAGGCGTGGAGATCTACGAAGGCGTGCTGAAGGAAGAGGCCGACATCCGCCGCTTCCTGCAGCGCACCGTGGCGGTCACGCGCCAGCTGGCGAAGGAAGGGCGCTTCGGCCGCAGCCCGGTGGTGATGTCGGGCGCCGGCTCGGCCTGGTACGACGTGGTGGCCGAGGAATTCGCCCGCACCGATATCGGCGCGCCGATCGACATCGTGCTGCGTCCCGGCTGCTACCTCACGCATGACGTCGGCATCTACCGCGCCGCGCAGGAGCGCATCCTGGCCAGCAATCCGGTCGCGCAGAAGATGCGCGAAGGCCTGCTGCCAGCGCTGCAGCTGTGGGCCTACGTGCAGTCGATTCCCGAGCCTGACCGCGTCATCATCGGCATGGGCAAGCGCGATGCCGCCTTCGATGCGGGCATGCCGATTCCGGCAACGCTCTATCGGCCCGGCAGCGAAGCACCGGTGGCGGTGCCCGCGCACTGGGAGGTGACCGGCATGATGGACCAGCACGCCTACCTGCAGATCCGCGCCGGCGACGACATCCAGGTCGGCGACATGATTGCCTTCGATATCTCGCATCCGTGCCTGACCTTCGACAAGTGGCGCCATATCCCGGTGCTGGACGCCGACATGCGGGTCATCGACATCGTGCAGACCTTCTTCTGAGACGACTGCCCCATGAGCATCGACATTCTTGCGTACGGCGAACCGCTGGTGGAGTTCAACCAGCAGCCGGATGACCCGACCCGCTACCTGCAGGGCTTCGGCGGCGATACCTCCAACTTCTGCATCGCGGCGGCGCGGCAGGGCGCGCAGGCCGGCTATATCAGCGCCGTGGGAGCCGATAGCTTCGGCGAGCGCCTGCTGGCGCTGTGGACGCGGGAGCGGGTCGATACGCGGCTGGTCCATGTCGATCCGGGCGCGCCGACCGGCGTGTACTTTGTCAGCCATGACAACCACGGCCACCGCTTCGATTATCTGCGCGAGGGCTCGGCCGCCAGCCGCTACCAGCATGAACAGCTGCCGCTCGCCGCGATTGCGCAGGCGCGCTACCTGCACCTGTCGGGCATCAGCCTGGCGATCAGCACCAGCGCCTGCGATGCCGGGCTGGATGCGATGGAGCATGCCCGCAAGGCCGGCGTGAAGGTATCGCTCGACACCAACCTGCGGCTGCGACTGTGGTCGCTGGCGCGGGCGCGCGGCATCATGCGCGAGGCGTTTTCGAAGACCGATATCTGCCTGCCGAGCTGGGATGACATCACCGTGCTCACGGGTCTGGACGACCGCGACGCCATCGTCGACTACCTGCTTGGCTGCGGCATTGGCATCGTCGCGCTGAAGCTGGGCGAAGAAGGCTCGTACGTGGCCACGCCGGAGGCGCGCACGCTGGTGCCGCCGTATCCGGTGCAGCCGTTGGACGCCACCGGGGCAGGCGACTGCTTCGGCGGCAGCTTCGTCGCCCGCCTGGCAGCCGGCGACGATGCGTTCGCGGCTGCGCGCTATGCCAACGTGGCGGCAGCGCTGTCCACCACCGGCTTTGGTGCGGTGGCCCCCATTCCTGCTGCGGAGACCGTGCTGGCCCGGCTGGCGCAGATGTCCGTGATTGCCTGATTACGCTTGTCCGAAACCACTCAGACTGCCATGCAAACGAAACCTTCCCCGCTGATTGAACGACTGGCCAACGTGCCGGTGATCCCCGTGCTGGAATTCAGCTCGGTCGACGAGGCGCTGCACGTCAGCGAAGCCCTGGTAACGGGCGGCCTGACCATGCTGGAAATCACGCTGCGCACGCCGGCGGCGATGGACGCCATCAAGGCCGTTGCCGCCGCGCTGCCGCAGGCTTGCGTGGGCGCCGGCACGGTGCTGACGGTCGACCAGCTGCATGCCGTGCGCGATGCCGGCGCGCAGTTCGCGGTGTCGCCCGGCCTGACGCCGGCACTGGCGGCCGGCGCGCAAGGCGCGGGCATCTCGCTGCTGCCCGGCGTGGCAACCGCCAGCGAGGCCATGGCTGCGCTGGAAGCCGGTTTCACCTTCCTCAAGTTCTTCCCGGCGCAGGCGGCCGGCGGCGTGCCGATGCTGAAATCGCTGTACGGGCCGCTGTCGCAACTGCGCTTCTGCCCCACCGGTGGCATCGACGCGGCGCTGGCGCCGACGTACCTGGCGCTGCCGAACGTGGTCTGCGTGGGCGGTTCGTGGGTCGTGCCCAAGGATGCGGTCGCGGCTTCGGACTGGGGCAGGATCCGCAAGCTAGCCGAAGAGGCGGTGGCCCTGCGCCGGGGCTGACCGGCACGATCTGGCGCCCCGCAAAGCATAACGGCACGCATGGCGTGCCGTTATTCATGTCTGCGCGACCGCCTGGAGCGACGCCGCAATTTGCGTCGGGCGCTTACTTGTGGCGGTCGGCCGCGCCTTCCAGCTTCTGTCCGCCATGCTGGATATCCTGGCCGAGGCCAGCCATCGTGTTGCAGCCAGCCAGCAGGGTGGCAAACAGAACGCACCAGATCCAACCTTTTTTCACGCCAGGCTCCTTTGAATTTGTTGAGGAATTGAGGCAGATTTTACCGTTGCGGCGGGTACGAATCACGTTCGAAGTGTGCCAATTTGTAAGTCCTGCAAGCGACCCGCGACAGCTTTGTGCCCCCCGGCATGCAATCAGCCTGCGGGCTTCAGCAACTGCCGCGCCCGCTGCTGGATGGCCCAATGCGTCTGCACCAGCCAGGTTGCCGGAAAGGGCTGCGCCAGCAGATACCCCTGGAGGCTGTGGCAGCCCCAGTCACGCACGGCTTCCAGCTGCTGGCGGGTCTCGACGCCTTTGGCGCAGACCAGGGCGCCGGCATTGCGGGCGAGGGCACAGGCCGCACGCAGGCGTTCCGGGGTATCTGGCGGCTGGTCGGCGTGGCCGAGGTGGCGGGCATCCAGTGTCACGATATCGGGCTTGACGCGGTGCAGCGTCTGCAGGCTGGTTTCGGTGTCATTGAAATCGCTGAGCGCCAGCTGAACCCCGCGCTGGCGTAGCAGCCGGAACTGCGCAAAGAGCGCCTCGTCATCCGGAACGGCGCTGACCGGCACTTCGATGCACAGCCTTTCCGGCGCGATGCCGGCGGAATCGATCGCCGCGTTCAGCGCCTCCATCATCTGCGTGCGGTGCAGCTGCGCGCTGGCCGCCAGCAGCGTAAACTGAACCGGCCCGATGGCATCCGCCGCCTTCATCATGGGCAGGATGCCCTGCAACAGCCAGCTCGCGATGGTCCCCATCAGGCCCAGTGATTCCATCGCCGGCAGGAAATCCTTCGGGGCCACGCGGCCGAGCGTAGGGTGCTGCCACCGCAGCCGCACCGTATAGCCGCTCACGTCGGCAGTCCTGAAGTCCGCGCGCGGCTGCAGCTGCAGGCTCAGTTCACCCCGTTTCAGTGCCTGTGGCAGGGCGGCAAGCAACGGCGCCGTGGGCGGCGCGCCCGGAGTGCTCCCGCTCGCCAGGCCGTCGCCGCCTTGCCGGCAAACGCGCAGCATGGCGTCGACGGCGTGCTGCAGGCTGCGTTCGGTGGAGAAATCCGGGTGATCCAGCACGACGCCGATGCTGCTGGACAGGAACAACTCGAAGCCATCGAGCGAAAACGGCCGGGCCAGGTCGTCGCCAATGCGGCTGCCAAGGCGGTCGGGGTCGGTGATGCCGTCGGGCAGGGCGGTGGCGACGGCCAGGTCGGCAAGCGCCAGCCAGTGGATGCCGGCGCCGGCAGGCAGCAGGCCGGCGATGCGCGCTTCCACCTGCTTGCGCAGCCGGGCGGCGCGCTGCGGGCCGAGCGTTTCGCAGGCGCTGGCAAACCGATCCAGCCGGATCGCGAGCACCGCAAGCGGGTTTGCCGTACCTGCCTGGGCGCGCCGGGTTTCCAGCGCCCGCACGAAGGTGGCGGGCTGGACCATGTCATAGGCACTTCCGGCAGCCATGCCGGAGGTGTGGTCGGCTTCAGAATGCATGCTTTGTCTTGCGCGGGCGGCGTTGTCTTGCTTCGGAATGCTGCCAGCGTCTCCCCCGATCTGATGTTGGCTTCTGGAGTTCACTATCGGCGCTACGTCGGCGCTCGTGGCAATTTGTATTGGACTGCAAGCAGGATCATACGGCAGGGCGGTGCGCTCTAGTAGAACGACGATGCCAACGTGTGCGGGGCGACCCACGCAGATGATCCATATCAACACTGCCATGTCATGATGGCATTTGTGGTTTGACTTAGAAGCCCTAACAAAATGAGCTTGCAGGGCTGTTAACTTCAAGTGACTTTTGTTAACCTTTGCGTTGTTTCCCTCGCGCAAAGGACATGGCC
>NZ_JWMA01000028.1 GCF_000812465.1 Cupriavidus sp. IDO | reverse complement strand
ATCCAGCGCTATCCCGGACTGTTCGCGGCGGCGGGTATCCATTCGGGCTTGCCCGCGGGCTGCGCGCACGACCTGCCGTCCGCGCTGGGCGCGATGCGGGGCGGCAAGGGTATCGGCAGGTCAAGGGCCGGAAGCGCGCCGCTGATGGTAGCCGGCTGGTGGCACCTTTCGAGCAAGGCGAGGCGCGCACGGACACGCAACGTGAGACCGTGCGCGCGGGCCGCGACTACACGCGGCACAGGGTCACGACGGCTGCCGGCATCGATGCCGAGTACTGGGTGATCCACGGTGCCGGACATGCGTGGTCGGGCGGCAGCCGCCGCGGCACCTACACCGATCCGAAGGGGCCCGACGCCAGTGCGGAAATGCTGCGGTTTCTCCTCGCAAATCCGCGCGCGGACTGAACCCTCAGAGACTTGCAAGTTATGGTCAAAAATTAGACATTATTGCCAGATATGTCGCGCAACCGGACCGCCGGCGCCGCCCACCTCTGCTGCCCGGTCGTCTCTTGCCGACACCTCTCCGCCAGTCGGCCGGTCCAATTGTTCTGACTGAAGTCGCGACAAGAGCGGTCGCCCGGTCCGGCGTCGCCGATTGTAGCTCGCAAGTTGAATGCCACGCTTTGCGTGGCAGACGAGCAGGCGGCAATGGAGGAGATCAGGCTTTTGTTGTTGGATCTGCCAATGAAGAGACGAACGACAGGTTGCTCCCGCAAGATCGCGAGATACTCACGCTTGCCTCGACCAGCGCTTTGATTGCCTTTGTCTTGATGCGCCGGACATCAGGGCTTGCGCCGATTAGCGTCAGACACGCGACTGCCTCGTTCTGAACATCGAGAATCGGCGCGCTCATGGCCGACAGTCCTGGGATGAGAACCGATTCCGCTTCGTCGTATCCGACTCGCCGGATCGTCGAAAGACGCTCAAGCAACTTTACTGGTGGCTGTTCATGGTTCTTCGAAACGGCCAACTCGATCAGGTCATCTCTGACCTGATCGGGGGTGAAGGCGAGCAGCACGCGACCCGTCGCCGAATTTGTCAATTGGAATGTCGAGCCCACCGACAACGTAGTAATGAATGGCACATAGCTGCGTTCCCATCGCACGATAGTGGGGCCACGATCGCCGAGCACACACAGGAGGGCGGGCAATCCCGTGCTAGAAACTAGCTGTGGCATCGCTTCACTGGCGAGGCGCAGATGATCAACACGCGCGAGGGCGGACGCGCCGATGCGTACCGCCGTCGGCCCAAGGTCGTAGAGACCGGTGACTTCATCCTGTACCGCGAGACCGCTTGCCATTAGGCTCGCGAGGTAGCGATGCGCGAGGCTGTTTGGCATGCCGATAGCGCGCGCCAGATCTCGGAGGGGTGTCGCCTTACCCGCCTCGACAAGCGCAAGAAGAACCTCCGTTGCCTTGTCGGCCGACTGAATCCGGCGTCGTCCTCCGCCATTGCCGGCAGCAGTCGGTGGCGGGTCGTCCGCCGACACCGCCGATGGTTCTGCGATGGTTTTTTTTGCTTCTGTCAAAGCCGTCGATACTCCTCTCGGAAGGGGGCGAACCTCGGATTCAGGGTGCGCAAACGACTTTTGAGTTTATCACGGGCGATGACACGGGAATTCAGCCAGCTCCAGGCAAGCAGATGACGCGCGCATCGGCATTGCGGAGGCGGAGCGGCAAAATGCGCTGATAGTCTGTGGAGGTGTACCAGGCCGTGGCGTCCTCGGGGCTCTCGAACTCCAGAACCACGAACGTCCCGGTTTTGGCGTTGCCCTCGAGCACGTGGGGCGTGCCTCCCCGAATCAGGAACACGCCGCCATATGAATCCAGCGTGGGCTCGACCTTGCTGGCGTACTCATCCCACTCCGCGCCGGGGGAATGGATGTCTACCTCGGCAAAAATGTAACCTTTCGTCATGTCGTCTCCCGTCAGAAGGATGAGGTGAAGTTCGCTGGAGGTTCGCAGGCCACCGTTCCCATCTTTGCCGGAATCGAGACTTCGAGAAGCTCGAGGTCTGGTGAGATCGCCAGCTCGTTGTGCTTGAGTCCACCAGGGATCAGGAGCGATTCTCCCGCGCTGACGCGAATATGGCGGCCGTCCTCGAAGACCAGGTCGACCCAGCCGCGCAGCGTATAAATGAACTGCGAATCGCAGAGGTGATAGTGCCACCCGGTTTGCTGCATTTCGCCCGTTGCAAGAGTTATCTGCGCGCGCATGCGGCCATCCGTGGCAGTCGTCACGCCCAGGTCCCGATACTTGAAGAATGAGCGGCGTCCCGGCACCAGTGGCGCCGTTTCGGGCGTGGCATAGGAAAGCCTTTGCGTAAGCGCTTCGGCGTCGGCAATCGACGTGGCGGAATGAACGTGTTCGGTGGATGAGTCCATGGTCTGCTCCGTAGGTGTTTTCGTTGTTAAATTTACTGATTGACGGGTTGTCGCCGTGGTGCCCCGCGTACCAGCACGTTGGCGCGTTCTTCCACGCTCTTGATGATTGAAGTGAAATCGTCCTGGCTGCGTCCTTCTTCCATTGCCGTTTGCCAGACGCCCCGGGCCTGCTCTAGAACGCGCGCCGGTACGCCCAGATTGCGGGCCTCTGTGATGGCGAGCTCCACATCCTTTGCGAGGATCGACATGTGTGCCCCGAAGTCGAACGATCCAGGGAGGGCGAAGCGAGCAAGTATGTCTGCTGCCGCGCTCTGGCCGGTGCTGGATCGGATGACGTCGGCCATGGCGTCGGCGTTCAGGCCTGCTTTGGCGCCCATCGCCAACGCCTCCGATGCAACGGCCATGTTGGCGGCCAGCATGATGTTGTTCACCAGCTTCATCGCCTGTGCCTGGCCGGGCTGATCGCCCAGGTTGTGAATCGTCTTCGCGATGCGATCCAGCGAGGGCATGGCGCGCGCAATGTCATGGCTCGCGCCGGCAAGCATGATGGACAGCGTGCCCGCACGCGCGGCGGACGGCCCACCACTGACTGGCGCGTCCACCGTGGCGATATGCTGACGCTGAAGTCTCTGTGCGATGGAAGACACCGCAGTCGGACCGATCGTCGACATCTCGACGTACGTATGCAGCGCGTTGCCGGCCGCCACGCCGTCCTGGCCGAAAATCGCCGCTTCGCATACCGCCTGGCTTGGCAGGCAGGCCATGACGATGGCGGCGGCATCCGCCACCGAACGCGGACTGGCATGCGCCACCGCGCCAGCGTCCACAAGTCGCGACACGGCTTCCGCGTTAGGGTCGCAGACGTGCAGTCGGCACCCGGGATGAATAAGCCGCATTGCCATCGCGGCACCCATGTTGCCAAGGCCCAAAAAGCCGATGTGGGTAATCTCGCTCACGTTCGTATGTCTCCGTATCTGGGTGGATTTCCGCGCACCGCGTCTACCAGTTGGTGCCGCGCGCGGCGTGCTTCGGGTAACGTTGCAGTGCCGGCCTTCACTCAGATCAACAGTTCGATCAGGAAGGGGCCGTCCTGGCGGAAGCTCTGCTTCATGAGGTCGGCGCACTGCTCGAGCGTCGTTGCGTGTGCGGCCTCCACCCCCATGCCGTTGGCGAGCCTGACCCAGTCGAGATCGGGATTCGACAGGTCCAGCATGCTCATGGCCGTGGGCCCCGGCAATGCCCCGACGTTCTCGTATTCGCCGATCAGGATGTTGTACTTGCGGTTGGCCAACAGAATCGTCGTGCAGGGGAGTCGTTCACGTGCCTGCGTCCAAAGCGACTGAAGCGAATACATCGCCGAGCCGTCAGCCTGCAGGCTGATGACCCGTCTTGAGCCCCCACAGGCCACCGCCGCGCCGGTTGCAACCGGGAGTCCGTCGCCAATGGCACCGCCGGTCAGTGAGAGCCAGTCATGTGGTGCTGCAGCGTGGGTGAATCGGTAGAAGCTGCGGCCATACGAAATGCTTTCGTCCGATACGATCGCGTTCTCCGGCATCACGGCGGCCATCGTCTGGGCCAGCCCTTCCGGCGTGGGTGCACCGGTAACGATCTCCGGGCAGGGCTTCGCGGGCGGCATATCGACCACTGGCGCGTTCAGCGCCTCCGCCAGCGCGAGCAGGGCCGCTTCGGGATGCTGGTCGACGCGCGACAAATGATGGATCTGGGCTTCGCGCGGATACTGGAGGGACGGCTTGCCGGGGTAGGCGAAGAATCCGACTGGTGGCCTGGCGTTGACCAGGATGATGTGCCGGAACGATGCCATCATCGTGATGGCTTGATCGGTGTTGTAGGGCACCCGCTCGATCGGCAGACGGCCTCGTCCACGCGAGACCCGCCCCATCACGTACTCGTACTTCAGGGTCGCGCCCGTCGCGCTGGCAATGCGCCACGCGAGCGCCTGCGCTTCGGGCAGCGCGCATTCGCCGCCAAGCAGGATCAGCACGTCATTGCTGTTCTGGCGCAGAATGCGCGCCGCGTTATCGACGGCAAATGCATCGATCGATGGCGCTGACGGTACGGGCAATGCGCGCGCGGCAACGCCGCCCGCATCCCAGGACGTATCGGAAGGCAGGATCAGTGTGGCGATCTGTCCGGGCGCGGTGCGCGCAGCGGCTGCTGCGGCGGCCGCATCACAACCGACGTCGGCTGCGGACTGGCTCGTGCGGACCCATGCCGATACGGCGCCCGCGAGCGCGGCCGTATCGGCAGTGAGGGGCGCATCATACGGGCGGTGATAGGTCGCCTGATCTCCCACGATGTTGACGACCGCGCTATTAGCGCGGCGAGCGTTGTGAAGGTTCGCCCAGCCGTTGGCAAGTCCCGGGCCGCAATGCAATAGCGTGCTCGCGGGCTTCCGGGCCATGCGGAAATAGCCGTCGGCCATGCCGGTAACGACGTTCTCCTGCAGTCCCAGCACACACCGCATACCTGGAATCTGATCCAGGGCCGCGACGAAATGCATTTCGCTGGTGCCGGGATTGGCGAAGCAGGTATCGATGCCCGACTCGAGCAGTGTGGTGACCAGACTTTCGGCGCCATTCATGTTGTGTGTTCTCCGGTTCGATGAAGGTGGGTCGCGTGGGGTCAGCGCGAGCGGGCAGGATCGGTCCAGCCGGAAACCGCCTTGGCTTCAAGAAACTCCTCGATGCCCCAGATCCCGCCTTCGCGGGCACGTCCGGACGCCTTGATGCCACCGAAAGGAGATCCCGGTGCGCGCGGCCTGCCATTCATCTCCACCATGCCCGAACGCAGCCGGCCCGCGACGCGGCGGCATCGTTCGTCATCAGTCGATTGCACGTAATTGGTCAGCCCATACGGCGTATCGTTGGCGATGGCGATCGCCTCTTCCTCGGTGTCGAAAGGAATGATCGAGAGCACAGGGCCGAAGATCTCCTCGCGGGCGATGGTCATCTGGTTGGTCACATCGGCGAAAACGGTTGGCCGCACGAAGTAGCCACATTCGTGCGCTTCGGGACGCCCGGGGCCGCCTGCAACAAGTCGCGCGCCCTCCGCCATGCCTGTCTCGATCATCTCCTGGACTTTCCTGAATTGCGCCGCCGAGGTCAGCGGGCCGAAGAACTTCCCCGGCGCGTGCGCCGCCTCGGCCGCGAAGTTCTCGGCGATTTCCCGGGCCTCGTCGACTACGCGCGCATAGACCGAGCGCTCGACCAGCATGCGGGTAGGGGCGTTGCAGCTTTGGCCGGTGTTCTTGAAGCAATGGAGCACTCCGCGTCTGACCGCATCCGCATCCGCGTCGGCAAAGACGAGGTTGGCCCCTTTTCCGCCGAGCTCAAGCACCACTCGCTTGAGCGTTTCGGCTGCTGCCTTTGATATGGCGATGCCAGCACGGGTCGAGCCCGTGAAGCTGATCATGTCGATATCGGGATGGGACGACAGGCGCGCGCCGACTCCCGTGCCGTCCCCGTTCACGAGATTGAACACACCGTTCGGAAAGCCGGCTTCCTCGATGAATTCGGCAAAGAGCATCGAGGAGAGCGGCGCGATCTCGGATGGCTTCAGCACGACAGTGCATCCGGCCAGCAATGCAGGCACGACTTTCAGCGTGACCTGATTCATGGGCCAGTTCCACGGGGTGATGAGACCGGCGACGCCGATTGGCTCCATCAGGATCCGATCGTTGGGTGCATGCGTGCCGAGGGAACGTTCGAACGAGAACGTGCGAAACGCGGTAATGAAGTTCCTCATGTGATACGCGCCGGCACCGACATGTTCGGCCCGCGCCATGTCGACGGGCGCCCCCATCTCGAGGCTGATCATCCGCGCCATTTCCGCGGCGCGTCGTTCGTAGATGTCCAGCAGGCGCTCGACCAGCCGAAGCCGCTCCCCCGGGTCAGTGCGACACCAGCCCGAGAAGGCTTGCCTTGCCGCCTGCACCGCCCGGTCGGCATCGATGGCTTCACCGATGGATATCACCGCGCAGGGTTGCTCGGTGGATGGGTCGATCACCGCCAGGTCTTGGCGACGTGCGGGCATTACCCACTCCCCATCGATATGGAACTGTCTCTTATCAAGCACGTTGTCTCTCGTAGTTTTTGCGTTGCGGCGTACCGATCGCGGTCGGGATGCTGCCGATGAATCGAACGGTAGAGCATCGAATTCTGTTTGTAAATAGGGTAACTGCGTTATCCATAGGATAATTTTCGACGAAGGCGTTCGCAGCGCACTTTTTACTGAAATTATCCTATGGACAACGTGTAATCCCTATTTACAACAGCGAGTCGCCGGTCTATGGTTCGACCGACGGCGCTTTCGACCGCAATCACCATCCAGGAGACAACCACCATGACCCACCGCTTCAGCCCCATTTCGCATTTCCGTTCACGCCGCGCCGTATTGGCGCTGGGGGCCGCCATGCTGGCTGGTGCGGCGTTTCCGGCCGCGAGCCAGAGTGCGGCGTGGCCGGCACGGCCCATCCGCCTAGTGGTGGGTTTCGCTCCCGGCGGCGGAACGGACGTGATGGCGCGTGCGATTGCACAGTTGCTGAATGAAGCACTGGGGCAGACAGTGATCGTCGAAAACAAGCCGGGGGCAAGCGGCAACCTGGCGGTCGGCGAAGTCGTGAGGGCGGCGCCGGACGGGTACACGTTTCTGATTGCGCCCACCTCGGTTGAGACGGCCAACCCATATCTGTTCAAGTCGAATCTCGTCCCGTCCCGGGATCTGACGCCCGTCATGGCCATCGGACGCGCCCAGATGTATCTGGTCGCCCGTCCAACGCTTGAGGCCAGGGACGCCAAGCAGTTCATCGCTTTGGCGAAGTCGCAACCGAGCAAGATCGCCATCGCGTCGGCCGGAACCGGTACGGCACCCCATCTCGCCGCCGAGCTATTCAACCAGAGCATCGGCACGTCGATCACGCAGGTGCCGTACAAAGGCTCCGCTCCTGCGCTGCAGGATGTGATGGCCGGTCAGACGGACGTCGTATTCGACCCGGGGATTGGCTTCCCCCACATCCGAAGTGGCAAGGTCAAGCTGCTGGCAGTGGCGAGCGAGAGCAGGTCGCCGTTCTTTCCGGACGCACCGTCATACGCGGACCTGGGCATCCGCAATGCGAATCTTGATGTCTGGTTCGGGGTGTGGTCACCGAATAAGGTCCCGGCCGACATCAGCGAGCGCTTTTCTGCGGCGTTAAAGAAGGTGTTGGCCTCGCCAGTGCTCAAGCAACGGTTCGCGCAACTTGGCGCCGAACCGGTGGCACTGGACAAGTCAGCTTTCCGAAACCTGCTGACTGACGAGAGCAGGCGGCTGTCAACGCTGATCAAGCAGCGCGGGATCGTCGTCGAGTAAGCAGCGCGGCGGCCTCCCACCTCCGAATGTCCTGTACCCCTCAGGTCATCCGTGGCCGGAAGGGGAAGCTTCATCTCAAGAAAACACAGAGGGAGGAGCTTGGCCATGGGCGACACGCCACCAGACGCGCAGGCGTTCGAGTAGCACTGGCGGGAGTATCGCGTACCGGTCCTGGTTGTGTTCGACGAGCAGGGCCGCGTCAAGGTGTGGCCACTGGCCACCAGGGCCTGGACAAGGTCGGCGAGCCGACCGGCGCCTGGGGGAATCGGGCGGCTTCGGCTTCGTTGCCGGCGACCTCGCGCGGCTGCTCGAGGCACTTGCTCCCGCCTGATCGACGGACCGTTCAAGACATCACGCCCCAAGCTCGATCGCCGCGTGGTAGGACAACCTTTGACTGGAATTGACATGGACCCACAATTGCTGAGCATTCTCGGAATCTTCCTGGGGCTCGCCACTCTCATCACACTGGCACTCAGAGGCTGGTCGATCATTCTGATTGCGCCGATCGCCGCGATGATCGCGCTGGCCTTCTCGCAGGTCGATCTGCTAAAGGGACTGAACGACACCTACATGAAGGGCTTCAGTTCCTTTGCGATGAAGTTCTTCTTCCTCTTCCTGCTGGGGACCATCTTCGGCAAGGTCATGGAAGACAGCGGCGCAGCCCGAAAGATCGCGGATTTCCTGCTGACGCTGACGGGAAAGTCTAATCCTCTGCATGTGTCGATGGCCATCGTCGCGGTCTGTGGCCTGCTCGGCTATGGCGGCGTGAGCATCTTTGTCATCCTCTTCGTCATCGTGCCGATCGCACGGCCGCTGTTCAAGGAGATCGATCTCTCCTGGCACCTGTTTCCCGGCATCTACTTCTTCGGCGTCGCCACCTTCGTGATGTCGATGGTGCCCGGCACGCCCCAGATCCAGAACATCATCCCGACCACGTACCTGGGCACCACCGCCACGGCGGCACCCGCGCTCGGGTTGATCGCCACGGTGTTCGTCATCACCGCGAACTATCTGCTCCTCGGTTGGATGATCAAGCGCTCGAAGCGCCAGGGCGGGGGTTACGAGGGCACCGATCCTGCGGCATCCAAGGCGGCGCCCACTCATGCCAGCAGCGACAGAGCGCTTCCCAACATCTGGTTGGCATTCATGCCCTCCGTCGCCTTGCTGATCCTGCTGAATGTCGTCAAGGTCGACATCGTCTGGGCGCTGCTCGGGGGCATTGGCGCGGGCATGGTTCTGCTGCATCGGCACCTGCCCGACAAGCTGAAGACCCTCACCGGCGGTGCGACCAACTGCGCGCTGCCCGTTATCAACACCTGTGCCGATGTCGGCTTCGGGGCGGTGGTGGGATCTGTCGCCGGCTTCAAGTCCATCTCCAACATGCTCTTGAGCATCCCCGGGACGCCGTTGATCTCGCTGTCCCTGGCCACGCAATTGCTGTGCGGCATCACGGGCTCTGCGTCCGGCGGGCTCGGCATCGCGATGGAGCTCTTTGCAAAGCAGTTCCTGGCGCTGGGCCTGAACCCGGAGGTGATCCATCGCATTGCCAGCCTGGCGACCGCCGGCCTGGACGTGATGCCGCACAACGGCGCCGTCATCACGGCGCTGGCCGTCGTCGGCCTCACGCACAAGCAGGCCTACAAGCCGATCTTCATGCTGGCCGTGGTGACCCCCATGCTCACCAATGTGCTGGCCATCGTTGTCGCCATGACGATCTATTGACATCTCAAACCACCATGAACCACACCTTCATCTACGACGCCATCGGCACACCCATCGGCCGCTACGGCGGTTCGCTCTCGTCGGTGCGTACCGACGACCTTGGCGCGGTGCCAATCCACGCGCTGATGGCCCGCAACCCCATGCGGTCCGTGAGGACTGCCGCAGTCGGGCCATCGGATGAATGGATTGGGAGTCTGAAGTTCAGAGTCGGCAAGCGGTGAGCAACCGACGATCTCGCTATCCAGTGGCGGCGCATTCTTCCTATCGCGCGTAGCTCGTCTGGTCAGAATCGCTAGCCCGGCAACGCACTCAGAAGCGGTATCAAGATGCCTGGCATTTGTCGATTGGGTTGCCTGTCGACGGCGTTTTTGCTTTTCGATCGTTTGGTCGATTGCGACGCTTCGCCAGCGCCAGCGAGTGCGGAAAGCAGCTCGGCATTGTCTGCTTCCCAGCTTCCATGCTTCATCTTCTACCGCGGGTGTCGCCTCGACGATCGCGCTCGCCGGCTTCGAAGCGCAATGCAGTTGCGCACTCGGCGGCGTAACGATATCGGCAAATTGGGGCACCATCGCCTTTGCGCCACCGCTCCCACATCAGTGCCTTTTGAGTCTCGGTGTAGTAGATCCGCCGTCTTTGTTTCATTTGCAACACCCCTCAGGCTCGCAAAGCCTTTAGTGTGTTGCATCGACCGGTTGAATCCACAGCCGGCTACCGCCGTTGCGCTTCCGCCGTTTCTGGCGAGAAACGCCTAGCAGTAGCGTGCAGGGCCGGGATGAACATGTAGCGCTGGCTCTGCCGTGACACGGCAATAAGGCACGATAACGGGGCCTTGTCGCGAATAATCGGGAGGCACGCTCCGATGCGTCGACGTCTTGCGTGCTTCCGAGATCGGGGGCACCGTCATCTCGGACTTCTCGCTCCCGGTTTCGCGCTGCCGCGCCAGTGCGGACTAAGCATTCCGGGCTGTCCGCTGAATACGCCGGCTGCCATAAACGTCGCCACACAATGATGAGCCAGACCGCTATTAGGTGTGCCACCGCTGCGGTTATACTCCGCGCTTCGTGCTCGCACGCGAAGCTCAGCCAGCGAAGAAGCGCTTGCTAAAACTCCGCGCCGACACGAGGAAGGCAGTCGACGCGGCGAAGCGCGAGGTTGCCCAGGCGGTGGAAGCCGCAAAGTTCGCAAGAGGCCGCCTTCGGGTAACATCTCGCGCTCCACGCAAGGGCCGGAAGCTTAAGTGGTATAAGCCGTCGACTCATAATCGACTGATAGTGGGTTCGAGTCCCACCCGGCCCACCAATAACAATGGTTCTCGGCATGCGAGGGATAGTGGGATACAACGACACTGCCACGTCCCCGAGCTTCCCTACAGCGAACCGTTCATTGTCGAAAGGGCAGACCGCACCAGCTTACTCTGTCCACTGTGCATCCACCTCTCTCATCAAGTGCCCCGCGAGAATATAGTCCCCCAACTTCGCCGCCTTTGCCTCCAGGCTCTCTAGCTCATCTGCCGGCAAGTTGTTGAGCTCAAACTGACAGTACAGATTCCGCTGCCGGAATGTTGTCTTTGGTCGCAATAGGCCGGCAACGAGCGCAGCCGGCGAGCGGACGGCTATGTTTTCGTGCCCGCGGTACTCGACGCGTATCCCAACCTTCTGGCCGAGCCTGCCGAGTTCAACTGCATCCTGCCAACCTGACTCGTAGTCCAACTCGACCACCGTGACTCCCTCTGTCTCCAGGAGCTTCAGTGCCTCCCCTCTGGTTCCAGCTCGAGCTGTCGCCATTCTGTCCTCCGCTGCTTCCCTCGGCGGGCGTACGCGTATTTGCCAGCCGCAAACAGGGCGTGTGGCTATTCGCGCGCTTCTTCGGCCCTGGTCCTATATTGCACGGCAACATTGTAAGGGGCAGCTTCGTTTGCTTGCGGATTTCGGTGAAGGTGATCAGCGGTTTCGGTGAACGTGATCAGGGAAGGAAGGTGGTACTGCGCGGTCAGAAGATTGTAAGGTAGGTAATTTACGGTGCCGAATCAGAGATTGGACGACGGACGATATGGCTCGCATGGGCCGGCTACCGCCGTTGCGCTTCCGCCATCCCCGGTCGACAACGGTAAGCCGCAGCATACGGGCCAAGCAGTGCATGGGGCCGGCGTTGCCGGGACACGGCGATAGGGCACGAAACGAAGCCTCACCGAATGCTTCGCACGGCTTCGAGCATGGAGTGTCCTCGACTCGTCAGGCGGGGATAAGCATTGCCGCTATCATGCCCGTGCTCCATCGTGAGCAGTTTGTGGGCCAGCAAGCCGTCCAATTGATCTGGTTCGAGATCATCGATATCTTGCGCATCGCCAAGCAGTAGTAGCGCGGCGATTTCGTGCGGACTTAGCATGGCGGCCTCCTTTGCCGGCCTTTGCCGGGGTCGGATAATGGAACCTACGACAGCTGGTCCGTGGATCGAATTCCACGAGGACGATGAGAACGGCAGTGAATGCATCGGTGCGAGGGACGCGCAGGAAGCGCACACCGGGCATTCACCGTAAACTCTTTTGTCGCCGGAATCAAGCGACGCATGTGTTGCATCGCAGCGGGGTCAATCAATGCACCGGGGCATTTAAAGGCTTGTGAAGCCTCGACCAAGGGATTGTCGGCGACGGCCCACCCGTGATACAAGATAGCCGCACATTTGGCGCAAGCCGGTGGCGTCATCTACAACTAGTCTTCCTTGGAACATTCAGAACATGGCAACAGGTACCGTCAAGTGGTTTAACGATGCAAAGGGTTTTGGGTTCATCACGCCGGACGACGGCGGCGATGACCTGTTCGCGCACTTCTCCGAGGTTCAGGGAAACGGCTTCAAATCACTTCAGGAGGGCCAGAAGGTCAGTTTTGAAGTCAAGCAAGGTCCCAAGGGGAAACAGGCAGCGAACATCAAACCGCTGTAAGTTTTCCGCGCCGCAAACGCGTACTGTCAGGGCAGCGATCGGGCCGATGCGTGATCGCTGTGGGTCTGGAGTAGGGCGCCGAAAGGAGGGCGTACTCCTCGCCTTTGCTCAGCGCTCGAGAAAGGGCCTCAACTTGTCAGCGCGACTGGGATGCATCAGCTTGCGCATCGCCTTGCTCTCAATCTGACGGATCCGCTCGCGGGTCACGTCGAACTGCTTGCCGACCTCTTCAAGCGTGTGGTCAGAGGTCGTATCGAGCCCGAATCGCATCCGCAGGACCTTGGCCTCGCGCGGCGACAACTCGTCGAGTGCCTCATCGATCGCGGCGCGCATGTTTGCGTGAATCGCGGCCTCAGTCGGTGAACTCGCAGAGACATCTTCAATCATGTCGCCGAGCGTCGCGTCGGCATCGTCGCCCACAGGGGTCTCGAGCGAGACAGGTTGCCTCGCGATCCTGAGGATACTGCGCACTTTTTCCTCGGACATCTCCATGCGCTCCGCGAGGACGGCGGGATGCGCTTCCTGTCCCGTCTGTTGCAGGAATTCGCGCGAAATTCGGTTCAGCTTGTTGAGCGTCTCGATCATATGCACCGGCACACGAATGGTCCGCGCCTGATCAGCAAGCGCACGCGTGACAGCCTGGCGGACCCACCAAGTGGCGTAAGTCGAGAACTTCCAGCCGCGCCGGTATTCGAATTTGTCCACCGCCTTCATCAGGCCGATATTGCCTTCCTGGATCAGATCCAGGAACTGCATGCCGCGGTTCACGTATTTCTTGGCAATTGAAATGACAAGACGAAGATTCCCTTCGATCATCTCCCGCTTGGCCTGCCGCATTTTCAACTCCGCGGCACTCATCTGGCGGTTGATCTGCTTGAGCTGCTGGAGTGTGAGCGAGACCCGGGCCTCGATGTCGATGAGTTTCTGCTGCCCGGCCTGAATGGCCGGCAGATGTCGCTCGAGCGCCGCGCCAAATTGCCGCGAAGTCGCCGCCATGCGGCTGGTCCATGCAAGGTCGGTTTCGTGGCCAGGGAACGACTCGACAAACGCCTCGCGTGGCATGCCGCAACGGTCGACGGCGATCTCCAGGATGCTGCGTTCGATCGCATGAACCTCAGTAACCTGTGCGTGCACACTGGCGCACAGGCGGTCGATGGTTCTGGCCGTAAAGCGGATCGGCGCCAGTTCGCGCTGGATCGCCGAGCGCAATTGCGCAACGGCCGCAGAACGGGCTTTGCCAGTAACGGGTACATCCGGCAACTGCTCGAACAGTGCACGCACGCGCGCGAAAACCGCAAGACTGTCGTTCGTGAGTTGTTCGAGGCGGGCCGCATTCATTTTCTCCGGATCCCCGGCGTCCGTTTCAACGTCGTCACCGTCTGGGTCATCGTCGGAGGCGTCTGCTTCCACTTCAACTTCTTCGGACTCCAGCGCCATTTCGCTTTCATTCACGTCGTCGCTGATGCCAGCGACCAATTCGTCGATACGCAGTTCGCCAGCAGCGATGCGGTCCGCATCGACAAGAATCGTGGACACGATCGACGGACACGTGGCGATCGCCTGAATCATGTCCTGCAGGCCGTCTTCGATGCGTTTTGCGATCTCGATTTCGCCAGCGCGGGTCAGCAGTTCGCTGGCACCCATTTCACGCATGTACATCCGGACCGGATCAGTAGTGCGGCCGAATTCGGAATCGACAGTCGACAGTGCAGCTTCCGCTTCCTCGTCCGCCTGATCGTCGGATGCCACGGCGGCCGCGGCGTCGTTTAGCAGGAGCGTCTCTGCGTCCGGCGCCTGCTCGTACACGGCCACCCCCATGTCGCTGAACGTGCTGACGATCGTCTCCATCGCAGCAGTTTGCGTAAAGTTGTCGGGCAGGTGATCGTTGATGTCCGCGTGGGTGAGATAGCCGCGCTCACGGCCAAGCGCGATCAGCGCGCGCATCTGCCGTTGACGCTCCTCGTCCTGGCGCGCCATTGACGCGATGTCCAGCGGTGTTGCGACGGCCTGGGTCTTTTCCTTTGGCGCGCGGCGGCCGGCTTTTGATGTAACCGCGATCACGCGGGACACTGAATTGTCCAATACATTCTCCTCGACAGGTTGGCCGACGATCGTCGCGGGCATGACGGCATGTCAATTTGCCTGTCGGGGTGCGAACGAAATCGTGGAATGATGCACGGACAGTCGAGGCCGGGATGCCTCTCGCGGAATCCGGTGTGCGCACGAGCTGATGGTTCGGTATAGCCTGTCGCCGGAAGACGTGGCGCCGCGTCGTCGTCGGGGCCGGCCCGCAAGTACAGCGTCCGCGGCCACCGAGAAAGCGCCGCTGCCGCCGAAGTACATGGATCCCAAAACTGGCAAAACCTGGTCGGGACGTGGCCGGACGCCGGCGTGGCTGGGCAAACGGCCCGAGCGTTTCCTTATCCAGCAGGCATGAACGATTGCACGCGCGTCGTCCCTTGAACGACGACGACTCAATCGACTCTCCACGAGACTGTACGTGTCAATGTGACCGGGCAGGCGGCAGCGCGTCGGTCGAGGGCCGGGGAAGAGACGGCTCTCGACCGGTAGCAGAGAGCCGCAGAACGTCCATGAAGGAAATCGGGCAACTGGTGAGTTTCCCGTGCCCAGTCTCGTCTAGTCGCCCGTGCTAGGCAATCGGCCTGTCCACAAGGGGCGCTCACCCGAAAAAGAGCCCGCGTCACCAGAGAGGCGGCGACGCGGACGGTAGCAGGACTGCCCAGGCATGATACGGCGCCGAAAGAAATTCCCAAGTCTGAATTAACCCAAATTTAATACCCATTTCCCCCAAGAGAAGGCTCCCGCGGCACAACAGGAAAGTGGAGCCATCATTTTCAAGCATGAAAATGATCTACGCAGCTCTTGCACTAAGTGATCTGTACGTCCTTTTGGAAGGCGTACCATTCGACGGGGTGGCCAGCCAGAAATGGCGTCCGAACGGCATCGCCGTTGCTCATGACGGCGCGGCACCAATGCCGCGGCTGGCCGCGCTCGATAGTCCGCTCTAGAAGGGCTGGTGACCGCTTGATCGAGCGGCCACCCACTTGGCGTTATGGACGGTCGAGCTCCAGAACGCGTCGAAGTGCCGCAGCGCATTCTGGAAGTGGCCTACCTCCTGATGCAAACGCGCTGCCTTGTAGTGGGCATCGGCATCGTCCGGTGCAAGCTCGATGCATCGTTCATATGCCGCCAGAGCTGACTGCAGAGCGCCGATATCCTCGCGTGCAACGCCCAGGTTGAAATGCAAAGTGTTTCGCCACATTTTCAGCTTTCACGCTTGAAAGTCCGGTGCACCTGTCGCCACGGAATCGGATCCCGTCCGTCGCTTCCATGGGGTCTCCACCTTGACTGGCTGCCCCATGATCTCCCAGATCTCGAATGGCTCGTCGGTCAGGTTGGACGAGGCCACGACGTCGACTTCGCCGGCGTCGAGGACTAGCTTCACGAAGTTCCCCTGCTCCACATAGTCGCTCGTGATGCCCTCTGCAGCCTCGCTCAGACGGGGCGTCACGAACCCTAGATATTGCGGGTCCGGTACAAAGAGGTCGATATCGCGTGAAAAGCGATGGTGTTACCGGAGCATCAGGACCGTCCCGCCCCCGAAGGTCCAGAACGGCTAGATGCCCCCGTGCTTCCTGACCTCCTCCATCAGCGTGAAGGCGTGCGGGAACAGGCTTTCCCAGACGTCGCCCCGAAGCTCGACCTTCAAGCCCACAGCCCTCCGCGTGTCGCCGTCAAAGACTGCGCAAGCCGCCTGAGGTTTTTCCAGATCTCGGCCGGTTTCCGGTGCTGCTTCGCCGCCACCTCGGCCACCACCTTCGTGACGAGTTGCAGTGGCGCCTCATCCAGGACCTGGGCGACTTGCGGCCGAAACTCCGACGGCACCTCGCCGGTGGCCAGGGCCCGCTCGAGTTCTTCGGGCGTGAGCTCGCCCGTGTAGCTCACGTTTGCGCCCTTCACGGCCATCCACAGCGCGCGGGTCGGCGTGCCCCTGGCCTGGCGGCTGGTTTCAGGATCGTGCACGTCAAGCGCCAGGCCGAGCACGTCCATCAGCCGCCCGAGCGTCTCGAGCGTCGCATTGACGGTGCCATGCTCAATGCCGTTGAGCGACTGGCGCGACAGTTCGGCCATGTCGGCCAGCCGCTGCTGGGTCAGGCCAAGGGCAATCCGCTTGCGATGAATCGCATTACCCAGGAGGGCGGGGTTCATGGCGAGAATCTCCAAATCGGATGTGTCAAGCATAGACGACACAGCCGAACAAATGTTCCTTCCATAATTGGCATGCCATATTCCGCACACGGCTTGGTCGTAGGACAGCGGCCTAGGTCAAGACGTCGTCGTCCTTCCCATGCTACTTCGCGCCCCCCCTTGCTACTTGTGTCCCGCTTGGCGAATTGGCCGATGACTCGTGACCCTTTGTAGGTATCCCTTTGTTCCGCCTCGATTTCCCGGTCGGCCCGGGTGACGGGGCTCGCGTCCGACTTGATTGCGATTTCCACGTCGGACCGGAAGGCTCGGCGGTCAGGGGATGCATGTCGCCGGTGTAACTTAGTAAGGGCCGGACGGTTCTATCGAGCTGTATGGAGCATTGACTGGCAACTGTATCCGTGCCGCGATCGCGCTTGACGAGGCGGACATCCCCTATACGGTCAAGCGGATCAACCTGGCGGCGGGCGAACAGCGCATCGAGCAATATCGCGTCCCGAATGCCTTCGGCAAGGTTCCCGTTTCTTCCTTGACTTCGGTTTAGATGTTACCTACCATCTAAATAAGATGGTTAGCGACCACACACTCGATCCGGAGCAAGCTGATGCGCAAATCCAAGGTTGAAGCAGCGGATACCCGCCGACGCATTGTCGAGGCCGCAGCGCGAGAGTTCCGACTCCACGGCATTCAGGCGACGGGATTGAACGACGTGATGTTGCCATTAGGCCTCACGCAGGGTGGGTTTTATCGGCATTTTTCTTCGAAGGATCAACTGGTCGCGGAAGCGTGTTCGCAGGCGATGACCGAGGTCATCGATGGGCTCGAGGCCGCCGCGCGGGATAGCGATGCGGACAACGGGCTTGCCGCTGTCGTCAATGCCTATGTGTCTGAGGACCACCGCGACACGCAGACAGGCGGATGTCCGCTGGCAGCAATGGGGAGCGAACTCGCCAGGGCTGATGAGCAGACACGGGCAGCCGCCGCGCAAGGCTTTGAAGAACTTGTCGATGTACTGGTCAAGCGTATGGGCGGCCAGGCTAGGTCGTCGGCCGTGTTCGCAGTGGCGGCCATGATTGGGGCCGTAACGATGTCAAGAGTCGTTGAAGATTCCGACGCTTCAACGGCGATTCTGGAGGATGTGAAGCAGCACCTCGGGGCGATGTAAGCCTGTCGGACACATTCACAGATTGGAGCAATTCATGGAACAGCGTAAATATCTCATCACTGGCGCCACCGGCAAGACTGGCGTCTACACCACCAGATTTCTGCTCAAGGCGGGACACGCGGTTCGCGCATTCGTACACCAGGAGGATGAGCGCAGCGCAGCGCTTCGCGCTGAAGGCGCAGAGATCTTCGTGGGCGACCTTCTCGAGCACGACGACGTGATTCGCGCCATGGAAGGCGTTGCGGGAGCGTATCTCTGCTACCCGGTTCGTCCGGGCTACATTCAGGCCACCTCATACTTTGCCGATGCCGCCAAGCGCGCCGGCGTAGAGGTCGTCATCGAGATGTCGCAAATCTCGGCGCGGGACGATTCGGAGAGCCATGCTGCTCGCGATCACTGGATCGCCGAGCGCGTGCTCGACTGGTCCGGTGTGCCGGCCGTCCATATTCGCCCGACCTACTTCTCCGAGTGGCTGATTTTTCCGTGGGTGCTCGATCCCCTCGTGCAGGAAGGCAAGATCACGTTGCCTTATGGTGCCGGCCGTCATGCACCGATCGCCGCCGAGGACCAGGCCCGTCTGATCGCAAATATCCTTACTGAACCGTCGGATCATATCGGCAAGACCTATTCCCTCTTTGGCCCTGTCGAGCTGAATCAGCAAGAAATCGCGGAGGAGATTGGCAAGGTGCTGGGACGCAAGATCACCTATGCGCCATCGACCCTTGAGCAATATCGTGAGCATCTGGAGAAGTACAACCTGCCGGAGTTCGTGATCCAGCATTTCCTGGCTACCGCAGTCGACTACCAGAACGGTATCTTCTCCGGTACTGACGGCGTCATTAAGGAGATCACGGGCAGGGCGCCGCAGACGGTCGCTGAATTTGTAGAGGCCAATCGCGAAGCCTTCGAAGCATAAACTCGACCCGGAACTGGCGCCCACACAACCCATCCATTGTGTGGGCGCTTGGGAGGACATTGCCGGCGTGGTGTCGTTTCTCGCTGGCCCTGATGCGGGCTGGGTGAACGGCCAGATCCTGCGTGTCAATGGCGGCGTCGCCCGACCGGGCGCACCCTCGAAGCCATCAATCGTCACTGAACAGTGAGTTCGATCATGAAGCAAGTTGTCTTGGTAACTGGTGCCGGCAGCGGCATTGCGGTCATGCGCCGCGCGACTTTGCGCAGCCGCTCCGCGCGGCCCTCGACGCTCAGCGCCTGCCACGCGGGCCATCTCTGTGAGGCATTGGCCGAAGGGGCACGAAGGTCCGTTTTCTGAAAGTGGGCCGACGTTCGAACGTCCGTGTGAATGCATTCGGGCGGGCATCGCGGCGTGATCACGCCTTGCTGCTGTTCGCAAGCGGCATTTCGCGAGCGCAACACCTGGTGTGCAAGAGTGGCGGATGGACGAAAACTGAATCAAGATCGAGGGCCAGTGGAATTTCCTGTACCGCGCCTCGACATGAGCGCAGTACTGTGAGCCGACAATATGACTTGAGGAGCCGGGGTAATGGGAAGCACTTACGCAGTTGCGGCGGCGGCAGTGGCCTTCGTGGGCAGCCACTTTCTCTTGTCCCATCCGCTCCGCCGGCGGTTGGTCCGCGCACTTGGCGAAGCGGGGTTTCTGGGCGCCTATTCGCTGGTTGCGGTCTTGACACTCGGGTGGATGGTGATGGCCTATGGAAAGGCGCCCCTTTCGGCACCACTATGGCCGGTAGGAAACGGGCTTTGGGCGGTTGTGACCGCGTTCATGCTGATTGCGTCGATCCTCCTGATGGGCTCTCTGATCCGCAACCCGGCGTTTCCGACAGGCGGCCGGCCCGGCTCGTTCCCCGAAGCGGCGCGCGGCGTGTATGCGGTGACGCGCCACCCTATGATGTGGTCGTTCGCTCTCTGGGGGCTGTGCCACGTCGCAGTGTTCCCGGTGGCCAAGAACATGATAGTCGCAGCGGCTATTGTCGTCCTCGCACTCGTCGGCGCCGCATTGCAGGACCGGAAGAAGGAGCGGCTCCAGCCGGATCTCTGGCCCGCATGGGAGTCAAAGACGAGCTACTTGCCATTCGCGGCGATTGTCGCTGGCCGTGCCCGGCTGGGCGGCTTCGGCTTGCATGCGCTTCTGGGCGGCCTCGTCGTCTGGCTCGTAGCGACTTGGGCACATACCCCAGTCACCGGTCGGGCGGCGGGCATCTGGCATTGGCTGTAGCCGCAGGACGAACTGTCACGCCATGGAGCAGTAGCGAGTCGCCTCCCGCCACCCCGAGCTGCGAACGAGCTGAAGCTACTGCGCTTCCTCGCTCTGTCATCCTGCTGGCCGACCATACGTCAGGCCTTGTAGGTCCGTATTTGTCTGTCCTGCGCAACCGAATCGCCTTGATGACGGATTTGCACCCGACCTGGCTCGTTCGAACGACTGCAGCCAGTGCCCTCCGCTTGGGCGGGCACGCGACGGCCATTTTCGAGAGCAGACCGACCGTGCCCGACCCCTTTGCGCCGTTCGAGTCTTCGCTCCCTCGATGGCGGTTATCCGGATCCAACGGTCATCCGCGCACACATTCGCTCCGGCAGTTGGTCGGCCTTCCCAGACGCTGGCCGGTTGGTAGTTGGCTGGCAGCTTCAATGTGCGACGCTGCCAGTCAACATATACAAAGTGCTGTTCTCCCACAATGAGTGGCCCGATCAACGGACGCCGGCTGGTCTATGTCGAATCTCCTCTTCATGCTTCATTTTCCGACCGGTGGTATCGGAATGATCCCCGGGAAGACGTAGGCTTGCAGAAGCGCTATCAGACCGATAACCGCGGCTCCGGCGATTGAGTGCCAGAAAATCGTGCGGAAGATCGGTCCCAGCGCATGCGATCTCTCCTCTGGCTCGTCATAGCATGCCGCGCAGGCCACCATGATGGACTGCGCGTCGATCATTTTTCCCATCACGCCACCGGTCGAGTTCGTGGCGACGATCAGGATCGGATTCAAATTGAGTTGTTGGGCAGTGATTCGCTGCAGGCTACCGAACAGGGCATTGGAAGCCGTGTCGGAGCCCGTCAGGAAGACGCCTAGCCAGCCCAGGTAGGCGGCAAAGAAGGGATATAGGAAGCCGGCCCCGGTGAACGCGAGGCCGAGCACCGCGTCAGTACCCGCGTACCGCGTCAGGAAGCCGAGTCCAAGGACCTGCGCAATCACCAGGACCGGAATCTTCATGCGCTGGAGGGTCTGGGCGAAAGCCGCTTTCCATTGCGCCGCGCTCAGCCTGAGAACCAGGCCGGACAGGATCGCGGCCACGAATACGCCGGTCCCGGCGGCCGAGAGCCAGTTGATGGTGAACCTTGCCACTTCCGGCTTGGCATTGACCGGCGCCACCGGCGGCATCCGTTGCACCAGGTTGTGCAGGGCCGGCATGTCCCAGACCGGTAGCGAGAGCGTTCCTGAGAACGGTGAGCCGAGCAGGGCTGTGGAAAACGTGACCGAGGAGAACAGGTTGTTCAGATACTTCTTAAACTCCGGCATGCCCCAGATGGCGCAGCAAAGGATCAGGATCACCCAGGGCAGCCATGCGTAGACTGTCTCCCGGGTCGTGTACGAGTACTTCCACTCGGTACTGTCGACTGTGGCAGTCGCGCTGGACTTGCCGGCAATAGCCAGCGCCTCGCGCTCGGCCCTGAGCAGGAAGCGTGTCTTCGGATGCCACACAAAGCGCAGGAACAGCGCAGTGCAGATGACCGAGAAGACGCCGGAGACCACGTCCGTCATCAGGTGGAACTCGTTGGTTCCTGACGCGAACCACTGGATGACGGCGAACGATGCCCCCGCGCACAGCGCCGCCGGCCACACCTCGAATGCTTCCTTCCAGGTGCCGCCTTCCATCTTCACGAACGTGGCAACAAGCCAGAACGGGACCAGGATCGAGACAAAGGGCAGTTGGCGGCCGGCCATTGCGGACAGCGTGACCTGGTCCAGGCCGCTCACCGCGGCCAGCGTGACGATCGGCGTCCCAATTGCTCCCCACGCGACCGGCGCGGTATTGGCCAGAAGATTCAGGACGGCGGACTGGAAGGGCTTGAATCCCAAGCCAACCATCACCGCACCGGCGATTGCCACCGGCGTCCCGAAGCCCGAGGTTCCCTCGATGATCGCCCCGAATGAAAACGCGATCAGCACGCACTGCAGCCGCCGATCGAACGAGATATGGATGATGGACTCCTTCACAATCTCGAACTTTCCCGTTACCACGGTCATCGTGTACAGGAACATCGCGGCCAGGATGATCCAGATGATTCCCAGGAAGCCGGACAGCGACCCGAGCGCAAAGGCTGACGCCGCGGAGGCAAGCGGCATCCTGAAGACGATGCAGGAGACCAGGAAAGCTGCGATGACGCCATAGAACGCCGCATAGGGCGCGGAGATGCCGAGGTGCACGTTGCCTTGTGAATCGCGGTGCCGATGCAGGGCGATGAAGTACAAGAGCACAAGGATCGGGATCGCTGCCACCACTGTGGAAAGGAACACGTTCCCGAGCGGATCGTACGTCTGCTGGTACATGGTTTCCCTCGTCGGTTACCCCCGTTCAAATGAATCGGATGCTGCACATTCATTGAGCGAATTGGTATCCGGTACGCGAGTTGTTCTTTGGCCGGCGAAGAGCAGCGGGGTCCGCAAAAATTCTACCGCCGCGTGTGCCAGCCAGCAAACCAGAAGGTGTTCCGGGATCCTGGCCCGATGTCACGACCGCGCGCGTGGGTAACAACAGGCATCGTCATGGCACAACGGGCAGGCATGGCGGTGGAAGCCTGCGCTTTCTGGGCTAGCCACCTAAACTTGCATTGATCAGAAGCATTTCCCAGTAATCGGTGGCTGGCCGGAATCCGTGGAACTTGCAGCTTCCATGCCAACGCCACGTCACTTGAAGTGAGGCATCTGTCAGTGCACTAGGAGG
Source organism: Cupriavidus sp. IDO (assembly GCF_000812465.1). GTDB lineage: Bacteria > Pseudomonadota > Gammaproteobacteria > Burkholderiales > Burkholderiaceae > Cupriavidus. The sequence continues at coordinate 55,200 of NZ_JWMA01000028.1, read as the reverse complement.
GCAAGATGTTCAAGCATCTTCTGGTAGCGGTCGATGGGTCTCCATTGGCCGAAGCGGCCTTTACCAAGGCTGTGGAAATCGCTAGCGAGACTAATGCCGAGATCACCGTAGTCCGAGCTTGCCCGGACTATCACGTCTTTTCCTACGTCGAGCCGCTCAGTGATTCTCGTGAAGAGTACACAAGAGGGGCCAAGGAGGAAGCGCGGAGATATCTTGAAAGCCTCCAGCACCAGGCCAGCAACGTTGGCGTGCGCTGCAGCACGACCTATGTTGTCGATGATCACCCCTACGATGCCATCATTCGTACGGCCGAAGGCGAGAAGTGCGATCTGATTGTGATGGCATCTCACGGGCGACGAGGCGTGAAGGGGTTGCTAATCGGTAGTGAGACGCAAAAAGTTCTGACGCATAGCAAGATCCCGGTGCTGGTCTATCGGTAGCAACGCGGGCTGGAGCGATGAAATGCGTTCTGAGTCAAAGCCAAACTGGCGCGATCACGGGGTCAAGATCATTCCTGGCTCCCAACTCGATCTCAATACACCTCAAACGCCTGGCATGATGAGAGCGGCCGCAATCACAAATGCGCGGGCGGGGGCTAGCAAACTTTGGGCAGGCACGGTCACCATTGATGCCAATGCCAAAACGGGGGCTCACCATCATGGCGAATTGGAAAGCGTCATTTACGTTGTGAGCGGCCGGGCACGTATGCGATGGGGTGAAAATCTGGAGTTTGTCGCAGAGGCAGGGCCTGGCGATTTCATCTACGTTCCGCCATTCGTACCTCATCAAGAGATCAATGCGAGCAAGACTGAGGTTCTCAGTTGCGTGGTGGTCCGCAGCGGTCAAGATCCAATTGTCATTAACCTGGATATCGAACCTGCCGAGCCACCGGAAGAAGTCTATTGGGTCGATCCCATTCATCCGCATCCGTGAGTCCGACATGGGTATGAGCGGTTTGGGCGCGGGCGTGCGGGAGGACCGCAGGCAGGTAACGCTGCTGCCTGAATGCCTCGATGATTTCATTGCCGAGGACAACCCATCAGGATAATCGACTCGCTCGTAGATGAGCTGAAGCTCACCGTGCATGGATTCGACGGCATAAAGCCTTCAGCCGGATCCAGACGCTGAATGCACAAATGAAAAGCCTGAAGCGGGCATTGCCTTCGAGTAGCTCGAACGGCTCCTACTTCGTGGCCATTTTAGTCATCTGGCAAACAACGCGTCAACGCCAGAGAAGGCCAATAAGACGACGCACACATACGGCGCGAATGACTGCTGTCTGGGTGTAAGCGACGCTAGATCGCCTGCACAGACAGGCGGGCCGAAGACCGCTTCTGGCCGGTCTCGGACCAATGCTCGTCCCGATACTTCGACCGTCCCTGATAGACCCAAAGTGGCCGGTGAATAACTCAGGAAGCGCCCATTCAAAGATCGAATGGGGTGTGGGCTAGTTTCACACGAACTTGCTTGGACAAAGTCTTGGCAGCGGGCGATTCCCGCACCGCGCCCCGCAGAAGTTCTTTATTGGATTCGGACAGCGGACCCTCGTGATCGATCTCGGCGCCTAAGTTCGTATGTCTCGAGGCGCTCGATGGCGACCTTTACGCTGAATCCTGTGAAGCTCAGGCCCGCCCTTTGTCCCACCATTTCAGGCGATGACCTTCTACTCTGCGGCAGGCTGCTCACGCATGCGACGGGCTTCGTCGCGCAGGAACTGCTGGTAATCGTCCAGATCGCCGTCGAAGGGCTCGACGCCGCCCTTGGTGACCAGCCAAAACTCGTCACATACGGCGCGCAGCAGGGCCCGGTCGTGACTGACCAGCATCACTGTGCCTTCGAATTCGTTGAGCGCCATGCCTAGCGCTTCGCGTGTGGCCAGGTCGAGGTGGTTGGTAGGCTCGTCGAGTAGCAGCAGGTTGGGGCGCTGCCACACGATCATGCACAACACGAGCCGCGCCTTTTCGCCGCCGCTCATCGTGCTAACCGCCTGATGGACCATGTCGCCACTGAAGTTGAAGGTGCCGAGGAAGGTGCGAAGCGATTGTTCGGTGCCACTCTGGCCGGGGGCGCGCATGTGCGCCGGCGTGTCCTTGGCAAGGCGGATCATGTGTTCCATCGGCGTGTCAAGCGGGCGCAGCACGTCGAGTTCCTGCTGTGCGAAGTAGCCGATATTCAGCCCTTTGCCTTCGCTGATTTCGCCGGCAATCGGCGCCAGCGCGTGCGCCACCGTCTTCACCAGCGTGGACTTGCCTTGGCCGTTGGCACCGAGAATGCCGATGCGCTGCCCGGCCAGCACGGAACGGTTGATGCCCCGCACGATGACCGTGGGCGGCGTGCTCGGCAGTGCGCCGGTTGGCGCCGGGTAGCCAAAGCTCGCGTCCAGCATCGACAACAGCGGGTTCGGGACGTTGAGCGGCTCCTTGAACTCGAAGTTGAACTCTGCGTCGGCAAGCACCGGTGCGATCTTCTCCATGCGTTCGAGCGCCTTGACCCGGCTCTGCGCCTGCTTCGCCTTCGAGGCCTTGGCCTTGAAACGGTCGATGAATTTCTGCAGGTGGGCGATCTTGTCCGCCTGCTTGGCCATCGCTGCCTGCTGCAATACGAGTTGCTCAGCGCGCATGTCTTCGAATTTGCTGTAGTTGCCGCCATAACGCACGAGCTTGGCGTTGTCGACGTGCATCGTCACCTGCGTCACCGCGTCGAGGAATTCGCGGTCGTGGCTGATCACTACCAGGGTTCCTTGATAGCGCTTGAGCCAGGCTTCCAGCCAGACCAGCGCGTCGAGGTCGAGGTGATTGGTCGGCTCGTCGAGCAGCAGCAGGTCGGATGGGCACATGAGCGCGCGCGCCAGTTGCAGTCGCATGCGCCAACCACCGGAGAAACTGTTGACCGGCTGGCTAAGCTGCGCAGCACTGAAGCCAAGGCCCAAGATCAGCGCTTGAGCACGTGCGGGGGCATCGTGTGCACCGGCGTCGTGCAGGGCCATGTAGGCGTGCGCCATGCGCATGCCGTCGTCGCTGGCCTCGGCGGCGGCTACTTCGACCTGCGCGGCCAACAGCACGGTGTCACCCTCGACTACGAAGTCGGTCGCGCTCTGCTCGGTCTCCGGCATCTCCTGCGCGACCTGGCCCATCTTCCACGCAGCGGGAATCGAGAACTCGCCACTGTCTTCGTGCAGCGTCCCGTTGAGAAGGCCGAAGAAGGACGACTTGCCGGCGCCATTGCGGCCGACAAGACCAATCTTTTCGCCGGGGTTGAAGGTGACGGACGCGCGGTCGAGTACGACATTGACGCCGCGACGCAGCGTGACATTACGGACGGAAATCATAGGGAGCCACTTCGGAGGGGATTGGCATGATAGCCGACCGGACGTGCAGGGCTGTCTCTTTTCTGGCCGCACGCGTGAAGAGCCGCTTGCGCTTTGCGGCGCCCACGGGCCACAAAGCAAGGAGCCCCTGGCGCACCGGGCGTTCCGGCTGCGGGGCCAGCGAACATAGCGGTGAATGATGGCTCCTGGCTGGGAAGCGACTTCCGTCAGCCGCAAAGCGGTCGGCTCTTGCCGGATGCCGCCGTCGCGTTTCCCATCCACTCGGACAAGGAACGGGGTGCCTCAGCGAGCGGCGTTCGGATGAAGGTGACGCAGCAACGCGGGAGGCGGGGATAAGGCACGATAACGGGGCCCTACGTCGATCATCCGGATCGAGGTGTCTACCGCGCCACCATCTCTGGATCTAGTCGCGATCTACACACGATGGGTGTAGGCGCCCCCACCCGATCTGGGCGCACCTACACTGGCGCGATCGGCTCAGTGCAAAAGAGTCTGCGCGCGCACGTATCCCTTTACGCGATGCAGAGGGGCTTGTATCATAACTTCTCATGAATTTTGAGAACTCTCACAGCTCATGAGAACTGACGAGAAAGTGTTGCCTGATCCCTGGCATTTTGGTCGCCCCGAGCTGGCGAACGCGTATCTGCATGCTTTTGACTTGAAACTATCCGCAGCCCGCGGACTGTTCGCTCGCCGTCGCATGGGCAAGACCGAGTTTCTGCGCCGTGATCTGATGCCGTCCGCCGTTGAGCATGGTTACCTCACAGCGTACACAAACCTTTGGGATAACCGTACCTCGCCTGAAACGGCCCTTGTGGCGGCACTTAGCGACGCACTCGAACCCAAGGGAGCCGCCGCAATGTTGTCCAGGCTTCGCGCACCGGTCAAAAAGATGAAAGCCAGCGCGAAGATTCCGGGTGGGTTCGAAGGCTCATTGGAAGCCGAACTAGAAAAAGCTGGCGTGGACAGGACTGCGGCGCTGCACGAAGTACTAAAGCAGCTTGATCGCACCAAAAAGCCACTGCTCCTCGTTATTGACGAAGCCCAGGTTCTGGCCGGCGCGGACCACAGCGATTTCGCTCACGCCCTGCGCGCGGCGCTCGATATCCGGAAGGATCGCGTCAAAGTTATTTTCGCCGGCAGTTCCGAGACGACCCTTCGCGCCATGTTTGCGAGAGCTTCGGAGCCGTTTTTCAACTGGGCCCCTCTCGAGCCGTTCCCCTTGCTTGGAGACGAGTTCGTTGCCTTCACAGTTAAGCTCCTGAACAGCATGGCGCGCCAGAAGCTAACGCTGGAGCAGGGTATGCGCGCGTTCGACGAACTGCATCGCACCCCGGAGTTCTTCAAGCGGTTTGTCGAAAGGTACATGCTCTATCAACCGCAGGGAGACGTCGCAGCGCTTGCCTACACAAAGGCTTCAGTGTTCTCAGACGAACACTCGCTCGCTCACTGGCGCAAGCTTAAGCCTGCCGACCGAGCGATTCTATATCTGCTGGCACGCGGTGAGTCTGACTTGCACTCCTGCGCCACACTGGAAAAGCTCGGTACCATGCTTGGCAAGCCCGCCACCCGGAACACCACGGCCCATGCACTACGCCGTTTGCTGGCCGATAACGTCGTGACCCGTCTGGCTATGGGCGACTACCGCATCGAAGATGAAGCATTTGCCGAGTGGATTCGCAAGCGTCAGGAGCCTGCGCCGGAGACCTGATTCCGGTGGGGCACGAAGGGGGCAGGGCCTAATGGGCTGAGGCTTAGACGCATACTTTTTTGCACACAACGCCCAACCCCGAAATTTTGCTCTAACGCTAATACCACAAAATCCGAGCGCACAGCGCACAAGACGCGCCTCCGCGGCTCGCCACACACTTGCCACTGGTCTGGTGGAGTGTCTAGATGAACCTAGGGCGAGTCGATCTCAACCTGCTGCGCGTGTTCGACGCGATCTTCGAGGACAGGAACCTGCTGCTCGCCGGCAAGCGGCTGCACGTGACGCAGTCCGCGGTCAGTCATGCGCTGGGCCGGTTGCGCGACCTGCTAGGCGACGACCTGTTCGTGCGCACAGCCCGGGGCATGGAGCCGACAGCACGCGCGATGAGCATGGCGGAGCCGCTGCGCAGCGCACTGCGGCAGATCGAGGCCGCGCTCGGGATCGAGCCGTTTGTGCCCGATGCCGCGAGGCGCGAGTTTGTCGTCGCTGCCAATGACTACATCACCTGGCTGTTGCTGGCACCGCTGAGCGAGCGCCTGGCGGCGCTGGCACCGCATGTGAATGTCAGCATCCGCCCATCCACGCGGCTGGACCTTGCCGGCCAGATCGACCTTGGCAGGATCGACATTGCCGTGGGGATCTTTGCCGACGTCCCGGGCCGGTTCCACGCGACGACACTGTGGGAGCAGGCTGACGTGCTGCTCATGCGGCAGGCACACCCAGTCGCGCATCGCACCGTGACGCGGGAAGACCTGCGCACATACCCGCTGTTGACGGTATCCACCGGTGGCCAGGAAGAGGGGGCGGTCAGCGGCTTCATTACCGAGCGCGGGCTCGCTCGTCAGTCGGAGATGTTCAGCCGGCAGTCACTGGAGGAGGCGTTTCCCGATATGGATGCCGGGCCGCGATTGAGGATATCGGTCGCGCACTCGCTGGCGATTCCCGCATTGCTGCGCAACAGCGACATGCTGGCGCTGGTGCCCGGGCCGCTGGCCCGGGCGTTCGTCAGCCAGGGCGGTTGGGTCTGCCGCGCCACACCGTATGCGGCCTCTGTTGCCGCGGTCCGTGCGATCTGGCATGCCCGCAATGCACACGATCCCGCGCTGCAATGGCTGCGTGGCGAACTTGCGGGCATTGCGGCATCACTGGGCGTCGGGGGCCTTGATGTTGTAGGCGATGCGGCCGGCGGGCAGGAAAAATAGTGCGATGACGGCGCCGCCCTTGGCTTCCGGGTAGTGGTGACTGCCGGGTTCCGGCGCGGTCCACCCCCCGTAGCACCATCCGTTCGGGCCGGCCAGCGCCGCGCCTTCGTCAAGCGCTACCACCATGTTGAACTCGCCATACGGATGGCTGTGGTAGTCGCCGCGGAACGAGTCTTCGGGATTGCGCTGCGTATTGCCGGTGCTGTCCATGTACACCGCGGTGATGCTGAACCAGTTAGTCTGCTCGCAAGGGGCGAGCAGGCGCGCGCGCCGATAGCGGCGGCCCGCGATCTCGGTATCTGCCGCCCAGCCTTCCTTCACGCCGGCAGTGATCATGCGCGCGAGGTCCTGGTAGAGGTCGCTGTGCACGCCGTACTTGTCATTGAGCCAGCGCTCGACTTCGGTGCCGGGCGTCATGTCCCTGACTTCTTGCAGGAAGGGCAGGCAACGTGCGATCAGGGCGTCCTTGTTGTCGACCGGAAGAGCGTTCTTCATTGGATATCCTCACTTCAGTGTGTGTGCGAATAACGATGCCACACGCCCTGCGGCTGCGGAAGCGATGATGCTTCAAGCTCAAATTGAACGTCGTGCAAGACGGCGCCGGCCGCGGTAGCGGCTCAGGAACGATCCCGCCGAAAGCGCGCCGGCGTGGTACCGGCAAGCCGGCGGAAACAGGTCGTCATGTGAGCTTGGTCGGCAAAGCCGCAGTCGTGCGCAATGCTGACCAGCGGCGTGTTGCCCTTCAGCAGCAGCGATTGCGCGTGCTTGACGCGCCGCTGCATGATGAAGCGCAGCGGCGCTTCGCCGGTCGAGGCGCGGAAGGCACGCATGAAATGCGGCAGGCTCAGTGCGGCCATGGTTGCAAGGTCGACCAGTGCGATCTCGGTGCCGAGATTGGCTTCGATGTAGTCGAAAACGCGGCGTAAGCGGTAGGGGGCCAGGCCACCCTTGTTGGCCGCGCGCGTCTGTGACTGCCGCCAGCGGACGATCTCGACGGCCAGCAGGCCGACCAGGCTCTCGCAGTACAGGCGCCGGCCCGTCCCCGGGGCGACGCATTCCTGCGCCAGCTTGTCCGCGATGTCCCACATCGCGCGATGCTCGAACATCAGCCGCGTGCCCAATGTGGCGTGGATCTGCTCGCTGTCGGACGCGTCGCGCATCAACTCGTCAGGGAAATGCACCACGGCACAGCGGAACTGCTCGATGCGTTCGGTGTGGCCATAGGCCTCGGCGCTGCCGGCGATCAGGCTGAGGTGGTCGTTGCCGTGGTAGGCATTGTCGAGCGGCTTCCACGGTTGCAGGCGCGCATCGATATGGCCGCCGGCTTCGCGCAGCGCTGCGCGCAACGACAGCCTGTCTGAGCCGATCGGGCGCGCGATGTCTTCCAGCGGGCCGAATTCCAGCACCTCGATCTCGGTACCGGCCCAGGAGGCGGTGACGCGGCTGCGGCAGGGGGTGTTGGCGACGCGGAGCATGGCGGGGTCCTCAATCGAGGCCGGATGCCAGCGGTTCGGCTGGTTTGTCCGGAGGTCGGGATACACTGCATTGTATGCAGCAAATCAGATGCAGCATACAGATATAAGTACTGACCCTCCATACTGGAGTGCTCTTTGCCTCGCAAAATCCACACTATCTGCGAATTCCCGGGATATTTATGCGTTTTAGAGCTCTCCAATTTGTTCACTCGCTACGTCTACAAAGTAGATTGTGCGGAACTGTATGCAGTTAGCGCTCCACGGGAAAAATCTCCGATCGCCTCATTCAATATTTGCCGGACACGCCTGCCTATCCTGAACTCGCTTCCACAAAAGGAGCGAAAAGCCTGTCGACCGGCCCATTCGGAGCCGGAAAGGCCAGAGAAGAGGGGTGAGAAGTGAAGGAAGATAAAGCGCCGATGACGGCCCGCGACGCGATCGAAGGACGCGTCGCCGTCCGTCGCTTCATGCCAGGGCAGGTTCCGCTGGACGTGGTCCGCGACATCCTGCGAACTGCCAGCCATGCGCCCAGTGGCGCCAACTTGCAGCCGTGGCGCGTCTATGTCGTGGCCGGTGCCGCCAAGGCGGCCCTTTGCGCGCAAGTCGAGACGGCGCACCGCCATCACGCCGAGGCGCACGCGGAGGAGTACCCCTATTACCCCGACGCTGGCCTGGAGCCGTATGCCTCGCGCAAGCGGCAGTTCGGGCAGGTCTTCTACGGGGCCCTCGGCATCCAACCTGACGATGTACAAGGGCGGGCCCGGCAGACAGCGCGCAATTTCCGCTTCTTCGACGCGCCGGTGGGCATGGTCTTCACCATCGACCGCAGGCTCGCGCAGGGAAGCTGGCTCGACTATGGGATGTTCCTGCAGAACGTCATGCTGGCGGCCCGGGCCTGCGGGCTAGATACCTGCCCGCAGGTTTCCATTGCGCGCTTCCACAAGGTGCTGCGGTGCTGCCTCGCCATTCCCGACGATGAGCTCGTGCTGTGCGGCATGTCGCTGGGCTACGCCGATACCAGTGCTCCCGAACTGGCGATACGCCAGTCCCGGCTGCCAGTGGATGCCTTCGCCTCATTCCAGGGATTCGACGCGGCGGCTGCATAGCTTGTCGAAGCCGCACGCCGGGCGCGTATGTCCGGACTTCCATGCATCAATCAGGGACGTGGCCGTGTCCACAACCTTCCATGACGCTTTAGCAGGAGACACCCCCATCATGATGTCCAGAGAACAGAACGAACTGATGACGCGCGTCGGCGCGGATACCCCCGGCGGCCGCCTGTTGCGGCAGTACTGGCAGCCGGTGGCGCTGGTCGATGAGTTCGAGGGAGAGCGCCCGGTGCGCCCAGTTCGCCTGATGGGCCAGGACTTTGTCGTGTTCCGCGATGAGCACGGCCAGTACGGCATGCTCGACCGCGACTGCCCGCACCGCGGCGCGGACCTGAGCTTCGGGCGCCTGGAAGACGGCGGCCTGCGCTGCCCGTTCCACGGCTGGCTGTTCGCTCGCAACGGCACGTGTCTGGAAACGCCAGCGGAACCCGCCGGCAGCAAGCTGTGCCAGCGCGTCCGCCAGATCGCCTACCCGATCGTCGAGCGCAGCGGCGTGCTGTTCGCCTTTATCGGTGAAGGCGAGCCGCCGGCATTCCCGGCCTTCGACTGCTTCATTGCCCCGGACCCGTACACGTTCGCGTTCAAGGGGCTGCTTGAGTGCAACTGGCTGCAGGCGCTCGAGGTCGGCATCGATCCCGCGCACGCGTCCTTCCTGCACCGCTTCTTCGAGGACGACGACGTCTCGGAAAGCTACGGCAAGCAATTCCGCGGCGCCTCGGCCGATTCGGCGATGCCGATCACGCAGGTGCTGCGCGAGTACGACTGCCCGGACATCAGCATCGCGCCGACCGACTATGGCATGCGCCTGACCGCGCTGCGCGAACTCGGCGACGGCCACCGGCATGTGCGCGTGACCAACGTGGTGTTCCCACAGGCCTTCATTATCCCAATGAGCGCGGAGATGACGATCGCGCAATGGCATGTGCCCATCGACGACACCAGCTGCTACTGGTACGCCATCTTCACCAGCTTCACCGCGCCGGTCGACAAGCAGCAGATGCGCGAACAGCGCCTGGCGCTGTACGAACTGCCGGACTACCGGCCGCGTCAGAACAAGCGCAATCACTATGACTTCAACCCCTACGAGCAGCGCACGCAGACCTACACGGGCATGGGCCACGACATCAACGTCCATGACCAGTGGGCAGTCGAATCGCAGGGCCCGATCCAGGACCGCACTCGCGAGCACCTGGGCACAACCGACAAGGGAATCATCGCCTACCGCAAGCAGCTGGTCGCGGCAATCGATGCCCACCAGCGGGGCGAAAAGGCGCTGATGATGGTCGACGCCGCCGAGGCGGCAACGCTGACCGGGCCGGCATCGATCGATGGCGTCAGCGTGAACCAGCCGGCTGACGAGTACTGGATCGGGGCCGATGCCAGGCGTAGGACCGAATCGGAATGGGCCTCGCGCGGCTGAGTGGCGGCGACAGGACCGACGCATCGAGATTAACCAACCGAGGCGGCTGCACCGCGTTGCTCGATGCGGTGGGCCGGACCCATATGGCATTTGTAGAACAATTCGGCCTCTGGACCGATTCCCATGGCCGTGCCGCGGCAGACGTCGCGCAGCGGCTGGCCGCGGGGGACATCGAAGTCGTGCGTTTTTCCTTCCCGGACCAGCATGGCGTGCTGCGAGGCAAGACGCTGGTCGCATCGGAAGCGATCAAGGCGTTACGGGGCGGCGTGAACGTGACTACCACGCTGTTCGCCAAGGACACATCGCACCGCACGGTCTTTCCCGTGTTCAGCGCGGGCGGCGGCTTCGACATGCCCGGCATGCAGGGCGGGGCGGATGTGACGCTCATTCCCGATCCGTCGACCTTCCGGGTGCTGCCCTGGTCGCCGAAGGCCGGGTGGATCCTGTGCGACCCGTATTTCCAGGATGGCCGGCCCGTGCCGTTCGCCACGCGCCGTATCCTGCGCAACGCGGAGGAGCAACTGGCGGCGGCCGGCTACCAGCTTGTCACCGGATTGGAAGTCGAGTTCCATGTGTTCCGCCTGGTGCGCGAGCACATGACCCCGGACGATGCCGGCCAGCCCGGCGAGCCGCCTGAAGTTGAGCTGTTGTCGCACGGCTACCAGTTCCTGACCGAGCTGCGCTATGACGCCACCGAGACCGTGATCGAGCTGATCCGCGAGAACGTGCAGCAGCTTGGCCTGCCGGTGCGTTCGCTGGAGATCGAGTTCGGCCCCAGCCAGTTCGAATTCACCTTTGCGCCCGCGACGCCGGTCGCCACGGCCGATGCGATGGTGCTGTTCCGCAGTGCCGTCAAGCAGGTATGCAAGCGGCATGGCTACCATGCGACCTTCATGTGCCGCCCCAAAATCCGCAATGTCGTGTCGAGCGGCTGGCACCTGCACCAGTCGCTGACGCGGCTGGGCGACGGCGGGAACGCAATGATGCCCGACGCCGTCGGCCAGGACCTGTCCGAGGTCGGGCGCCATTACCTGGCCGGCCTGCTGCAACATGCCTGCGCGGCGACAGCTTTCGCCACGCCGACCATCAATGGCTACAAGCGCTTCCGCGCGTATTCGTTGGCGCCGGACCGCGCGATCTGGGCGCGCGACAACCGCGGCGCCATGCTGCGCGTGCTGGGCGGGCCGGGCGATGTGGCCACACGGATTGAAAACCGCGTCGGCGAGCCCGCTGCCAATCCCTATCTCTATCTCGCGTCGCAGGTGATCGCCGGGCTCGACGGCATCCAGCGCCGCCTTGACCCGGGCCCGTCGGCGGATTCGCCTTACGAAACCCCGGCGCCGCAGTTGCCGCGGACGCTCGAGGAAGCGTTGGCTTGCCTGCAGGCAGACGATGCCCTGCGCGAGGGCATGGGCAGTGCGTTCGTCGATTACTTCTGCCACATCAAGCAGGCAGAGATAGCGCGATTCAACCTCGAGGTCAGCGACTGGGAGCAGCGCGAGTACTTCGATACGTTCTGATCAAACCGCAGTGAGGATGTCATGCCGACAATTATCTATGTCCTGAAAGATGGCAGCCGCAAAGACGTGGCTTCAGCGAGCGGAAAGACGCTGATGGAAGTTGCGATCGCCAACAATGTGCGCGGAATCGACGCCGAGTGCGGCGGTTGCTGTTCCTGCGCGACCTGCCATGTGTATATCGATGCGCCCTGGGCGGAGCTGCTGCCCGCGCCCGACGACATGGAGCATGAACTGCTGGACGGCGTGGCCGCCGAACGCCGGCCGGCCAGCCGGCTGAGCTGCCAGATCGTCGTCAACGACGCGCTCGACGGCCTGGTCGTGCATGTCCCGGAAACGCAGGGGTAGACCATGGCCGGACTCGTCATCATCGGCGCCTCATACGCGGGCACCCAGCTCGCGCTGGCCGCGCGCGCGAACGGCTTCGCCGGCAGTATCACCATGATTGGCGCCGAGCCGCACGCTCCTTACCAGCGGCCGCCGCTGTCCAAGGGCTTCCTCTGCGATGCGGTGGACGCCTCAAGCCTGCCGCTGCAGTCGCCGGAGCGATTCCTCGAAGAGCGCATCGCGCTGCGCACGGGCGTTACGGCCAGCGGCATCGACCGGCAGGCGCAGGTCGTTTCCCTGTCCGACGGCAGCCGGCTGCACTACGACGCGCTGGCCCTGACCACCGGCGCGCGCTGCCGGCCGCTGCCATGCGCCGGTGCGCAGCTGCGCCACGTGTATTACCTGCGCGATCTTGCCGATGCCTACGAGATCAAGGCGCGCGCGCGTCAGGCAAGGCACGCGGTGGTCGTCGGCGGCGGCTTTATCGGCCTGGAGGTGGCGGCATCGTTGCGCACGCTCGGTCTCGACGTGACGGTGATTGAACTGCAGGAACGCCTGCTGCAGCGTGCCGTGCCGCCGCTGATCTCGACCTTCCTGCAGCAGGCCCATGAAGAGGAGGGCGTACGCTTCCGGCTGGCGACCTGCATCCGCCAGCTCCGAGGCAACGATGTCGTCACCGGAGTGGAGCTGGAGACCGGTGAGATCCTGCCAACAGACATGGTCGTCGCTGGCCTGGGCGTGATGCCGAACGTGGAGTTGGCCGAGGCTTGCAGCCTGACGGTGGACAACGGCATCGTGGTCGACCGGTTCGCGCGCACCAGCGACCCGGCCATCGTCGCAGCGGGTGATTGCGCGGCTTATCCCAATCCTTGGGCGCCGGGCAGTACGCTGGGTGGCCGGTGCGTGCGTGTCGAATCGATCCAGAGCGCGAACGACCTGGCCAAGGTCGCCGGCGCCACCGTCGCGGGCCGGCTCTCGCCCTATGAAGCGGTGCCATGGTTCTGGTCCGACCAGTACGGCTACAAGCTGCAGATGACGGGATTTTCCGCGGGCCACGACCAGGCGGTGGTGCGCGGCAATGTGGCCGCGGGGCGCTTCACGGCGCTTTACCTGAAGGACGGCACGGTTGTCGGCGCCCATTCGGTCAATCGCCCGCAGGACCACATGGCGGCGCGGCGCCTGGTGGCCGCAAGGGTGCGTCCGGATCCCGCCGTGCTGGCGGACGAAGCGGTGGCGCTGAAGTCGCTGCTGTCGGCGTAGGGGCGGGCTGGTCTGGTGTACCATCTCGCAAGCTGCATGCAGCTTGGCCGATCTCGTATGCAATGCGGCCGTGGCCACCATCTCAAGAGGGTGCAATGGAATCCCACCAGACACGTGTCCTGGTTCAACTGCGTGACCTGATCCTGAAGGGCGAATTCGAGCCGGGCGCGCGTCTGGCCGAGATCCCGCTGGCCGAAAAGCTCGGCGTCTCCCGCACGCCGGTCCGGCTGGCGCTTGCCTCGCTGGAACAGGAAGGCCTGATCGAGCCTTCGCCCAGCAGCGGCTACATGATGCGCCGCTTCACCCCGCGCGAGATCCAGGATGCGATCGCGGTACGGGGGCACCTGGAGGGCATGGCTGCGCGGCTGGTCGCCGAGCACGGGCTGTCGCGGCAACTGTCGCTGGACCTGCAGGATTGCCTGCGCGAGGGCGACCGGGTCCTGACCAAGGCGCAGCTCGACTATGACGACTATGTCGCGTACAGCAATATGAACGACCGCTTCCACGCGCTGATCGTTGAGGGCAGCGGCAACAGCGCGCTGGCACGCGCCATCGAACTGAACAACCGGCTGCCGTTTGCCGCGGCCAGCGCCATGCTGCCGATGCAGTCCGCGGTCCAGGAAGGCCAGCAATGGCTCGTCTACGCGCATCGGCAGCACCACAGCCTGTTCGATGCCATGAATCGTGGCGAAGGCACGCGCGCCCAGGCTCTGGCGACCGAGCACGTCAATGTTGCCCGCCTGAATCTCGAAACCGCGCTAGACCGCCCCGAGCAAGCCTCGCAGGTCATGCCTGCGATGCGGCTGTTCGTGACGGCGGCCTAGCGTCGGGCTCCCAGACCCTCTTCACCTGTAAGTTTGCAGTCAGGCCGCGGTGAAGGCCGCGGCCTCAGATTGCTGACAACCTTCACACGCTGCCGGTTTGCTCCCCTTTCCCCACTGCGCGGGAGGGGAGCGATCACCGGGGATGGCGGCTTAGGTCCAGCGCGCTGGTCGACGAACGCCTTACTACTGCGCCGGCCGGAGGCTACTCCAATGGTTTGTCAGCACCCTGAGGCCGCGGTCAATGCCACGGCCCTGTTGATGGCGGCGTTCATGCCTGGCACGCACCTCGGCGTCATGTCCCGCGCAGGGGTCCACGCGCGAATTCAACGCGTGATACGCGCGCAAAATCGGGACTCGCCGCATGCAAGTCAATCCATGTCCCGCTCGATAGACTGAATCCGGCCTGTGAAACTCGCAGCGGAGCCCTGCCCTGGCAACCCCGCGCCATCCATCGCCGGCCAGCGAAAGTCGACAGCAATCCTGCGGGCACGCCCCGCACGCGATGCATGTCGATATCAGTCGAAAACAGAGGGGCACGCAGCCGGGCTGCCACACGCCTCCAAACCGGAGACAACGCTCATGACGAGCTACTCATTCCCCGCCGGCGCGACCTCGTTGTCGCTACCTGGCTCGCGCGCCGCGAGCGCCACTGAAGTCGACGTCGAGGCCTTCATCGATTCGCATAAATTCTCTGGCTTCCAGTGGACCATCCTGGTCCTGTGCTTCCTGATTCTCGCCGCTGACGGCTTCGACACGGCCGCGATCGGCTTTATCGCGCCCGCGCTGGTCAAGCAATGGGGCGTCAGCAAGGCCGACCTGGGCCCGGTCATGAGCGCCGCCCTGTTCGGGCTTGCCGCCGGCGCACTGCTGGCCGGCCCGCTGGCGGACAGGGTAGGGCGCAGGATCGTGCTGGTTGTCTCGATCGTGTGGTTCGGCGGCTGGAGCCTGGCATCGGCGTTCGCTGGCTCGATCGAGGCGCTGACGGTGATGCGCTTCCTGACCGGCGTGGGCCTGGGTGCCGCGATGCCCAACGCGGTCACGCTGATGTCGGAGTATTCGCCCGCCACGCGGCGCGGACTGGCCGTCAACACGATGTTCTGCGGATTCACGCTGGGCGCATCTGCGGGCGGCTTCGTCGCAGCGTGGCTGATCCCGGCGTACGGCTGGAAGTCCGTGCTGCTGGTCGGCGGCATTGCCCCGCTGCTGCTGGCCGTCGCCCTCGTCGCGATGCTTCCCGAGTCGGTGCGTTTCATGGTGACGCGGGGATCCGAAGGCGCCCGCATCGCCAGGGTCCTGGCGCGTATCGCGCCGGGACGGCTGACCGGCACTGAGATCTTCGTCGTCAGGGAACAGGCGGAAACCACGCAATGCTCGCCGCTGGGCCAGGTCCTTTCGCAAAAGTTCGCGCTGGCTTCGGTGATGCTATGGGTCACCTACTTCATGGGCCTGCTGGTCTTCTACCTGCTGACCAGCTGGCTGCCGACCCTGATCACGGACACCGGCGTCCCGATCCGTAGCGCTGCGGTGATCACCGCGCTGTTCCCCCTCGGCGGCTGCCTCGGCACCGTGGCGGCAGGATGGCTGATGGACCGGGCCAGCCCATATCGTGTGGTTGCGCGGGCTTACGCGGTGGCAGGGCTGCTGATCTTCGCGGTGGGCTACGGGGCCGGCCACCTGGTCCTGCTGGGCGCCCTGATCTTTGGCGCCGGCATCTGCATGAACGGGGCGCAGTCCTCCATGCCGACGCTGGCCGCAGCGCACTATCCGACCAACTGCCGCGCCACCGGCGTGTCCTGGATGCTCGGCATGGGCCGCTTCGGTGGCATCAGCGGGGCGCTGCTCGGGGCCCAGCTTGTCGGGCTGGGGTGGAGCTTCATGACGATTTTCGGGCTGCTGGCGGTGCCGGCCTTCGGCGCGTCGCTGGCGCTGCTTGCGGCGCGCGTAAAGACTGGCAACGCCCACAATGCGCCGGGCACCGTCGGCGCGGAGGTCTGAGCCGAGCCGAGCCAGCGCAGGCCACCGCGTCGGCGGGCGGGCAGACGCCCGCTATCGCACGGGATTCGATTCACCCATCCACAAGAAAAAGGAAAACGTGATCATCCATGTGGCATCCATGTGGCGCCAGGCATCTCGTTCAGCAGCCTGAGCGCCGCGGTTTCCCCTTATCCCGAAGGAGTTTGCCAATACTGTCGGCTACAACAACTGGGCGGACTATTACCAAGTCATCGTCATCTATTCCGCGCTCGAACCGGTAGCGCTCCCTCTAGTGAAGAGGTGTGCGCAATGCCTCCGGCCTTTTCCATTGCCGACTCAAGCTGGGTGAAGCCGAATCTCAACGGGAGTTGGAATTGGTGGGGCTATTTGGACAATGAGCGACCCCAGGCCGGACGTTGCCTGACCAAGAAGGCGCCGCAAATCCGGATGACTGAAAGCATCATTGACGAAGTCACACGTTCGAGCCGAGCGATGGCCGCCACGTTCGGTGTCTTCCTGCTGGTAATCAGCCTGTTGGAGTGGGGTGCGAGATATGAAGCGCAAGCCGAGGTGCTCCACCGCAATGCCGAAGGCTTGACCGCGTTCCAGTGGAAAGTGGCACAATGCCTCCCGCAGATGGATACGTGAAGGGGGTCAGAAAGAACATGAGGCCGGCGAGTCGGGACGCTGCGATAAGGCACGATAACGGGGCCTTGTCGCTTGTCGCAGGGCGAGCAGGTATTTTTAAGAAGAGCGCCGGCTTTTTTGGTACATAGAGAGAACGTCTGCTTCGAGTCTGAGCCTTTAGATCATCAATCGAGGAAGAGTGTTGCGCGCGTCATTCCATGACGGGCGCCATCGCCCACACCGATCCGAAGGGGGCTGATGCCAATGCGGAAATGCTGCGTTCTCTCCCCGCACAGCCGCGCGCGAGCTGAGGGGCGCCAGGGGCGAAAAGGCGCCGGTTTCTCGCTCCAGATCCGTGCATCGCGCCCCACCCGAGGGCATTTCATGCACCCCGTTTGAGCGTCATCAAAGACTTTTTCCGAACGCACTTTAGCCCGCGAGAACACGGCCGTTAGGAAGGGAATCCGAATCCCGATCTTCAATCCATGACCTCCGTTTTTCGCCATGCCGAGCGCCTGATGGCGCGACTGAATATCAACCAGAAGCTCACGCTGATCGCGGTGTTGTTCCTGGTGCCGCTAAGCGGCGCGATGTGTGTCGTGCTAAGTGGTTCGGCGCATGCGATCCGCGCCACTGACAACGAAATGCGCGGGCTTGCCGTGGCCGGCCATGCGCTCGACTTCATGCGCGAAACGCAGGTGCGGCGCGGCGCGGCCAATGCAGTGCTGGCGGGCAATACGAGCTTCCGCTCGACCTTCGACAGTGCGGATAACAAGGCGGCCGCCGATCTGGCACAGCTGATCCAGGCCACCGCCGAAAACCCCGCCTTCGACCTCGATGCCGGAGCGCGCAAGCTGGAGCAGGCCTGGCAACAGATCCGCAGGCTGGGCCTGAACACCCCGGCCGGGCCGCTCTTCGAGCGGCACAGTGCGCTGGTCAGGCAGACGCAGATTTACATTGGCGACGTGGCCGACCGCTCCGAACTGGCGCTGGACGGCGAAGCCGCCTCGTACTACCTGATCAGCCTGCTGGTGGGCCCGATGCCCCGGCTGGCCGAGCAGAGCGCGCTGGCTCGCGGCCGCGGCGCCGGCATCATTGCGCAGGGCGGCTATGCCGATGCGGCACAGCAGGCCGACCTTGGCGCGCTGGCCGAGCAGATCCGCGACGGGCTGGAAGCGGTGCGGCGCGACATTGCACGCGTGCGCCACAGCGCACCTGCCTACCAGTCGCAGATAGATGCGGCGCTGGCCAAGCTGGCGGCGATGGACAACTTCCACCGCACGCTGAAGGTGCGGATGCTAGGGGCTAGCGGCATCGACATCGAGGCCAAGGCCTATTTTGATGAGGGAAGCGCGGCGATCAACGGCGTGCTGGCGGCCAATACGGAATTCTCCACCATCGCCGGCGCGATGCTTGCGCAGCGCATCGCTGCGCAGAAGCGGGAGTTTGCGCTGCTCGCCGGTGTAGCCCTGGTCACGGTGGCGATCGCGTTCTACCTGTTCATTGGGTTCAGCCGCGGCATGCGCAAGGACGTGCGCGAGGTGGCCGGAATGGTCGAACGCATCAATGCCGGCGACCTCGGCCTGCATATGGCGGTGCGCGGCCGCGACGAGTTCAGCGAGGTCAAGCGGCACCTGTTGTCCCTGGTGGACAGCTGGCGCGCGCTGATCGGTGATACCAAGGCCGGTGCGTACAATGTGCTGGCGGCCGCTAGCGATATCGCGCAGGGCAATCTCGACCTGTCGCAGCGCACCGAGGAACAGGCGTCTTCGCTGGAGCAGACCGCGGCCAGCATGGAGCAGCTCACCGCCACCGTGCAGCAGAACGCCGGCAGCGCCGGGCAGGCCAGCGAGCTGGCGCGCGAAGCCTCCGGCATCGCGCTGGCCGGCGGCGAGGCAGTGGGCCGCATGCAGCAGACCATGCAGCAGATCGAGGCCGATTCGCGCCGCATCGTCGAGATCATTGCGGTGATCGACAGCATCGCCTTCCAGACCAATATCCTGGCGCTGAATGCAGCGGTGGAAGCCGCGCGAGCCGGCGAGGCCGGTCGCGGCTTTGCCGTGGTGGCGACCGAGGTGCGCGGACTGGCGCAGCGCGCGGGCAGCTCGGCCAAGGAGATCCGCGCGCTGATCTCGCAGTCTGCCGACCGGGTGGCATCCGGCAACACGCTGACACTGGATGCGGCCGCGACCATGGAGAGGACCGTCAGCGCAATCCGGCAGGTTACCGCCATGATGGACGAGATCAGCCACGCTTCGCGCGAGCAGAGCACGGGCATCGCCCAGGTCAACCAGGCGATTGCGCAAATGGACCAGGTCACGCAGCAAAACGCCGCGCTGGTGGAGCAATCGGCCGCCGCGGCGCAGTCCCTGCAGGAGCAGGCGCTGCATATGCAGCAGGCGATGGCGGTGTTCCGGACAGAGGTGGGAGCCTAGCCGGCGCGGCCGCACCAGGCTTACCCGGCGTTCAGCGCCGGAAGATCCAGACGCATGGCGCAGGATTGCGCCGACATCCAAGCCACCTTCACTCGAAGGACTGCGAGAGCTTCGGTAGCGGGGCCTGACTTGATAAATTTAACTCTTATGCGCAGGAACAGACAGACAGACAGAATGGTTGTAGCGGTAACATGATTTACGCGTAACATTGGCCTTATGCACCAAGGTATCCGCCATCGCCCGCTCGTCGCCGCTCCGAGCGGCACTAATAGTCGCGAGCGGTCCGGATCGGACGTTGGAGGCTTGCGGTGACATCGAGAGATGACGAAAGTACGATGCTCGACCGGTGTGTGGCCGCGGCGCACGGGGATCTGCTTGTGGCTGGGAATCAGCGGGAGGCCAACGTCTTTCGCTTGGGCGCGATGGTCATCCAGTCCAGATTGCCGGCGGAATCGGCCAAGCTCATGGCGGCAAGTGACCGTCATTTTCTCAAACACCCCGGCGACCTGGTCCCTGCGGCTGACGTCGTGCACAATGGCTGGCTCTTCGGCTTGCCACCCCTGCGTGACATGCTGACCGCCCGGCTACGTCCCCAAAATCCGGTCCCCGTGATGCTGCAGCGGAGGTGAAGTGATGCTCAGGGAGTGCAGGCAGGGCGCGCGGTCTCGAGACGGGCTTCAGCCGATGCGCTAGCCTCCCTAGCCAACCGATCCAGCAATTGCTCGCCACCCGAGCTTCCCTACAGCGAACCGTTCATTGTCGAAAGGGCAGACCGCACCAGCTTACTCTGTCCACTGTGCATCCACCTCCCTCATCAAGTGCCCCGCGAGAATATAGTCCCCCAACTTCGCCGCCTTTGCCTCCAGGCTCTCTAGCTCATCTGCTGGCAAGTTGTTGAGCTCAAACTGACAGTACAGATTCCGCTGCCGGAACGTTGTCTTTGGTCGCAATAGGCCGGCAATGAGCGCAGCCGGCGAGCGGACGGCTATGTTCTCGTGCCCGCGATACTCGACGCGTATCCCAACCTTCTGGCCGAGTCTGCCGAGTTCAACTGCATCCTGCCAACCTGACTCGTAGTCCAACTCGACCACCGTTACTCCCTCTGTCTCCAGGAGCTTTAGTGCCTCCCCTCTGGTTCCAGCTCGAGCTGTCGCCATCCAGTCCTCCACAGCACCACTCGGCGGATGTATCCCTATTGGGCCGCCTCCGTCGTAGCGCGTAATTGTTCTGTCGCCACCTTGACCCTGCTCGCATGTTGCACGGCGATATTGTAAGCGGCGGAACCGCTTTCCTTGCGGGGTCTGGCTCGGCGAGTCGATTGAAGCAGTGTCATCCCAATCTTTGTGAAATACGAAACAGGTGGCGCCAGAAATAGAAATAATTTAGGATTGCCCGTACACATTCCTGGAGGAAAAAATGGCCACATACAAGCAGCTCATGGCGGAAAAGGAAGCGCTCGAAGCCCAACTGGCCGAGGTTCGCGCGACCGAAATCGCTGGCGTTATCGAGAAAATCCAAGGGCTGATGGCAGAGTATGAGCTTACCGCTGACGACATTGCACCAAAGCGTCGGCGTGGTCGCCCGCTAGCTGCTGGTAAAGTGGCCAAGCCAGCTGCCAAGGCAAAGTCAGCGCTGCCGGCAAAGTACATGGACCCGAAGACTGGTGCGACTTGGTCTGGCCGTGGACGAGCACCCACCTGGCTTGGCAAAAACCGCACGAAATTTCTGATTGCAGAGGCCTGACAGGGAGCGCATAGCTGCATGTGCGGAGGGACACTTTGCGGCTGTTCGACGGAAAGCTTCGACCTTCGACGAATACCAAACCTCCGCACGAAATCCGCAGACAGACTCATCTTCTCGGGCAATTCCAGCTCAGGGGATGAAAATTCACCGTTCCCGGCGGCGATAACCATAGCCTTTGTACAGCAAGGTGGGTGTGTTCAAGAGTCTGCCTCGCCCAATACGCCAAATTCGACGGGTGTCTTGGCGTAGAAAATGTGGAACTGCTCGTGACTACGGAAGTTCGGCTGACTCGGATGACACGATTAGAGCCCCCCGCGCCAGTTGAGCTTGAGTGTCCATGCCAGAAGCGCAGTCATTGTCAGATGCGCTGCTGCGGTGATTTCGCCGTAGGAGAGGTTTGAGATAGGCAGCACTGGGCCGGGGAACACTTGTTTCGGTCAACTCCGCGCTGCGAATGGGGGATGCCAAGGGAGAGCCGCTGCGCACCGGAAACAACAAAGCCCTTCGCGTTAGCGGAGGGCTTTGTTGTTCAAACTGTTCAACGGTGCGCAGCAGACTACAGTCTGCGAATCTTTGACGCTTGTGGGCCTTTCTGACCTTGCGTCACTTCAAATTCTACTTTCGCACCTTCCTCTAGCGACTTGAAGCCGGTGCCTTGGATTTCGCTGTGATGAGCAAACAAGTCCTTGCCGCCATCATCCGGCGTGATGAACCCATAGCCCTTCTCATTGTTGAACCACTTCACAATGCCAGTTGCCATCTCATCCTCGAAATTTGGTGCACACAGGCTGCGTGCGAGGACACCCCTGTCCCAGAATCGCTGCGCACCGCCACAATATGGTTGAATGTAGTAGGGTACTCCAGCTGCCAGCATAACCGAAGAGGTGCTGGCTTCATCTCAGGGTTTACCTTTTCTAAAGACTTGATGATGAGACCCGGCGAGTTGCGAGACGGATTAGTTCCGCAAATTGCAAGCTGAGGAAACCAAGGAATTGCATAAGCGGAGGTTATTCCGTCCAAACGGTGTCGACGCCCCGCAGTAGGTGCCCGGCGAGGATGTAATCTCCAAGCTTCATAGCCTTTGTCTCCAGGGCCGTCAATTCGTTGGCTGCCAGCTGGTCCAATGCAAACTCGCAATAAAGGTTCCGTTGCCGGAAGGACATCTTCGGGCGAGTAAGGCATGCAATGAGTGCAGCGCGTGACTTCACCGCGATGTTCTCATGCCCACGAAACGTCACGCGGACGCCGGTCTTCTGGCCCAAGCGCCCGAGTTCAATAGCATCTTGCCAACCCCACTCATAGTCGAGTTCGACTCGTGCTACTCCCGGAGCACCCAAGAGTTTAATGGCTTCCCCTTTGGTTCCAGCTCGAGCCGTCGTCATTCCTGCCTCCACTCTCATCATCGTCCGGCGCCCGCGCAACCGGTTTGCTACCGCCCGTCGACTCAATGTTGCCCTGTTCGCCTTCGCCAACGTACTTGACGTGAGTCAAGCTTACTTAATTCTGACCTGAGAGAATTCTAAGTCAATACAGACTTGCTACGAAGCCCTACTACAAGCCGGGTAAGCACGGCGAGCAGATTCCTTTTTTAGCCCGTCTAGCGGCTCATTCCTTCTTTCGACCTGATCCGCCGCGCCCTCCCTGAGGAGCCTCACCTCATCAGACCTCAGCGGTAGCGCTAATGCAAGCCGTCCGGTCGGTCGGAGAATACCTGCTGGCGTGGAGCTCATATCATGTCGCGACATATCGTGGGGCCACTCCTGAAAGCCCCCTACGCTCATGGGAGCGAACGAGAAGAGTAACTAGGGACTATCACGGATATGTCTGGTAATTGTATTGAACTGTCGATGGCGAGTAGCTAAGATGTCTTTTCGGAGCGCAAACAAGTGCTCCCCAGCCAGACTTGGCATCCGAGGGCAGCCGTCTGTATGAACCAGACGAGCTGTCACGGACGGTAGTGAAGTCCCATAGCACTATTAGACCAATAGCTTAGGAGACGACTGTGCTGAGTCATCATGAATTCGCCACCCTGGTACTCGTAAACGACAGCTCTGACCCTGCGGAGTTGGACAGCGCAGATGTGGAGGCACTGTGCGCGCGTCAACTGGTTAGGCTTGAGCGTCTTGGGCCAAATCACAGCCGACCTCGAGTCACAACCCAAGGCTATGCTTTTCTCCAGGCCTTCGGGCGTGTCCGCGCAAGCGATTGTCGAGCGCGCCAGGCCTCTCAATGAGCGCAATGCTATAACCCTTAGAGACTGCCGGCGTTGGCGCTCTTGCGCCCCATCGGCGTGGCCCGCCAAGTCTCAAGGGTGCAATCCTTATTCCCTCGATTCCCGCCCCATCGGAGCTCTCATCCGACGGCTCAGTGGCGCGGCCGCACTTAGGAGATGCAAAATGACTCAGTGGTCCCCCGAGCAATTCAGTAAGGTGCAAATGGCAGGCCTTGAAACATTGGCCGGGCTAACCGGCAAGGCGTTTGAGGGCTTCGAAAAACTGCTGGAGTTGAATCTGCAAACGATGAAAGCGGCGCTGGCAGAGACACGGGAAGGCACAAAGAAGGCCTTATCGGCTAAGGATGGGAAGGAATTCACCGAGTTGCAGATTGCATTCTTTCAGCCTGCAGTCGACAACGTACTGACGTATCGCCGTCAAATGCATGACATCCTGGCCAATATGCAGGCTGAGTTCGAGAAGGTCGTTGAGGTCCAATACACAACAGGCAAGCGCGGCCTGCAGGGTCTCATGGAAAGCGCAGTGAGCAACGCGCCGACAGGCTCAACGGCGCCGTTGGCCGCCTGGCAGGAGGCCGTCAAGGCGACCACGACGTTCTATGAGTCGATGCAAACGACGGCAAAGCAGGCCGTGCAAGTAGCCGAGAGCAGTTTCAACACTGCAGCGGCAGCCTCAAAAGGCATGCCACGTCGTGCAGCAAAGGCCTCCCAGGTAGCTGCAAAGTAATTCGGTCGGACCCTCGGTGGTGCCTTCGAGGTACCCCGGAGGCAACCAAATTCTGGAAGATGACGGGACTTGGAGAGTCGTTGGGCCCCGCATCATCTATGCGTACCATTGCTCAGAGGATTGGAGACATGACCAACAAAGTTGCCGTTGTCACAGGCGGCATGGGCGGTATCGGTGAGGCTATCAGCGTCCGGCTGCATGACGCAGGTAATACGGTGGCTGTCACGCATTCCCCCGGTAATAGCGGCGTCGCGAGGTGGCTGGGAAAGATGGAGGAAAGCGGGCGCAGGTTCCACGCCTATCCCGTTGACGTCGCCGACTACGAGTCGTGCCAACTGTGTGTGGCGACAATTCGGGAGGAGCTTGGCTCAGTCGACATTCTGATTAACAACGCCGGCATCACGCGCGACGCCAGCTTCAAGAAGTTGGACAAAGTCAATTGGGATGCGGTCATGCGAACCAATCTCGATTCGGTGTTCAATATGACGAAGCCGGTGTGCGAGGAGATGGTGAGGCGAGGCTGGGGCCGCATCATCAGCATATCCTCCATCATCGGCTCCAAAGGCGGCTTCGGCCAAACCAACTACGCTGCAGCCAAAGCCGGGATGCATGGCTTTACGAAGTCACTGGCACTCGAAGTTGCGAAGAGTGGTGTGACGGTCAACACCGTTTCGCCTGGCTTCATTGGCACCAAGATGGTGACTGCCGTGCCACAGGAGATTCTCGATACCAAAATCATCCCGCAAATTCCTGTTGGCCGTCTTGGGAAGCCGGAAGAGGTGGCGGCATTGATTGCGTATCTATGCTCGGATGAGGCGGCCTTCGTGACGGGTGCGAACATCGCCATCAACGGCGGTCAGCACATGCAGTGAGGTCTGAGTACTCTTCGTTATGGAAAGCAAAATACACCGCCGACGCGGACTAACGAGAAGGCCCGGCCACCAGCCATTTTCGTCTGTTGGTTACCACACGTTATAGCTTTGACTGCATTCGCCGATAATGCTACCGTTTTTGAGAACGGCGTCATCTATTCGAAAACACAAAGACGCAATAAATAGAAAAAATGAGGGGGAAAACCCAGGGGCGGGGCTGGACCGGGTGCGCGATGGCGTCTGGGCTGGAGCCGGCGATGACATCGCCCCACTTCATTTCCCTGGAGGGCCGGCTCCAGGTGATCCTTTTCGAGTTAGCTATGCATAGCAGGCGGCTGCTATGGGAGAATATCCCCTTACAATCGCCCCCCAACACCAGCTTTGGCGGCGGCATCACCTACTTGTTCGTGATCTTCTCGATCTTGACGTCCTTGAACTTGATCTCGCGTTCCTGCTCCAGGATGTGCGCGAGCATCTGCTGCGCCAGTGCCAAGACGTCCTCCGGCGTGAGGGCCTGACATCGCCTTGAATTCGGTGCTGTACTCCCGCCGGCGCGGCCGCTCAACTGTCGACACTTGATCCATCGTCTCCACGATCCTCCTTCGCGGGTGCGATGCTTCATCGCTTCAATCGATTCAAGGTGGAAGAACTGGTCGCTTACGATGCCTGCGCCGAATACGAAGGCGAGCAAGACACAGCAGGCTGCGAAGGTGACAGCGGATTCTTCCATCTTCGCATGCCCCCATATTAAGCGAAGGATTAACGAGTGCCCGCCCGAGCGTGATCGCTCCCAGGAAACACTGGCCGAGCACGTTCCTCCGTACGGCAACCAGCCGCGTCGGGAGGCAGCTTGCTGCTCTGGTACGGATCGGGCAAGAACTCCAGCCGCGCCCACGGGGCGTTGTCGACGGCATCGAGATCGAGGCAGTGTTTGAAGTCGCTCGCTGCCAGGCGCGTGCCTAGAAACTTGCCAAACGCATCGAGCAGAACCTGCGAGATCAGTCCTGCGCTGCCGCCGAGCGCTGGGCAGATGATCCACGTCGTGCCGTCTTTGGCGAAGATGCGCAAGCGCCTGACTTGGTCGGCCGGCTGGATTGCGTGGTCTTCGCCGGCGAGCCCGCCTAGCGAGAAGGCTTCGAGGTATTCGTCGGTATGGCGATGGCCCAGACAAACGACCAGCTTCGGGCGCCAGCGGGCACAGGTCTTTGCGAGGAAGCGGAAGCGTTCGCCGTGCCGGCACAGATCCTCGTAGCGCGTCTGTGGGACGAGTTCGGGCTGGCCTCGGAACGCTGTGGACCAAGGCGTTCGTCCATCGAGTTGGGCGGGCAGGGGAAACAGGCTGAGCCTGAACTCGGCGCCTCCAGGCGCGTAGAGATGGCGCCAGTAGTATTGTTCCCAGTCGTTGTCCCCGAGCCGAACGCGCAGCGCCTCAGCCCGCGCGGCGGCCATGATGCGGGCGATGTACTGAGGGCCGAGCCACTTGCCCATGTTTTCCCGCTGCTGGTGGCGGAACACCGCGTCCCAGGCGGGTGGCGCCACACGCGGCTGCAGCGGCGCAACGAGGGGCTCCAACCAGGCGCGCGGGCTTCTGTCGCATATCCAGACGGGAGCTCTTGGGTTGCCTCCTTCCATGCCCACGTACGAGGCAAAATAACGATCCAGTTCCTGACGCGCGAATACCCCTGAATGCTGCATATTATCTCTTGCTACCTGGTGGGACCCCCATACATCCAATGCCGCAGCATGCCGCCGCCTCTGGGGCGCGCGTGCCACTGCGGTCGTTTAGAAATTTTTTTCTGCAGGCGGGGTGTGAACGGGATCAGTGCGCCCTCGCGGGCGGCATCCTTGTGCCGATGGGCTCTTGGTGTAATGCCCCACCCGGTGCCGTGTCACCGGTAATTGCCTGCTAGTCGTTCCTTAATACCGGCGATATCTGGTCTGCCTGCTCAATCACAGGGGCAGGCCAGTACCCGCATGCCGCGCTGCCAGAAATACAGTAGCGTGGCTGCCGATAACGTAAAAGCAACGTCGACTGAATAACAAAATGCAAGCTGGCCCTTTCGACGGGTCAGGCTATATTCGTTCTTATGTGATTGTTTTTACCGAGGCAAACTGATATTACTTTTGTATTGCCTTGGCAGTATCCGCTTATCGATGGCGCGCGCTAAGGAGACAAAATCAAGATTTTTCCAAACGCACAGCCACGCGTCATTCCAGACTGGCTGCTTTCTTATCCCGATTCCTCTGCAGTTGAGTTCAATTTAACAAAACCTGCCGGAAATAGGAATTCCAATCTTTTAAGGTCTGACATAAGTGACTTTGCTGCATTGCGATATTTCTGGGGTTGCCTGCTTTTAATCCCCTCCATGGAGGGGATGAAATGCGGACGCCTGAACGGTGCGCGCTCTGCGAGCAATGCGAGCGTGGCAGCTTTGTTCGCCGTGCGAGGCATGGATAGCGGTCCGGGCAGCCGCCTGCACGATGCGCTTGAGCCGCTGGTAGCCGCGAAAATGGGGCGCGATGGTGTGAATGCCTTCGAGGCCCGCGACAAAGTACAACCACGCGGGCTTGAGCGGCGGCAGGACACATCGTCCTGCTGGGCGAAGAAAGAGGGTGTAGGCGCCACAGGGATACGCCTACACCCTTTAAGTTGGCAACGGGGTGCCGCTTGGCATTGTGCTGCATCGCAGCACCATCGGTACCCCTCATGCGTTGGGACGTACGAACTCGCCGGGCTGAAGCGTGGGGGAATTCTGGCTGGATATGCCGAGGAAGGATCAGAGGCGTTAACGTGTAGTCGTACTGCCCCGCCGCAGGCGATTGCTTCCCCGACCGGGAGGGCCGGTTCAGATTTCCAAGCGCTTCTCCTTGATCAGAACGACCGCACCGAAACTCAGCATGCATGTCGCTGCCATATACCAGGCCGCCGACATGGGATTGCCGGTCAACTTGATCATTCCCGTCACGATGAACTGCGCGGTGCCGCCAAACAGCGCGACGTTCAGCGCATGCGAAATCGCGGCGCCGCTGGCGCGCACCCGTGCAGGAAATGCTTCGAGCACAAGCAGGGTGCCTACGGCGGCGCCAAGTGCCACCATTGCGCTGATAAGCCCGACGCCAACCAGGACTGGCAGCGTGCCATCAGCACGCACAATCATCAGGAAGACCGGGAAGACCAGCAGCACTTTGCATCCCGCAGTGAAGAGGGCCAGCGGCTTGCGGCAGGGCAGCCGGTCGATGAGAAGGCCGGACAGCGGCGGGATGATAGTCAGCAGCAGCGCGGGCAATGTCGCTGCCAGGAATCCTGTGCTGGCAGGTACGTGCATCACGCGATGCAGATAACTTGGCATGTAGTAGACGATGACGTAGACCGGGATCGTTGAACCCATCCTGATCAGGATCGCCAGGAGCATGGTCCTGCGATGCTCGCGCCACAGCTCGCCGAGCGGTGTGGCGGCATCTCTGCCCTTTGTGTCGACGAGCGGCGCCTCGCGAAGCTGACGGCGAACGTAGAGGCCGACTGGCGCGATCAGAAGACCGATCAGGAACGGAAGGCGCCAGCCCCACGAAGCCAGATCCTCCGGCGACATCACCTTCGTGAGAAGCGCGCCCAGGGATGCGCCCAGCAACGCAGCCGCGCCCTGGCTCACGGACTGCCAGCTGACCACGCGGCCACGACTCGACACCGGTACGGTTTCCATCACGTATGTCGAGGCGACGCCAATTTCGCCGCCGACGGCAAAACCTTGCAGCGCCCGACCGATGATGACGATGAGCGGCGCAGCCTCACCGATCATTGCGAACGGCGGACAGAGGGCGATGGCCGCCGTCCCGATGGTCATCAGGCCGACGGTTCTCGTCATCGCCGCGCGACGTCCGACACGGTCGGCATAAGCACCGATCGTCAGCGCGCCAAGCGGCCGGATGAGAAAGCCAACGCCGAACGTGCCCACTGCCATCAGCAACGAAGTCAGAGGGTCTTCCGCCGGGAAGAACTGATCTCCGATCATTGCCGCGAAGAATCCGAACATGGTGAAGTCAAACGTTTCCAGTCCACTGACGAGAGACGTTGCGACAACAGTCTTTCGGTGTTCGCTTGCCTGAGTGTCTCCTTCCCCCATCTTCAACCGTCAATGCTCCAATTCATGACTTTCCCCACCTAAGCGTGGGGCCCACCAAAGCAGGGAAAGACCCGGTCCCACCCCCATCAATAATCAACCCCGGCAAGCCTGACCCCTTGCCTAACCCGTTAGGGTGTAGGCCTCCCTGTGCCTACACCTTCTTTTTTTGGGCTTTGGCAAATTGCGGAAAGAAGGGCGTAAGTATAGAGACGTCCGGAAATCTAGTGGGCAAGAATGCGCGGGATCAGAAGATCGAACAGGCCAGGAGCACACCTGAAAGAACAGCAGCAAGCCGGTTTGGCCCAGGATGAAATGCGGAGCTGTGTGACGGATTTTCCCACGCTCGACGAGGCACGTATTCTTGCTCGATGCCGCTGCGCGGGCATCTCTCCCTTTTGCGAATCCACTCTTATGGGGGGATAGAAAACTCGCTAAAAATGCCCTTTGTGCCTTGAAGATGTAGCCTCTGGAGCAATACACTTCGCCGGTCGTTCGCATAATGACGCAGTGCAAAAATGGCGCACCACCGCGCAGAGCAACGCGAAGCCAACACCGCCAGGTTCAAATCCGCAGGCAGCACAAACAAGCGGAAAGGCACCAGCAGGTGCCATGTCGGACAAGCGGAATCGCCGCGACACAGCCCGCTCAGGAGACGGCGGGCAATGCGGGCCTTCTTGTATCAAGGGAATAATCGAGACGTGCTAAAGCTTTCAAGCAGGCTGACGTTTGGCAGGGCCGTAATGTGCCTGGGGATCGTTCCGTTGCTGGCCTCCTGCGCACTAGCGCCAGGGATGCGCTTCGATCCGCAGCGTCCGCTCGATCCGGAGGATCCGGAATCGGTGCCCAAAATCACGCAGATCACGCCGGCGCTGGTGCGTACGCTTAAGGCATCCACACAGCCAGCAAATGCTGGGGTGGAGGAACTGTTCGCAGACCCGAAGCCCTACACGGTAGGCGCGAGTGACATTCTCTCGATCGTTGTGTGGGACCACCCGGAACTTGTGTTCCCCACGCAAACGTACTCGATTGGCACGGCTTACGAGATCCCGAACTACAGCGGCGCGGCGAACGTGCCGGGCTACGTCGTCAGTCCCGCGGGCACCATCCAGTTTCCTTATGCCGGTGTGCTCAAGGTTCTCGACCGCACGCCGGACGAAATCCGCGGACAGCTGAGCACCCAGCTCAAGCCTGTCGTCAACATGCCACAGGTCACCGTACGCGTGCTCGCCTTCCGCAGCAAGCGCGTCTACCTGGACGGCGAAGTCAAGACGCCCGGCCCCCAGAACATCGACGACGTACCCATGACCCTGGTCGAAGCGCTCAACCGCGCCGGCGGTATCAACGTCCTGACGGGCGACAACAGCCGCATCCGCGTTTCCCGCGAGGGCAAGAACTACGTCGTCAACCTGCCTGCGCTTCTGCAGCGAGGTATCGACCCCGCCCGCATCCTGCTGCGCAACGGTGACATCGTGCGCGTGGAACAACGCGAGGACAGCAAGGTATTCGTGACCGGCGAAGTCGTGCGTCCTGTCGCCGTTCTGCCGCGCAACGGCCGCCTGACGCTCAACGAGGCCATTGGTGAAGCCGGCGGCGTCAACCCCCTCTCGGCCAACGCCAAGGAACTCTACGTTATCCGCAAGAGCAACGATGGCGAAGCCGAGGTGTTCCACCTCGACGGCAAGTCCCCTGTCGCCTTTGCCTTGGCCGAGTCGTTCGAGCTGAAGCCGAAGGACGTCGTCTACGTGGATGCCGCAGGTGTGGTCCGCTGGAGCCGCGTGATCAACCAACTGCTGCCGAGCGGGAATTTCTTCACGTCCACGGCGAACGCGGTCAAATGATCAAGACTGTACTCGTGGTCTGCATCGGGAATATTTGCAGGAGCCCTATGGCGCAGGGGCTTCTCAAGCAGGCATTGCCCGATGCCAACGTCATCTCCGCCGGCCTTGGTGCGCTCACGGGCCATCCGGCCGATGCACACGCCATCGAACTCATGAGGGAGCTCGGCGTGGACATCACTGGCCATCATGCCCAGCAACTGAGCCGCGCTACCGCGATAAGTGCGGACCTCATTCTCGTGATGGACAACGCCCAGCGGCAAGAAATCCAGCGCCTGCACCCGGCCACCACCGGCCGTGTTTTCCGCATGGGTGAACTCGCCAAGTTCGACGTGCCCGATCCCTATCGTAAGGCCCGTCCCGCCTTCGAGAACGTGCTGCAGTTGATCCAACGCGGCGTGGAAGCCTGGGTGCCGCGCATCCAGGCGCTTCGATAACTGATTCGGTAGTAATGCAGATGACCCAGACTTCCCATCCAGTCGTTGTGGCTGGCCCCCCGGAGGACGAGATTGACCTCGTCCGGTACCTGGATGTACTGCTCGCCAGTCGTTGGCTGATCGCGTCGATTGCAGGCGTAGTGCTAGCGCTTGGGGTGGCTTACGCGTTCCTGGCGCGGCCGGTGTATCAGGCGGATATCTTGGTGCAGGTCGAGGACAACCCGAATAGCGCTAGTAGTCTGTTGGGAGACGTGTCCAGCTTGTTCGACGTCAAGGCCCAGGCCACGGCCGAGATAGAGATTATTCGCTCTCGTATGGTCGTAAGTAGGGCAGTGGAGAACCTGCATCTCTACACTAAGGCGACGCCCAGGTATTTTCCTTTCGTCGGCACATGGATCGCCAATCGCGACAAGGGATTGTCCGAACCAGGGCTCTTTGGCTTCGGTGGCTTCGCATGGGCCAAGGAGTCCATCAACGTTGAACGATTTGACGTGCCGGAATCGCTTGAGGGAGAAAAATTCACACTGACGGTGCTGAAGGATGGCCGCTACCGCTTGGATCAATCGAGCCTCGATGTGCCGCTGGAGGGACGTGTGGGGCAGCCGCTGGAAGGCGCGCAGAGTGTGGGTAGCTTCGCGCTGCTAGTGAGTGATATCAAGGCAAAGCCGGGTATTGTCTTCAACATTGTGCGGGACTCTCAGCTGAAGACGATCGAGAAGCTTCAGGATGACCTCAAGATCGCAGAGAAGGGAAAGCAGAGCGGCATCATCGGTGCCTCGCTCGATGGTTCCGACCCGCTGCTTACCGCGAGCATTCTTAACGAAATCGGCCAAGAGTATGTAGCCCAGAATATCAGGCGAAAAGCCGCCGAAGCGGAGAAATCGCTGGCTTTCCTGGGAGACCTGTTGCCCCAGCTCAAGAGCGAGCTGGAGCGGGCTGAGGTCAAGTACAACGAGATGCGCAATAAGCGCAATACGTTCAACCTCAGCGAGGAAGGCAAAGCGTTTCTACAGGAGAGCGTCACCGCGGAAGCCGGCCTGTTCGAACTAAAGCAGAAGCGCGCAGAGTTGAAGACGCGCTTCGCGGCTTCCCATCCGGCTGTGCAGGCGGTGGAGCAGCAAATCGCTGCCCTTAGTGCAAAGGTGGCCAGCCTGGCAGGCCGGATGAAGAATTTCCCAAGCGTGGAGCAAGACACACTGCGATTGATGCGCGACGTACAGGTCAACAATGATCTCTACGTTGGCCTATTGAACAATATGCAGCAGCTGAAGCTTGTCAAGGCAGGCAAGGTCGGCAATGTGCGCCTGCTCGACAACGCTCCGGTTCCCGAGGAACCCATTAAGCCCAAGAAGGCTCTGATCATTGCGCTAGCAGCTATTCTCGGCGTCCTGATTGGTGTCGTCGTGGCCTTCGTGCGCAATGCGCTGTACGGCGGTATCACGGATTCGCAAGACATCGAACAGCATGCGGGTCTGAGCGTCTATGCTACGGTGCCATTGTCGAGCGCTCAGGCTCTCCTCACCGTAGACATCCGCCAGCGCAAGCGCGGCAAATTCTTGCTCGCAGACCGCAATCCCAATGAGCCTGCGATCGAAAGTCTGCGCAGTCTGCGCACCGCTCTTCAGTTTACCATGCTCGACGCGGACAATAACCGCGTGCTGCTGACGGGCCCCACACCGGGTGTCGGTAAGTCATTTATCTCGGCCAACCTAGCCGTGGTGATGGCCTCGGGCGGCAAGCGCGTACTGCTGATCGATGCAGACATGCGCAAGGGCCATCTGAACCAGTATTTTGGCAAGGGCCGGAACAACGGGCTGGCGGACGTGCTACTCGGCAAGGTAGGCTTTGACCAGGCCGTACATCGCGAGGTTTTTGAGAACCTGGACTTTCTCAGTACCGGCGGCTTCCCCCCGAATCCCGCTGAGCTGCTACTGAACGATCGCATGGTAAAGCTTCTTGATGAGTTGGGTCGCCAGTACGACCTTGTCCTGATTGATACGCCGCCCGTGCTGGCAGTTGCCGATACCGCAATCCTCGCTGCACGCTGCGGCACGGTGTTCCTCGTGACGCGCTTCGAGAAGACCACCATCGGCGAAGTGACCGAATCCGCCAAACAACTGCGCCAGGCTCATGCCGATGTGAACGGCGTGGTGTTCAATGGCCTGGATCCGAATGCGTATCGCTACGGCTATGGCTCGAAGTATGGGCGGTATCGATATGCGTACTACGGCTATGCAAGCGAGTTACACCCAGTAGAAAAACGGGATGGAGAATAGGCAAGCCTTGTCTCAAATAGGTGAAGGTGAGTTGTCCTAGCAATCACCGGCGTCTTGACACGGGGAACTTACTTGGCGTCGAACTGATGTTGCTATCGTAACGCACGAAGTTTAGTCGGAGAGTTGCGCTCAAAAAATTGTATGGCCAAAACTCTCCCAGAGAGTGTCGATACGTGCAGAATCTGTGTTGCGATGCGAGCAGGAAATGCCGCAGACGCTGTTGTTTTACCCTTCGAGACGGCAAAAAATGCCGAAAGAGTGGACATTGGCTACCCTGTCCTGGGTGGCAATCGCCTCTGAAGGCCTGTGGTTTGGCAAGCAACTTTACTGAGTAGAGCTGTGGCACATAAAAGTTTTCGGCTCGCATGGGACGCCGGCTTGGTGAGGAACTTTCTTGCCATGGCTGTTTGGCAAGCTAGCAGCTATTTAATTCCTTTCCTGACATTTCCATATCTCACTCGAGTCCTTGGTCCAGAAGGCTATGGACTAATAGGTCTAGGGTTAGCCATTGCAATGTATGGCGTATTGTTTTCCGACTGGGGTTTTAATCTGAGCGCCTCTAAACAGATCGCACAAGCTCGCACGGAACCAGATAAGCTCACGCTATATTTTTGGAATACAATTGCGGCCAAAGCTATTTTATCTTTATTTACATTAGTTCTACTTTTCGCTGCACTTCTTTTTAGTGAGAAACTAGGATCCATCGCTCCCGTGCTCTTTGCAGCATGGCTTACTGTTATTGCAGCTGTCTTTACCGCAAGTTGGTTCCTTCAGGGGCTCGAGCGTATGGGAAGATTCGCTCTGGCTGCTTTGATAGGTAAAGCTATAACAGTTCCCCTTACATACGCGTTTGTAACATCATCTAAAGACGTTGCCACAGCCGTGGCGATACAAGGGGTCGGTGGAATAGTATGTGCTGTTTCCTCTCTTTATTTAGTAGCGAGGCTTCGACTGGTCGGAAAGCCTAAGATCTCGCTAGGGGCAATCCTCGCACAGTTGAGAGAGGGTAGGGAAGTTTTTCTATCCACCGCACTTATAAGCCTTTACACCAACAGTACTACAGTCATTTTGGGCGTCATCGCGGGCCCCGCTGCTGTGGGCCTTTATGTTGGCTCCGATAAGATTAGAGCAGCCGCACTCGGACTGGTTGCGCCAATAAGCAACACAGTATATCCGCGGCTATCGTGGTTACTTCAGGAGTCGCCCGCTCGCGGTTACGCCTTTGCTCGGAGATTGCTTGTCATCCAGGGCGCGATTACATTTATCGTTGCGCTTGGTCTCTGTGTTGGCGCTCGTCAGATTGTTGAGATAGCGATGGGTCCCTCGTTTCTAAGTGCCGTCCCCCTCATCTATTGCATGGCGTGGATTCCATTTTTGGCTGCCATACACAACGTCTGGGGTGCGCAACTTATGATCCCTCTTGGGATGGTCCGAGAATTCAGAGCGACTGCCATGTACGCAGCAGTATGCAATCTAGTGCTAATTGGGCCGTCGACATGGTGGCTGGGAGCCCTCGGAGCTGCTATCAGCCTCCTTGTGACAGTGCTGTTTGGCACTGTTGCCTTGGGATGGGCCCTTTGGCGTGCCGGCATTCCGGCATTTCCTGGGTTTCAGACTGATATGCTTATATCGCGATCATCCAACTCCGCATCGAGATGAACAGCGAGGGTTGCATTTCTTTTATTTAATTTTCGAATGGTGCAGGGGAGAAGCCGCAACTGGACGCAGTCTAATGGTTATCCAGTGAATGGCAATGAGTGCGGCTTGCGATCTTCCTAGGAGCTATTAAGCAGAATACACTGACTGTTTAGTTTTTATAATTCAGGGTTGAAATATCCAGTTTTCGAGCCAATCGAGTGAGTTCGCTACTGGGATAAGCCGACATTGGCGTCGTGATTCGTGGATAGTGGTGAGATGAAAAATACCAACGAGAAAGGTAAATTCTTGTCCGCGGGAAAAAAATCTGCTGAAATTTCGGCAGTACATGTCTTTCTTCATGGCGGCGGAGTTCAGCATGCTAATCGTTGATGTTCTTGTAATAATCGCTGTGTTCACGGCGACTTTTATCAGCGGTGATGTGCTAAATACGGCCGGCATGAATTATTCGGGGGATGTGTCGGGGACGTTGATTGAAAAAATACATCCATATAGTTGGATATGTGCCGCAATAATATTGGTCCTCTTGTTTTCAGGTAAAAACCCGTGGTCTGCACCGGGAATGCGGGTTCGTAAGGTAGTAATCGGCCAGTGCATCGCTCTAGCAATAATGATTGGCGTAGGGTTGCTAAAAGGGGCCCAAGGCGTCGGTTATATCCTTGATACCATTGTCGCGCCATCGGCGTTTATGATATTGGTTGGTCGGAGGCGGCTCAACATTGGGGTCATCTTGGCCAGATTGATTTTGATTTTTTTCTTCATAAATGGATCGATTGCTATTCTGGAATTTAGCACGAAAACGGCATTTGTGAACGTTCTGTATGAAAGCTCTAAATACTTTCGGGCAACGGCTCTGCATGGGCATCCTTTGAATAATGCATTAATAACCGTTGGCATAGGGCTCATTTACCTTGCTTCGTCCGCGAAGATTATGGGGCGGCTATTCGTCTATATTTTCGGTATAGCGTCGCTGATAGCTTTTGGAGCAAGGGCGGCGTCACTTATATTTCTAACTGTGGGCCTCTATCTAGCCTTGCCAAGAAGTAATGTCTATTGGAAGGAGATGTTTGCATTCAAAGTGAGTATCATCGCTCTATTTGCGGGGGCTGTCAGTTTTGCGCTTTTTTCAGGAATTTTGGGCGGGGTGGATGCGCGAATACCAACTGCAGACCTCCTTGATGACAGTGCTATGGTGAGACTGGATGTATGGCAAGTGCTGGCAGGCTTTACTCCGTCAGACTATCTGCTTGGATT
Organism: Cupriavidus sp. IDO; assembly: GCF_000812465.1. Lineage (GTDB taxonomy): Bacteria > Pseudomonadota > Gammaproteobacteria > Burkholderiales > Burkholderiaceae > Cupriavidus. Next base: position 18,837 of record NZ_JWMA01000028.1, on the reverse strand, counting down.
GCCAGCTGAAAAGCTTGAAGCTCTGCTTTGGAATGCTCGTGTGGATATTATCGAAAATTATCTTTTATTTTATCTTTTTAATTACGGCGTGATCGCGAGCATACTGTTGTTGTTCTCGATTTGCGCTCCATTCTTCACGATCATCGGTGGTTTGAAGGGTAGTTTGCGGAATAGAATATGTTTGGCGATCTGGGCGTTTATGGTTTTATCCGCGACCAATAATTCATTGGCGACTAAGAGCGCTGTTCTGCTAATAATTTTTAGCTACCTCATTGCTATTGTGTCACCGAGTTATTCAAATATTCGGGAGCGAAAGTTATTTGCTCCCCCTTCGCTTTGTTAGAGGAGGTGTCGCGTGAAAGCCAAAATGGATTCAACCATCTAAGGAATGTAGCAACCAAGAAGTACTCTGAATTCCGACGGCTCCTCAGGGCGTGCGCGATCGCGGCCCGATGCGGCTCGCCAGATTGATGACAATGCATATGATTTGCCTCCATATGTTTTAGGGAGGATGAGGATTCATTACTTCCTCAGGATGTGGGGAAAGTCCACATACCAGATGGCCGGCTCGAAAACGTATCCACCTCCTCCTATGCTGACAGTCGATCCGATGAGATCTACCAGGTTAAAGTCTGCGGGCTATTTTGCGGTCGCTCTTGTAATATATTCTGGTTCAGGTGGGGTGATAGCCGCTAGCTGCCCGCAAGAGGAAGTTTTTGCGTCGAATTGGGCAGGTGGTATTGAAGACCGACTTGGCCAGCAAAAGGCGATGCCAGAAGCCATTCTTGCTATTACTCGGCCTACTGGTGGTCGATCGCCAGCACTTCGCTTCCACATTAACAGAGGAGATGATTTCTCGCGTGTAGCGAATGGAGTGCCTCGTGCTGAAATCTCATTCTCCGAGTTATTTCATTTTTCACCGGGTTGGGTATATAGAATCGAATGGGAAGTGTACATTCCATCGAATTTCACCTTCGATATGGCGCAGGCCGAGAGTATGCTTCAAATACACCAGGGACAGGGAAATGGTCCTCCCCCATTTGCCATCTTATTGAAGGGTGATGACTATATGCTCGAGATTCGCGGCGGTGCCCGGGCCCAAAAGCGTGCGGCGTTTTGGCTCGGTAGTATTTGGCCTGACCGGGGTAGATGGGGCAAATGGAGTATGACCTACCGTGCAGAGGAAAGTGGATTGCACGGGGGAGTCTCTATATGGCGTGCTGGGAAGCTGTTTTTTGAAGCGGAAGATATTGCAAACTCCTATCCTGCGGACAGACAAGCATATTTAAAAATCGGTATCTACAAGTGGGCATGGAAATATAGCCCGTCTGATATTGATGACCGCGAATTATTTTATGGTCCGTTGAGTGTAACTAGGTGCAGGGAGTGAAATAAGTATCCTTTCCTTCATGATGTGGCCATGCAACTTTTCTGCCGCCAAGATTTATATGACGGAACATTGACATGTCATAGAGGCGATCCAAGTCAAATATTTAATGACGGCCTGTAATTGATGCCACTCCGGAGGGGCGAGATTTGCGGCTAACTTGGTAGCCGGTGAGAAGTATGGCTCGAGCGCTGAGTTGTTTTTGAAGTGCCATTCTTTGCCGCTATTTATTGGTCGGCCATGGATTTTGAATGAACCTGCCAGGTCCGGAATCATTGGATCTCGATTGAATTGTTTTCGCTGGCACACCAGCCACGGTAGCGCCTTCGAGTACATCTTTCGTCACGATGCTTCCAGCACCTATGGTCGCATTGTCGGCTATCGATACCGCTTCGATAATGCACGCGTTGGGGCCAATATAAACTCCACTACCAATTGTTGCCGCTTTGCCGAGATTTGAACCAACCGTAACCCCTTGCGATATATTGCAATTACTGCCGAAACTTGCCGTTGAGCTAACAACGATATTTCCAGAATGTCCAATATAGAATCCGAAGCCAATTTTTGTCCGAAGGGGAATCTGTATTCCGAAGCGTAGTTGTTTCCGTTGAAGTATAAAAAAAAATGCTGCTCGTAGTGGCTTGAACGATGTTTGTGAGCCGAGCCTATGCCAGACCATGTAATTGAAGCCTGCGGTAAGAACGTAGTGCCTTAGAAAAGCGGAAAATCTCGTATTTCCAGCGTGGCGGTATAAATCACTTTTAATAAGATCTATGGAGCGCTTCATAACAATCATTTGATTGCGTATTTACTTGGCTTGTGGCGGTTTACCGAGGATCTTTAAGAATTAAGAAAATGGAATCATGTTGCATTCGCCCAGTTTTTGAGTTTGTTAATCAGAGTGCCTAGCTGCGTTGAGTATTGATGGTTGAATAAGTCACGTGGCGCATAAAGGGCAGATTCGGCAATGTTGTCGAAGTCCTTGTCATTCCAGCACACATAAAGTCCCGGAGTGTCCTCTAGGCTGCGAGCAGTATCACATTGATGGTTATTGCGATGCTCATTCAGATCCTCGCGTCTGGGGACTACGAGGATTGGCTTACGATGCTGACGCGCGGTCAAGATGCTGCCCATACCGGCATGCGATATTATTAGGGTCGCTTGCTGAGTGAGTTCTTCGAGCCTAGACTTTGGGAGGAAGGGGTGATAGGGGAACATCGATGGGATGTAGTCTCCACCATTGCCAATTTGAGCGTATATTGGAGGGAGTGTCTTATACGACGCCCAAGAGTCTACTAGACGAATCAGGCGATCAAATGATTTCTGAGTTCCCACAGTTACTAGTATCATAAGACTTGGCCCCAATAGTCCATTTTTTTGTTTTGTTCTGCAAGGTGCGGCCATTGCGTTAGGGTTACGTTGGCTAAGTGTTTTGCAAGACGGCCGGACAACGAGACCTGTGCGGAGTTGGCAATGCTGTCGAGCCAAAGTGTCTGCGCTCCCAACATTCTTCCGAATAGGATTGCAAATAGTCCCGGGGCTGCTCCTGTCGATACAATCAACTGAGGCTTTTCGCATCGTACCACTCGCAGTACCTGGAAAGCGAGTTTGATTAACTTTGCCGGTGTTTCTTTATTGGCATCCACTAGGCAATACTTATAAATCCTTTCTGGCGGCTGGCTACCATCCGCAACAGCCCAAACTACATCATGCTGCGCGAATGCTTCCGAGAGCAGGGAGAGCTGCACTAGATGTCCACCGCCAGAGCATACTAGCAAAGTCTTCTTTCTCATTAGATGGGAATCCCGAGGGTCTGCAAATAACGAACGGCAATACGGCTGGATTCGAAGTCGAGTGCACGTGCCTTCTGCTTCTGGAAGAGAGAGGTCTTTGACGTCATGTCATTGTCTCTCAGACTTTTTAGAATAGCCTCGCTAATAGCGTCGACGTTTCCTGGTTCGACCAGGGTACCGAGCTTTCCATCCAGGAGTACTTCTGAGGGACCATGTGGGCAGTTTGTCGAGACAATTCTTATTCCAACTGACAGCGCTTCGATCAAGACGTTTGAGAGACCTTCATGGTCGGATGTAAGGGCTAATACGTCCGATGTGCTGTAGTACCAACGCGTGTCAATTTGGAATCCCTCAAAAGATACATAGTTCTCCAGCGCTAGTTCGCGTGCCAAGGTCTTAAGATTCTGCGCCTCTGGGCCATCTCCAACGATTAGAAGTCGTGCGGATGGAAACTCGGGAATTATCTTCGCCAAGGCATGAAGAAGTAAATCTACTCTCTTGACGAAAGTTAAGCGTCCGACGAAGAGTATGGTCTTATTCTTGAGTTCGGTGGGCACGGAGTTATCTTTCGATGCTTCGAACGTTTTTGATTTTTTCGCCTTGTTTAGGGGGTTGTGTATTATTGTTGAGGGGATTCTATGAAAACCCCGTTGCGCAAAATCTCTCGAAATTCCGTGGGAGACAAATATTAAATTATCCGCGAACCTAAATAGAAATCTAGCGGCGTATAGGAAGAGCTTGTGTTTTCGCCCGAAAAGATCTTGCCAATGCTCAATGGCGCTATGCTCCGTAAGATATATCTTGCATTTTAGCAGGCCAAGCATTGCGATAGCCGCTGCGAGCATGTTTTGGTGGGTCAGAAACGATACCAGGTGAGTAATACCATAGGTCCTCACTGATTTGATAATCGGAATGATGGAGGCCTTTGTCGATGTCGCTTCGAGATCGATAACTCTGGAGAATGTACGGGCTTCTGCAATGAGTTCGCCACGTGCCTCCTGTAATAGAAAGTACACCGAGATTCCGTTTGCGGCGAACTCGCGGGCGAGCGTTACGGCCACGTGCTCCGCGCCCCCATGACATAAGTTCGGTAGATAAAATGCGACTACCGAGTTGTTTCGTTTGGTCTTCGAGATCATTGAAAAGTCGAGTCGACTACGTATTCTGCGAGGCGATCAACGAATTTTCATCTGGATTCTCTGGCGGCGTATGTGTCTTTTCTGAGATCGTTCGATAAAGGTCAATCAGAATTGATCGGGTACTCGAAAACGAGTGATGTACCTCATATAGATGCCGGGCCACGTTACCCATTGAAGTTCGCTTTGTGGGGTCTTCTATAAGTTCAAGCATTGCCCCCTGTAGTGCCGGTACCGACCGTGGGGTAATTAGTATGCCAGGTTCGCAATTATCGAAAAGCTCAGGGATTCCGCCGACGCGGCTAGCGATCACGGGTGTACCTAGAGCGAATGCCTCTATGATTATCATCGGCTGTGCCTCGAAGTGGGACGGCAAGAGCACTGCGGTGGCGTTATTTATGTACTCATCGCGTTGTTGTTGGTCCAGCCAACCAACGAGGTGTACTTGTCCTGCCAGATCTCGCTTGGAAATTTTCGACAGTAAATCAGATCGTTCGATACCTTCGCCTGCTATTATGAGGTCAAATTTGATGCCGGATGAACAAAGTCCTTGCGCGGCGTCAATTAGCTCATGGATCCCTTTTGCGGAGACTAGCGTACCGGCAAAGAAAAATAGTGGGCGAGCGAAAGCTCTATCCGAAGCTACCGGGAGAGGGGAAGATTCCGGAACGCAATTTCTTATTATTTTAATCTTAGTTTCTGCGCAGAAGTTCGCGTAGAACTTTCCCCAGTGTGGACTCAAAGCGATGTTGAAAGACGCTGCTTTTGTAATGATCCTTAGAAGCAGTCGAGTAGCTGCCGATCTCTTTGAGATGGATTCGATTGCTCCTGAGTGAAAGTGGCATATTGTTGGTATTCCATGGGCTCGGAGAAGCGCTAGCAGCAAGGCCTTCCGGACGATGCTTCCCCCTTTCGCTACGTGCAGATGCGCTAGATCGAAATGACTGCGGCGGATTAGAGAGGGGATGGAAGCCATTCGCTTAGTAAAACCCGCTAACTTTGTGAATTGGCTGCCTGTATGATGCGTTTCGACAAAGGTGATTTCGCAGTCGTCGCCGACCGCGGAAATTATGTTTCGAGCTGCCGAAGCCATTCCACCCTTAGAGTTCAGGGCTGGACCAGCCATTAATACTCTGATCGTCATTAGTAGCTCAGTCGGTGGTTCCGGTATATATGCGTGCGTGCGACTTGCTTGTTACTGACATAAGCTCTTCGGAGGCCGATGTCGCTTGCGTCAAGATTGTGCTTCTACCTATCGGGTAATAATCTATGCCCGCAGCTTTTAATTCTTCGGGCGGATATAGATTTCGTCCGTCAAAGATCACGGGGCAGCGAAGGGATTCCTTAATCGCTTTAAAATCTAGGGACCGGAATGACTTCCACTCGGTTACTACCACCAGGGCGTCCGTGCCTTCCAGGGCGGTCTCCTGGGTTGGCATAAAACGCACGCGATTTATCGCACGCGGCTCGGAAACCAAATCGCTCTGGACGGCTTTTTTCGCCTCTTCCATTGCCACCGGGTCAAAGGCCTGCACGCGGGCGCCACGCTGTACCAGCTCCTTAATAATCACGCGACTTGGCGCAGCGCGCATGTCATCGGTATTGGGCTTAAAGGCAAGGCCCCAGAGCGCAAACGTGAGGCCAGTAAGGTCCTCGCCATAGTGCTTGACAATCTTCTGTACCAAGACGCGCTTCTGGTCTTGGTTCACCGCCTCAACAGCGGCCAGGATGCGTGACGTCTGCCCATACTCAGCCGCAGTACGCTCCAGCGCCTGGACATCCTTAGGAAAACACGAGCCACCATAGCCAGTTCCCGCATACAGAAAGCTATAGCCAATACGCGGGTCAGAGCCAATGCCCTGACGCACCAGTTCAATGTCTGCGCCAACCACTTCCGCCAGGTTGGCCAGCTCGTTCATGAAGGAGATACGGGTGGCCAGCATGGCGTTTGCGGCGTACTTGGTGAATTCGGCTGACGCAACATCCATATTGAGGATCCGGTCATGGTTACGCGTGAAGGGCGCATACAGGGAGCGCATGATTTCCCATGCTTTTTGTCCGGAGACACCGGGCTCAGTGCCGATGACGATGCGATCGGGGCGCATGAAGTCCTCGATCGCGGCGCCTTCCTTGAGGAATTCGGGGTTCGAGACCACGGCAAAGTCGAGCGCCGGCAGGCCGCGTTCCTGCAGTTGCGCGGCGATGCAGTCCCTGACCTTGGCCCCAGTACCCACGGGTACGGTCGACTTGTCCACCACGACCTTCGGGGTGGTCATGTATCGCCCGATATTGCGGGCGGCGGAAAGGACGTAGCGCAGATCCGCGGAGCCGTCTTCGTCCGGCGGGGTGCCCACGGCGATGAACTGGATATCGCCAAAGCTGACACTGGTTTCGATGTCGCTGGTGAAGCGCAGGCGGCCGGCGGCATGATTGCGCGCGATGAGTTCTTTCAGGCCGGGTTCGTAGATGGGGACTTCGCCGGCGTTGAGCATCTCGATCTTGGTGGCGTCAAGATCCAGGCAAAGGACATCGTTGCCGAGCTCAGCCAGGCAGGTGCCGGTAACAAGGCCTACATAACCACTACCGATGATGGTGATCTTCATGTGCGCAGGTCGAGGGAGGAGGAGATCGATATGAAGCGCCGGCGTCTTTGCGCGCCATTGCGTTTACGAATGCATTGACCAGCGAGAGCACGGCAATGGCGGCTAACGCTGCCGCCAGGTCCGTAAGCAGGTCGGCCAGGTTGGACGAGCGGTATGGAAAGAAGCCCTGGATGATTTCGTCCAGGCTGCCCAGCATGGCGACGCTAGCCAGCGTGATGACGGCCCGGTGCCGCGAAAAGGCCAGGAAAATGGCCCCAGCCAGGCAGGCGTACGCGCACAGGTGCATCAGCTTGTCGCCATACTCCCGGTTGAGCGCCTGCGCCTTGCCCGGGATACTTCCCACCACAAGCATGGTCAGGAAGAACGCGATGGCGGCCGCAAGATATAGCCTGCCCCGCGGCGTGACCAGCCCTGTAGCTTTGTGGCTCGGACGCGACGGATCAATACGCATTACGCCCCGTCCATCCCTTGAACGCCGTCCAGAAAATAATCCTCACATCCATCCAGAACGACCAGTTCCGGATATAAAAGATGTCGTGCTCCACCCGCTTGGCCATCTTGTCCAGGGTGTCGGTCTCGCCGCGGTAGCCGTTGATCTGGGCCCAGCCCGTGATGCCGGGCTTGACGCGGTGACGCATCATGTAGAAGTCCAACTGCTCTTTGTACATATTGTTATGCGCCATGGCGTGCGGCCTGGGGCCTACCACGCTCATTTCGCCCCTGAGCACATTGATGAACTGCGGCAGCTCATCCAGGCTGGTGCGGCGCAGGAAGGCACCGATCGGCGTGATGCGGCTATCGCCTTTGGTGGCTTGCGTGACGGTGCCATGCTCGGCGTGGACCTTCATGCTGCGGAACTTGTAGACGTGGATGACGCGGCCGTCCATGCCAAGGCGCTCCTGCTTGAAGAAGACGGGGCCCGGGGAGTCGCGCTTGATCAGGATGCCAATGATCAGGAACAGCGGCGACAGGGCGATGAGTACGAGCGCGGCAAAGGCGCGGTCGAAGATGGCCTTGATCGTGCCGCGCACGCCGAGCGCGGGCGGCCTGTTCATTTCCACCGCGGGCATGCCGAGGAAGTTGCCGACGTTGTGGTTGAGCAGGTCGAAGTCGAGCACGCTCGGCATCCACTTGATGTCGATGAAGTCATTGCGCAGGGAGAAGTTGATCTCCTGCATCAGGCGGTACTCGCTCATCGGCAGGGTGAGCCAGATTTCGTCGATCTCATGCTCGCGCGCGAAATCGGCGATTTGGGCGCTGTCGGTGATGCGGCGGCGTCCTTCCGGCGTGGGCTCGCCTTCGGTCGCGTAGATGCCGCTGATCTTGTATCCGGTGGCGTGGCTGGCGGTCGCGCGGCGGTACATTTCCTGCCCGGTACGGCCATAGCCAACGATAAGCACGCGCTTGCTGTTGGCGCCGGTGACGCGCACCAGGTTGAGCACGACGCGGCTGGCAACACGCAGGGCCAGCAGGCCGGCCAGCGAGAAGGCGTACCAGTACACCATCCACAAGCGGGAGAGGGAGTCGGCCTGGTGCAACAGGTAGGTCAGCAGAATGCTGATCAGCCAGACCAGGCTCCACGCGGACAGCAGGCGCGTGGCGAGCGAGAACAGGCTGCGGCCGCGCCATGAGCTGTAGAGGTCGAACCCGGGCAACACAATGAAGGCGATCGCACAACCAAAGTACTGGACGAACAGGTGGATAGGGGCGTGCGCGCTGGCAAAGCGCGCTTCGGTGGCCAGTATTGCCGCCAGCCAGATGGCGCCGGCGTCGAGCAGGCGAACCATCAGCGCGAGCTGATCGTGATGCCTGGCAAACATATCGCGATAGACACCCATTTGCTTCCCCTGAAGCGTTCGCGTAATGGGCGCTCAAGCGAGTGCCCATGCCTCTTGTTGTCTCCTCCGAACTTGCAGGCCGCGCACAGTGGCAGCCAGGCTCGTCGCTGGCATGCATCTTGGTGTGCATGCTCTTGGCGCGGACACAGCAGAGTCGTGCGGGACTGCTTTGCGGCAGTCGGTTTCATGGTGTGGCCGCGGTCAGCTAGTGACCGGCCACCGGCCGCATCCTTGAGGGCCGTCCCTGGAACTGCAACGCTCTCTTCCTGCCGGCGCGCTCGCGCCGGTGTGCTTTGTGTCTTCAGGGGCGAATAGTGCGGTGCAGCGTGACCCGTCGGTACCCTGCATGAGAAGGGAAAGCGTGGCGATGTTTGCGTGGCATCTTTGCATCGTGCCCTACCATTTTGAGACGCATGGTCAAGTGCAAGGGACCGCCACGGCTAAAATCTTGCGTCGGCATTGCGCGCAACGCGGTAGTGCCGATCTCAAGCCGGTGTCACGGCAATCTTCAGCAGGATGCAGCAAGACATGAAAGGGAACGTTATTACCCGCGATGAGCTGGACGCCTATTTTTCTTCCTTCGTGGGCATGGAGGGAGGCAACCCGGCGGCAGCGGTCTGGATTTGCGATCATGTACCTACCACGGTGGGCTTGCCGCTGGAGGCGCCGCTGGCTCCGCAGCGAGTTCCCAACGCCTGGGACGCGCATTTTCGTGTCGCTCATGCACGCGATATGGCAAGGTGGCAGACGCACCAGCGCATCGCGCGCATCATCTCGGCGGCCTGGGAAATGGTGTTGTTCGGCCGGCGCGATAACTGCAGCTGGCAGCGCTATCTTGCCGAGTATCTCTACCGTGCGCGCGGGTGGGAGTTCAAGCTGAGCCTGTTTCCGCTGCCGATTCGCGCGGACAACGGGCTGCCCTGGAAGCGGCTGTATGGTGCGCAGCTTCAGCTCAACCCCAAGGTCAACTACTTGTCACTGTGCCGCAACGGGGGGCGCTTCCGCTTTATCGAGGCATTGCGCCGGCGCCAGCGCCCCAAGGTAGTGATCTGCCTGGGCGAACGTCACGAGGATGACTACCTGCACGCGTTTGGCATGCGCGGCCTGCCGTACACCGACCATTTGCTGAAGCCGGCCGACCAGGCGCGGGTACTGCGCGTCTACCAGGACCAGGGCACGCACCTGATCATCTGTCCCGCGGTGGCCGGCGCTGCCGGCCTGGCATCAGACGTCCTGCTGAATGCGATGGGGCACTTCATCAGCCAGTGGCTGACGATCGCCGACTTCCAGATGCGGCCGGAAGAGCCCGAGCGACATCCGCAGGAAGAGGCCGAAGCCGCGGTGTGACACCGTCTGGCCACCGCCGCCGTGGTGCCATCACGCGGCATGACGCTGCATCCATTGCTGATAATCCTTGCCCTGGACTGCGTTCGCGGCATGCCAGAAGGCACGGTTGCCGGCGTCGGCGGCGTAGGCCCGCAGGTCGCGCGGCGACATGCCGAGGGTGCGGCGGAATGCGCGCGTAAAGTCGGACGGGCTGTTGAAGCCCAGGCCGTAGGCGATGTCGTTGACAGCCAGGTGAGGGTAACGCACCAGGTCCTGCGCGGCAGCCCGCAGACGGCTCTTGCGGATATAGGCCTGCACGCCGCCTTCGGGTTCGAACAAGCGGTAAAGGGTGGCTCGCGAGATTTCCAGCTTTGCCAGCAGTCTGGCGGGTGACAGTCCGGCCTGGCCAGGGTCGGCGTCGATCAGCCGACGGGCGCGTCCCAGCACGGCGCTGCGCACCGCGGCGCGAGTACTGCCGTCCAAGCCCACGCCCTGGCGCAGGGCCCCGACCAGCAGCTCCACGCCGGTGCGCATGGCGTGTACGGCGGCCTCGGGTGTCATCGTTGGCAGATCGCGACTGAGCGCGACGGCGTGTGCGACGGCCAGTCGGCTCAGCGGTGTGTCGGTCTCCACGATGCGTCCGTGCGCGGCCTCGGCTTCCATGAAAATCGCATCCATCGTTATGCGCGGCACGAAGAATGAGAGCGCGCGTGTTGCCTCGCGCCGCATCTGAATAGGCTGCCCAAGGTCCGTCAGCAGAATACCGCCGTGGCGCGGCTGAGGATTGCGGCGCTCGCCGGCCACCACGCCGGCGCTGCCTTCGACGAAGACCTGTATCGCGTGATGCCGTGCCGAGTCAGTCGAGATACGCGCGAGGCTGCGTTGCAGCGTGACGCGATCACAGCGGCAGTCCGTGAAAGACATGTTCTCGATCAGGTAGCGATCGATGGCTCCGTGGAAGGGCGCGATGAGGCTGTCTCGCGTGACTTCCAGGTCCATGACGTGTCCGACGCGTTGTCGCCACGCAAGTATCTGGCCCCGGGCGGCCTGTGATCCACCGGCACCTACCTCGAAGTAGCTGTGCGGCAAACGTTCGAGTTCGCCGCGCGTGGGCCGGGTAGCGTGGCGCGGTGGGGCAGGGGCGTTTGACACGATCGATGACGCGAAGCTTGGTGAGTGTGCCGATCGGCAAGAACATTGGCACACGAGGGAGCGCTACTTTAACCCAAGATTAAAGCGCGCGCGTGTTATGCGGGGACGCTCGTACCTTGGCTTGCTGCGAGGGTCATCGAGGCCGTCTCGCGCGCGCGTATTTGCCGCGTCGTTGTGTTGAACGTTACCCCGCTCAAGAAGGGAAACGAGATGACAACGTATCCCTCGAACGGGGGGTGAAAACAGGCCGATTAGCGTGCAGAATCCGGGACCGCATAGTTTGTGTGGTGCACAAAACCTGATCACACACGGCGTTTTTGCATCCTTCGCTCAACCACGCGGTAGTGGCATGAAAAAAGAACTTAATACAGTGTTTACGCGTGATCAGTTGGAAGAGTATTTCGCGTCGTACGTAGGGATGGAAGGGGGTAATCCGGACGCGGCGGTATGGTTCTGTGACAGCTCGCCGCATCCGAGGGCTGAGTCGCTGGTGGCGCCGCTGGTTCCGCATGCGCAGCCCGGTGCGTGGGACGCTGCGTACCGCCACAAGCATCGCGAGCACATGGAGCGCTGGCAGTCGCACCAGAAGATTGCAAGGATCATGGCCGCAGCGCGCGCACATATCTTCAATACGTCCCTGGGCGAGCGGGACTGGAGGCATTACTTCGAGCATCATCTGTACGCGCCGGACGGCGCGGAGTTCAAGCTCAGCCTGTTTCCCCTGCCAGCGCGCCTGATTAACCAGACACCGTGGTCGAAGGCATTCCGCGGCCAGCCGGAGCTTGTGCCCAAGCAGCGTTACGTCGACCTTTGCCGCGAAGGTGAGCGCTTCGCCTTCATCGACAGGATCCGCCGGCTCTGGAAGCCAAAGGTGGTGGTATGCCTGGGCGAGCGGCACGCCGACGATTTCGTGCAGGCGTTCGCTCTCGGGGATGTGCGCGGCGCCGACCACATCCTCCAGCCCGCTGACTTGCCCAAGACCTTGCGCGTGCTGGAGCGCGACGGCACCACTTGGATCATCTGTCCGGCGCTGGCCGGCGCAACGGGACTGACATCTGACGTGTTGCTTGACGCGATGGGGCAATACATTGCCGGCTGGCTGGGACCGAACGATTTTCCAGCGCTCTGCTCCGGTGCAGACGCCTGTTAGCGAGGCCGTAGTGAGTCATGGCGAGCGTGCGTCGGCGATGCCGCAAGGCGGCTTACGGGACTGCGCGCAAGCAAAGGCTTTCCCCCGCCAAGTAGGGGTGACACCGATTTGGGGATTTGTTTATCTGTGTGCTGGCGCGAACTGCAAGCTGCCGCAGCAGGATCCGCTTGCAAGCTGGAGCGTGGCACGACAGGGCAGCGTAGGGCGCCGGAGACTGTGCGCAACAGTATTCCGTCGCAGGATTCCCCACCATGTATCGACGTACCGAAGTATCGATCTCAGGAGAGAGCAGCGTGCAAACCAATACCCGGAACATCCTCACCCTCGGCATCATGGCTGCCGCCGCAGCAACGCTGGTTGCTTGCGGTGGTGGCGGCGACAATTCGCCCACGCCTTCCCAGCCTTCTGTCACCGTGAGCGGCAAGGCGGTGGACTTCTACCTGTCTGGCGCGACGGTCACCTTCCTCGATTGCGGCAACAAGACCGCGACGACGAATGCAACCGGCGACTTCACCTTCCCTGCTGGTTGCACCACGAGCGCGCTCAAGGTGACCGGCGGCACCGATATCGGTACTAACCAGCCGTTCACGGGGGTGCTGCAGGCACCGGCGGTGACATACAAGGAGGGCGTGACACCGGTGATCTCGCCGCTGACCACGCTGGTGGCGCAACTCGGCCCGACGCAGGCCGCTGCACTGGCGGCGAAGCTCGGCCTGGCAGGCAAGGACCTGGCCACGCTGGACCCGATGCAGGACGCGGCCACGCTAAAGGCGGCGGTCGTGGTACAGCAACTGGTCGACCAGGTTACCAAGACGCTGACGGGCCTGGCTACGGGTGGCACGCTGACCGCCGAGGCTGCGGCCGCGGCGGCTGCCAAGGCGGTTGCCAACGCCGTGGCCAGCGCGTCGGGCACGGCTGACCTGACCAGCAGCGCGCTGGTGACGACCGTGGTGTCTGGCGCTGTGCAGAACGCCCAGAGCGGCCTGCCCGCGAGCCTGCAGTCGAACATTGCCGCCGTGGCAGCCAACGTGGCCGCACTGGCCGCCCCGCTGATCACGAGCCAGGTGTCGAGCGTGAACACAGCGCTGGACGACATCGCGCTGAGCAGCAGCCCGGCCGATACGTTGTCGAAGCTGAAGGCGAGCGGATCGATCAACGTCGTGACAGAGAGCGCACAGACCACGACGACCACGGCGCTGGTCAAGGCTGTGACGCCGGCCGCGCTGACCGATGCGTCGAACGCGTCCAAGCTGGCCGCGCTCGGCGACGCCGTGTCGACCGGCAATACCACGGCGATCCAGGATGCAGCCGCGAACCTGGGCAGCGCGGTGGACAGCACAGCGATCAACAACGTGGCGAACGCGGTCAAGCTGACCAACTACGTCCTGCTGTCGAACCTGACGATCAACGGCCAGGCTTACCCGATCACCGACACGATCTCGGTCACGGGCGGCACGCTGAGCTCGATCAAGGTCGCGCTGACGCAGAATGGTGATGCCTTCAGTGGCGGCCCGTCGCAAGTGCGTGCCGGCCTGAGCTATACCTACGGCGGCACCCAGGTCGACGTCATCATCGAGAACGTAACGCTGACGTTCAACGGGTCGCAACTGGTGAATGTGGTGGTGCCGGCCAACACGACTTATTCGTTCGAGCTCAGCGGCAACGTGTCGGCTGCCGCAAGCCTGACGAATTCCGTGGCGGACAATCTGTTCGACAGCACCAACGGCGGCTCGCTGAACCTGCCGTTCACCGTGTTCCTCGGCAAGCTGAAGTCTGCCGGTGCGCTGAGCCAGGCGCAGGCTGACGCCCTCACGCCGAGGTCGCCCAGCACGTTCCCCGTGACGTTTGCGCTGACAGGTATTAGCGGCAAGGACGTGAAGCTGGGTGCGCTGGTAGACGGCAACGTGGAAAACGCCAAGACGGCGTCGGTGAGGACCGCCGCAGCCAAGGTGACCGGCGACGGCCTCAAGACCACGGTTACGCTCAATCCGTGACCGACTCGTGGTGGTGCCTTCCGCCTGGATGGGGAAGGCCATGCACCCGGTCATCCGGACGCATGCCTCAGGGCAATGCCACGGGTGGCCGGGTTCTTTTTGTGTCTGCGTCGAGCCCCCTGGGGCGCGCCACGCATGAGGCTTGCCCGGCGGCCTCGGAGTTTCCTATGCAGCTGTTTCGCAAGCGCGGGCTGGACCAAGCCTGCGCCCTGATGCTGGGCCTGTCGTGCGCGGGCGCGGCCAGCGCCGCTCCGGACGATGTGTTCATGCAGGCAGAGCCCGCCACGGGCGAGTTCACCTCGGTGCGGGTGGAGGCCAGCTACGACATGGTCAATCGCACCGTGGATGTCTTCAACCTGCGCGGGCGGCAGGGCCCCGTGTCGGACAACGCCGGCGACTATCGCGGTGGCAAGCTGATGCTGGGCTACAAGTTCTCGCCGTCCTGGTCGGGGTCGGCCACCTACTGGCGCCGCGGTATTGATTACGGACAAGACCACAACCAGATCGACAGCTGGATGTTGGCCATGCACTACGACCCGCTGGCCGAGCCCGGCGCGCGCGATCGCATCATGCTTCGCTTCTCGCTATGGGGAGACCACGCCGGCAGCCTGAACCGCACGACGCCGGTCACGGTTCGCAACACGACCTTCAACAGCCTCACGGTGAACAACGCGAATGACGTCCAGGGCCAGGCCGACGTCATCTTCTCGGGCGATCTGACCGAGCGCAATCAGCTCACGGGTTTCGTCGGGCTCGGGATCGGCCGTGTGAGCATCGGAAGCATCAATACCCGTCTGCAGCAAGGCAATTGCAACTTCAATGTCTCCATCGGCTCTGACAATATCGCCAACGGCGCGCTGGCCGCACCGTGCCGCGCTGGCAATGCCACCCTCCAGTCGGCCTCGTTCGCAGTTGATGCCAGCCGGTTCGGGATCAATTTCAACGACGATTTCAATTACACCGCCGGCTACCTGAACCTGGGCGGCTCATGGCGCTGGAAGTACGAGAACTTCGCCGCGCGGCTGGGCTACCAGTTCCAATACCTGCTGCGCAGCAATGTCGATAGCCGCGCGAAAACCTATGGCTACTCGCCGATTCGCTCGAACCATACGCTGGGGCTGGAGCTATCGTATGCGGTAGTGAAGAACGTGGAGGTGTTCCTGCGCGGCCAGGCGTCGCTGTATAACTTCGTCGGCACCATCCCGTTCCTCTATAACGCCACGACCGCTGGCAAGCTGGACCGGTACTACGGCTACGGCTCGATCGGCATTCGCTTCTCTGGGTTCTGAATTCGAGATCCAGGCTCGGTCCTTCTCTTTGCCGATTTCGCTATGTCGCAATACATCCAGCTTGCAGTTCGAGCATTGAGCATCGGTACGCTCATCGTTATCGTGGCCGTAGTCTTCCGGCAAGCATATCTGCGCATTGCCACTACGGCTGGCATTTCCAGCCCTGCAGAGGAGCCCACCGCAACGCTGTTGAAGCGATGCGAGGCTATGCACAGCCGCCTGAAGAATCGCCATGTTTCCGAAGAAGCTGCGGAAGCAGACGGGGATTCGCGCGCCGTTTGTATTGAATTGTGATTGGATGAAGGAAAACGACGGGGTTCTTCTCGCGTGCACTACGAGAAGTTGATCAGCATGTTTATCTCAGCTCCAACCGTGCCGAAAACAGGACCAACCCTACGCAGTGACGCTTGCAGTCTTGTTTGTGAACCGCCGTATGCGGGACCGCACGTACGGTGATGTGAGAGGGCTGAGGGGGTACCCCTCACCATACTCAATGGCAGGCAGCCTTGTCAGGCAACCACGCTGTCAGCCAGATGATGGTCACGCTGCTCCAGGTAGCTGCGGAAGGTGGCGCCGACTTCCGGGTGCTTCAGCGCATACTCGACAGTGGCCTTCAAGTAGCCCAGCTTGCTGCCGCAGTCATAGCGGCGGCCCTGGTAGCGATAGGCCAGCACCTGCTCCTGGCTTAGCAGGGACTGGATCCCGTCGGTCAGCTGGAACTCGCCGCCGGCCCCCGGCTTCAGTTCGCGCAGGCGGTCGAAGATGCGCGGCGTCAGGATGTAGCGGCCGACCACGCCGAGGTTGGAGGGGGCATCTTCCGGCGCCGGCTTTTCTACGATGCCGGACATCTTGATGACGCCCTCGTCCCATTCGCGTCCGTCGACTACGCCATAGGAGCGGCTCTGCTCCGGCGCGATCTCTTCCACGCCCAGCACCGAGCAGTTGTAGTGGTTGTAGATCTCGACCATCTGCTTCATCACCGGCGGATTGCCGTCGATCAGGTCGTCGGCCAGCATGATGGCAAAAGGCGTGTCGCCCGCCAGCTTGGCGGCGCACAGCACCGCGTGGCCCAGGCCCAGTGCTTCGGGCTGGCGCACGTAGTAGCACGCGACGTTGGCCGGCTTGATAGAACGGACCACGTCCAGCAGCGCCTGTTTGTTCTTGGCCTCGAGCTCCACTTCCAGCTCGAAGGCTTTGTCGAAATGGTCCTCGATGGCGCGCTTGGAGCGGCCCGTGACGAAGATCATCTCGGTAATGCCAGCGGCCATGGCTTCCTCCACGGCGTACTGGATCAGTGGCTTGTCCACCACCGGCAGCATTTCCTTCGGGCTCGCCTTGGTGGCGGGGAGAAAGCGGGTGCCCAGTCCCGCGACGGGGAAGACGGCCTTGGTAACGCGGTTGTCCATGTCCGGTGTTCCTTTTGAGTGTTTAGTGGTTCAATTAGCTTCCGCAACTCGTTATCAATGATCGGCTTGGCCATCTCCCTGATCCGTCGTCTCAATGGCTCAGCCCACAACTTCTGCCTGCGGCGCGCAGTTACCTCCGACGCGGCAGCCTGCACGCTCCAGCCACCTCGCGAGGCGTATTGCGCTGCCCGATGGTCAACGTGTCGGCTGGATTAATTCGGAGCAGTTCGATGCTTGCCCGGTGGCATTTCGCCTCGATCAGTTGTCGGAATTTTGTGTAAAGCAGGCTCGAATGCATGCGGGCGCGATTTGGGCTGGCCTCTCACAGCGCCTTCTTCCTGGCGCTGAAGTCCAGGTCCTCCACACCAGCGGCTTCCTCTTCGTCATGGCGCCTTCGTGTGGCTTTCCCTTTCAAGAAGGCCGAAACGCGCAGACCTGAACACAGCGCGGAATGGAACGAACCATGCCGCCTCGAAGGCGACGAACGTTAGCAAATAGACCATCGCGGCTTAGCAGTGAAGTATTGACCCTGAGCGAAGCGCATTCTTGCCCTATTGTGCGCCGCAATCTGATTTTACCCGCGCGCTGGAGGCGCCGAACCCTTCGAAGTAGGGGATTCCTGTTCCTGGCGATATCTGGGCACAAGACTCGGTGTCCGAGGCCGACGATCGCTTCGCTGCGCACAATAGTTCGGCGACAGCCTAAGGTTTATGCGCATCAGGTCTGTGCGTGCGAATATCTGGCCTCACCCGGTTGACGGCAGGCGATTGGGTTGGCCACGCAGCTTGGATGCGACAGGATGCCCGCGAATCGCACACGCTCGACGAGCGATCACCCGCTGAACGATGTGCACCGCTTCGCCGCGGTTCAGCGCGTGCTGCCACTTCCTGATCGACTATTTCACGAATGCCGCATTTCGCCATGAGATGCGAGGACGTGAAGCGAGTTCAGGTGCGTATCGCCAAGGCAACAATGGAAGGCAGATGGGGCGAGGTGCAAGCCTAGCCTTGCAACGTCCGCTGACCCGATCGCGCAGCGGCAAGATGTTGGCCGTGAAGCGGGTGACAGAAAACTGCGGTAAGAGTACGCCGGGGGTCGACTGCAGGGTAAGGGCGATCCCCAGCGGCTAAATGGAAGGGAATGGAGTCGCTGCAACATCGCGGATATCGAGCACTGCCGCTGCGACGCATCTTGCCATCCGGGTGCTGGAAAGGCTAGATTCCCTCGATAAACCAATGGGTTGCCAGGGATGTGGCGGATTTTTGTGCGTCCAGCGAAGGCTGGCGTATTCAGCGGGAAAGAAAGCCCGCCGGGGTAAGAGTCAGAGCCCCGTAGCTTGGATGGCAGCGTACTCGGGAAACTGGGACGCTGAAGCCCATCGACAAAGTCGCCCTTGGGGCGATCGCGAGTCAGTAGGCTGTAACGCAAGTAAACGGAGATGTGGCCTCGATAGCTGCTACCCCGGAGGTCGAGCCTTCAAAAATCGGGCGAAGACAACAGCATACGACGCAACCTGACTGATGCGTCGTATGCCTCCGGCGGGGTGAAACCGACGGCATGCTGACAAGGATACGCTGAGCAACTGGAGAAGCCCTCCTCGTCCCGGCGCGAAATCGCCGGAGCAAGGTAGGCCCTATAACCGGCGAACCCGGGAAGTGGGTCGAAGGCGAGAGGGTGGCGGATGGGTCCGTAGTAGCTGTGAAGCCGGGTAACGCCGGTGGAGCGAAGGGGCCCTGCTGTTTGTAATGTCCTCGACAACATGG
>NZ_JWMA01000027.1 GCF_000812465.1 Cupriavidus sp. IDO | reverse complement strand
GCCGGATATAAGTCTGCAACCAGTCCTGCTCAAGCCAGCATGTTCGTCTTACCTTGCAAACCGGGGCGCGTTCATATAAGTAGGTCGCCCCTTCAGGGCGAAACCTGAGGCCGTCGACCCTCGACAGCGCCCAACCGCAGCCACTACCCTCAGGCACCATCTGCAACAGCCCCACAAATCGGCGAAGAACCATACCTAGGGCGCCCCAAGCAATCGCTCCGCCTCATCGAGCAGGGCGGTAGCCGGCAGCATGTCGGCGCGCGCGATCCGTACCAGCGTGAAGGATCGCACCAGTGGCGGATCCCCCGGCACGTGTGCGGTAAGCAGGTCGATCTCGTGCGCCGGCGCCGCGCTGTCGGGCCCGAGCAGCACGTTCATCGCACTAAGCCGCAGATGTCTTTTCTCCACGGAAAAGCAGGAACGCGCGTCCGCGAATACCTTGGCCAGGCATTCCAGCTGACGGTCCAGCGCCCCGGATTCCGGGCCGAACTGCGCCAGCTCCCGCTCGTTCTCGGCAACCTGCTCGCTCAGCCTGGCTTGCTCGCCGGGCGTCGCATCGCCGTCGCCGCCAAACACGGAACGCATGCCGGTGCCTTGCCGCTGGAGCAGGCGCAGGCGCGCAACAAGCAGCGCCCGCTCGCGCTCGAGGACGTCGCGGCGTGACTTGCCGGCTCCGAAACGGGCCAGGCCTTCCATGCCGAACTGATCGAACATGCGCTGCACGATTTCCTCGCGCAGGGCGGCATCGGTGGCGGCAATGATCCTGACTTTGTGATCGCCGAAACTGATGGTGGTCTGCGGTACTTCCGTACGCATGACATCACCTTCCAGCGCCACGCCGAGCGTGCGCCGCTCCGTCATCTCCATCCCGAGCACCGCACAGGCCTCGAGCGTATCGGGCGACTGCTCGAAGAACTCTCGCAGTTCGGGAGAACGGCTGAAGGCCAGTTGCACGTCACGGGGCGTGCCGAAAAACGCCTGAATGTAGGGATCGCTACCCCATGCCTGCGTGCTGGCTTCGCGCGGGGCGGGAAGCCCCTGGACGAGTTCGCGCACATAGTCCAGCGCTTGCCCAAGCGAGGGTCGAAGCCGCTGCTGGTAGCGAGATACCAGCCGCAAGCGCGGATTCAGCCGGGTGACGCGCTCCGTCAGTTCGGCAATCTCTTGCTTGTCGTGCGCATGGACGCCGCGATCGCGCCGGCGCATCCACCCCAGGAATCCCATCGACATGGCCCGCGTGCTGCTCAGCTAAAGCGCTCCTGCAAGACCAGCGCGGTGATCTCATGGCCTTTCCAGAACATGTGGTGAATGCGCGGTTGCAGCTTGCGCAAGGCTTCCGGATCGAGGGATTGAAAGGTCAGCGTTACGGCCGGGTGGGTCCCATCACCGGGTACGTGCTCGATTTCGTCGAATGGCGGGAAGCCGTACTTGGCCAGGAACGCCTGGATCTCTTCATCGGTGGTACCGGCATCGATATTACCTAGCATCAACAGGGACATGGTTAGCTCTCCTCATGCACCGTGGCGGCACGTTACGCCATGATGTTCACGCCGCCATCGACATACAGCGTCTCCCCGGACAGGCGCCGCGCGTAGGGAGTCGCCAGGAACGCGCAGGTGAAGCCGACATCCATGATGTCGACCAGTTCGCCCAGCGGGGCACGCTGGGCGGCATCGCTCAGCATCAGATCGAAATCCTTCAGGCCAGACGCCGCCCGGGTCTTGAGCGGCCCCGGTGATATCGCGTGCACCCGGATACCCCTGGGTCCGAGTTCGTACGCGAGATAGCGCGAAGCAGCCTCAAGCGCGGCCTTGACCGGCCCCATGACGTTGTAGTTGGGCACCACCTTGTTGGCGCCGTAATAGCTCATGGTGAACATCGTCCCCCCGTCGCGCATCAGGGGTACTGCCAGCCTGGCCATGCGCACGAAGGAATGGCAGGAGACATCCATGGCCTTGGCGAAACCCTCGGCGGAGCAGTTGAGCAGCCCGGCCTGCAGGTCCTCCTTCGGAGCCCATGCAACCGAATGCACCAGGATGTCGAGCTTTCCCCACAAGGTCTCGATGTGCCTGAAAACAGCTTCCATTTCGTCCTGGCTGGAGACGTCGAGCGGCATGAAAATGGGCGCACCAAGTTCACGGGCCACCGGTTCCACATAGCCTTTTGCCTTGTCATTAGCATAGGTAATTGCCAGTTCGGCGCCCAGTTCCCGGAAGGCCTTGGCGCATCCATAGGCAATCGAGTGTTCGTTGGCGATACCGCAGACCAGCGCCTTCGCGCCGGCCAGGATCGGACGGGGTATCTCAGGTGTCATCTTTCCGCTCCTTCCCTATGTGTGAGCGAGGTGTGGTCAGCACAGCCCGCCGGCACGTTTAATCGTGATCGGCATGGCCCTGGCCGCCTTCGAGCACCGCCTTGGTATGTCTGGCGATCATCAGCTCCTCGTTGGTCGGGATCACCCACACCGCAACCTTGCTCGAGGGGGCGCTGATCTTCGGTCCTCCGGAGGCATTCGCACTGGGGTCCAGCGTCACGCCCAGCCATGCCGCCTGCCGGCACACCTGTTCCCGTATCGGGACGGCGTGCTCGCCAACGCCGGCGGTAAACACCAGTGCGTCCAGCCCCTGCCCGGCGGCGGCAAGGGAACCGAGTTCACGTCCGATCCGGTATGTATACAGTTCGACCGCAAAGCGGGCACGCGGATCGTCGCTGGCAAGCAGTGCACGCATATCGCTGGATATGCCCGAGACACCGAGCAGGCCGGACTTGCGGTAGATCAGGTCCTCGACGGCGCGGGCATCCATGCCCAGTTCATCCATCAGGTACAGGATCACGCCCGGATCCAGGTTGCCGCAACGCGTGCCCATGGGCAGGCCATCCACCGCCGTGAATCCCATCGTGCTGGCAACGCTGCGCCCTGCCACCAGTGCGCACATGCTGCTGCCGTTGCCCAGGTGGGCAACAACCGTGCGCCCCGCCGCCGCCCGGGCATCCACGCCGGGCAGGACGCTGGCGATGTATTCGTAGGACAGCCCGTGAAAGCCATAGCGCCGCACGCCGCGCTCGGTCACTTCAGCCGGCAGCGCGAACGCCTGCGCGGCATCCGGCTGGGTGCTGTGGAACGCCGTGTCGAAGCACGCCACTTGCGGCAGCTCCGGGCGCTGCTGCGCGAGGATCTGGATCGTCCTGAGGTTATGCGGCTGATGCAATGGCGCGAGCGGACTCAGGGATGCCAGCGCCGCAATGACCTCGGCGCTGATCTTCGCCGGCTGGGTAAAGCGCACGCCGCCATGGACAACCCGGTGCCCGACCGCGATCAGCCGGTTCCCCTCGCGATGTTCGCGCAGGAAATCGGCGAGAAAGGCAATCGCCCCGCCATGGCCCAGCTCCGTACCATCGCCCCACTGCTTCGTTTCCACCTCCTCGCCAGTCGCGTCAATGGCACGGAAGCCAGGCGATGTGTAGAGCCCGTCGATGCTGCCCCGCAGGACCAGCCCGAACGTATCGTCGTTGGCGTCGAAGGCGCTGAACTTGATGCTGGATGATCCGGCATTGAGTACCAGGATGACGTCGGCCATGGCATTACCCCGCTACCTTGGCGGACTCGCGCCTGGCTTTCGCCACCAGGGCGGCAACCGCGCAGGACGCCAGCCGGGTGGGTACAGAGTCCGCCCGGCTGGTGAGAATGATTGGCACCCGCGCACCGAGCACGATCCCGGCCGCATCGGCGCCCGCCAGGAAAGAAAGGCTCTTGGCCAGCATATTGCCCGCCTCCAGATCCGGCACCAGCAGCACGTTGGCGCGGCCCGCCACCGGGGAGTCGATCTTCTTGATCCGTGCCGCCTCCAGATTGATGGCATTGTCGAGCGCCAGCGGCCCGTCGACGATCGCGCCGGTGATCTGGTGGCGGTCCACCATCTTGCATAGCGCCGCAGCCTCGACGGTTGACGGCACCTTCGGGTTGACGGTTTCCATTGCTGACAGCACGGCCACGCGGACTTCCTTGACGTGCAGCGCATGGGCAAGATTGATCGCGTTCTGCAGGATGTCCGCCTTCTCCTCCAGCGTGGGGGCGATATTGATTGCGGCGTCGGTGATGATCAAAGCCTCTTCATGGCCAGGCACATCCATCACGAAGCAATGGCTGACGCGCCGGTCGGTGCGCAAGCCGCTTTCCCGCTTTACTACTGCCCCCATCAACTCGTCGGTGTGCAGGCTTCCTTTCATCAGCGCCTCGGCCTTGCCTTCGCGCACCAGTTCCACCGCAGCCGCCGCGGCTGCGTGGCTGTGTGGCGCATCGACGATCGGATAGGGGCTGATGTCCAGACCACAGGCCTTCGCAGTCGCTTCGATGCGCTCGCGCGGCCCCACCAGGATGGGAGCGATCAGCCCCATTTTTGCTGCCTCGACCGCCCCCTCCAGTGAACTCTGGTCACACGGGTGTGCCACCGCGGTCGGCGTGGGCGGAATGGCCTGGCAATACTCGATCAGGCGCTGGTACTTCTCGTGCTTGTTGTCCATCGGCCACTCTCCTGCTCCAGTTGCATCGGCGCACAAACGCGTTGTGTGGTCACCCGGCCGCACGCCGGACAGGTTCCGGCTTTCCTGCCAGCGCGGCACGGATGCGCGCCAGCATCGCGGCCTGCTCAGGCGTGCGCTGGCTGCCGAGCAAGTGCTCATCGGTGGACAGCTTGTCGAGCAGGGTCAGAAGGCGCTCGCGGTCAGCGGGATCATGGAGCAACGCCGGCAGCGTCCTGATCGACTGGTCCGGTGCGCGTTGCACGATGATTTCCTGCAGGCCCCGGATCCTGCGCCACGCATCCGGCGCCAGCGTGGGCAGGTATTCGGCATAGTCGGAGACCAGCTCCTTGCGCAACTCCAGCCGCGAAAGCGGCAATGGTTCTCCGCTGCGGGTCAGCAAGAACGCCACGCGAGCGAGCGCCTCGACGTAGCCGCCCTCGCTGACGGCCGCGAGGGCTCGCTGGACTTCCGGCAGCTCCCGGGGCTCGGCAATCACTGGCGCGCCGGGCCGCGTTCCGGCCTTGTCGCCGAGATACTGCGAGAACATATTGGCGTAGATATTGAAGAAGGACGCCTCCGTCATGGCGTCGCGCACCGCGCGATAGTTGTCCAGCATGGCGCTCACCATCTCCGCACCTGCCTGCTCGCGCTGGCGCAGCGGATTGTCCGCCGCGAGCGCCTGCCGGTTTGCCCTGACGGCGTCGGCGGCGGGGCCCAGCCAGGCCATCCATGGATTCATGTCGGAGAAGGCCCAGTTCTGTACCCGCAAGGGGTGGAATGCGCGCAGCATGCGCGCCGACATATCGTTGGACATTGCCTGCACGAATGGCTGCGCGAATAGTTCATAGGCGCGCTGGTTGAATTCGGACAATGCGGCCACGGCTTCGAACGGCCTTTCATCTACACGCTGGAAGCGATTGAGCCGCTCCACGATATCCTCGAGCCGATGCTCGTGGAAGGCGACGTCATACAGCGCCTGGCCGTGCTCGTCCTTTTCATCCCGCTCTGTAATGACCATGCCATACAGGCCGGGCGGCAGCAGTTCTATCGTCTTCAGCACCGAGACAATCTGCGCATGCTCCTTCTTGGCGACCTTGCCCGAAACGAAGATGCCGAGATGCCCGATGCTTTCGTGCATCATGCCGACGATGACCTGGCCGCGCGCCTTGATCTCCTCGGTACTCGCGTACTGGTCCACGACCCAGTTGAAGGCTTGCTGCGGGGGCGTGATGTTGTCGCCCATCGAGGCGAACAGGATGATCGGCGACCTGATTTCGCGCAGATCGAATCCTTTTCCGCTCGCGTCCTTGACATCGCCGGACCACAGCTTGTTGCCGACAAAGAGGTTTCGGGTAATCCATTCGATCTCCTCGCGGTTCATCAGGTAGTAGCCGCCCCACCAGTGCTCGAATTCAAGGAATCGCGGTGGCTCCGTGTCGGCCTTGTTGTAGAGGTTGTAATACTTGTCCCAGAGGCTGTTGGCCGGGTTCAGGTTCTCGAAGTTCTGGACCAGGTGAGCACCATCGAACTTGCCGTTGCCGAGGTCGGCGGTGAATGAAGCCAGCCAGGTACCGCCGAGCAGTCCGCCCGCGTAGCGCATCGGGTTATCGCCCTCGCCTTCGCTCCAGGCGCCGCTCCAGTAGGACATCGGCGCGCCATTGATGACGATGGGGCCGGTGTCGTCGGGGCTCGACGCCGCCAGCATCATGGCTGCCCAGCCGCCCTGGCAGTTGCCGACAATGGCCGGCTTGGGGCTGTCCGGATGCAGCGCCCGCACCTTGCGCACGAAGCGCTGTTCGGCCTCGCAGACATCCAGCAGGGTCTGTCCCGGCTCAGGGTCGCGGAAGAAGATCACGAAGTAGACCGGGTGGCCGGCGCGCAGTGCCACGCCCACCTGCGAATCGTCCTTGAAGCCGCCAATGCCGGGACCATGGCCGGCGCGCGGGTCAATGATGACGTAGGGACGGCGGGCCTCGTCCACGGTCACGCCCGCCGGCGGCGTGATGCGCAGCAGCGCGTAATTCACCGGCCGCTCGAACTTGCGGCCGTCGAGTACGAACTCGTATTCGAAGTGCAGAACCGGCTTCAGTCCCTCCGCGGCGTGCTCGATAAAGTGATTTCCGCGCTGGCGCAGCGTGTCCCAGAACAGGATGGCGCGCTGCGCGGCATCCACCGCGTAGGCGAAGCCATTGACGGGATCCGCAGCGGCCAGCGCCCTGGCGGCCGGCTCGCCGGCTTCACCGTCGCCGCTAGCGGCCTGGACGCGGCGTTCCAGAGCTTCCTGCGCGATCTTGACGCGCTTCTGGAGCACCAGGCCGGTCTTGACGCCGACCTCGTGAGCATGCACGAGTTGTTTTCCTGCATCCATGGTGGTCACCTCGACAGCGAGACTTTCGAGCATCCAGCAAGACTGGCGCGGATCAGGCAACAGACTCCCGCCGGATGGGCTGGCGCCTGCCGCAAAAAATTGAAGCCCGGCTGATGACGTGACTTCCAGACCTCAAACGCCATGGCACGTGCACGGGCAGTTCGGTGACGCCGTGCATTGCTGCGGTGCGGCGTTCCGTGTGCCTGATCAATCTATGTTTTTTCCGCGCCGCTTGCCAAGGACTTTGACGCGCAAGCGTGCTGGTTTTGATGGAGAACAGATGCGGAGTGCCCCAGCCAATCGCCGAGGCGGCGTTGCAAGCATAAAGGCTGTCATATGACTGTCACTGACAATCAGATCAGCCGGAAAACTCCCGGTGTCGGTCGACTCAGCGGGCGTTCCTGGGCGTCACGGAGACGGCAAGGGCTTCGGTATAGACGGCCTGCACCTGGTCACCGCGGCGGACGGCCTTCAGTTGCTTAGGATCCTCGACATGCACGTCCACCATCCTGCCCCTTGGCCCCTTGAGGGTCACCATGCCGGTTCTGGCGTTGACAGCCACCACATCGGCGGTGACCGTCACCTCGCGCCCGACCATGCCGCCGGGCTTGGCGCCGGGCGCAGCCCTGTCCTCGATCTGGCGTTCCGTGCTGGAGCGCAAGCCGCTCTGCCTGTTCAGGCTCACCGACAGAGCCTCCTTGTACTCGACGGTAACCAGGTCGCCCACGCGGAGCTGTTCGAAGTTGCGCACCTCCTCGCCGACCTGCAGGTCGGTGACCTTGCCCTGCTTGTTCTTGAGCGAAACGGTGCGCGTGGCGGCATCGATCGCGACCACCGTGGCGGTGGCCTTGACCGTGCCGGTTGCCATGACGGCACCCACGCCCGACGCCATATCCACGCGAGTCTCGGGTTGCGCCATCGCCGGACAGGCCGCCGCGGCCAGCGCGGCCGCCACGATCAGCTTGCTGGGATTCATGCTGTACTCCTTGCGTCACTCAGGTAGCTCTGTGCCTGCGATGCCGCCCGATTCTGCCGCTAACCGGTGCCTCATGCCGCGCTGGCCTGGGCCCGGTGATCAGAGGCAATATCGCTAGCTTTTGAGGTTGCGGCGCTTCCAGTCCCCGTCAGGCGTCTGGCAGAACCAGCCTACCCAGCGTTCCTTGCGGCCAGCCTGGGCCAGTTCCGCACGCACGCGCCGGCATGCGCTGCCCTGGTCCTTGCGGCTACCTTCCAGCGTGAGCGTGCCATCAATGGCCGGACGCCGGCCTACGGCGGGAAACTGTACCGGCACGCTGCCGCCGTCGGGCGTATTCGAGAGGGCGTCCTTATAGAGGCGCACGTACGTAGGGACCTCGTCCTGTTGCAGGGTGCCGATGATGGTGCTGTGCAGGAAGTGGTCAAAGTAGGCGTGCACCGGTGGCGCGGCCATGGCCAGCGCTATCAAGGCGGTGCAGGCGCTACGGCGGCGGACTGGGCTCATCGAAACGCTCCTCTCGCGGGATCGGGAAGCCGGCCATGTTGAAGCACATGCGGGGGATTCCCCTCAGCCTCCCGGGCTTTGACAGGTGCCCCGGGATGACTACCCTTAGTCTAGTCGCCACGGGCATGCGCGGATCAGGCGGATGAGGTGCGCCAGCGTAACCGTCGCTCTTTGCATACAAAAACTCGACCAATGCAATCCAATACGCCAATCCCCAGTGAGGAGCGTGGTGCGAACCGGATAGCCGGATGGTTGCGCTGGCTGCCGGGCGTGGCGATGCTCAGGGAGTATCAAGCCCGATGGCTGCCAAACGATCTGGCCGCCGGGCTGGTATTGACCACCATGCTGGTGCCGGTCGGCATTGCCTATGCCGAGGCATCCGGTGTCCCAGGTGTCTACGGGCTCTACGCCACGATCATCCCGCTGTTGGCATACGCCTTGTTCGGCCCCAGCCGGATTCTGGTCCTCGGCCCGGACTCTGCCCTTGCGGCCCCGATTCTGGCAGTCGTCGTGCAGGTATCCGGCGGCGATCCAGCGCGCGCCGTCAGCGTGGCCGGCATGATGGCGGTCGTTTCCGGCCTGTTCTGCATCGTAATGGGGCTGTTGCGCCTGGGCTTTATTACCGAACTGCTGTCCAAGCCCATTCGATACGGCTATATGAATGGCATCGCGCTAACCGTATTGGTCAGCCAGTTGCCAAAGCTTTTCGCCATCTCCATTAAAGACGAAGGCCCGCTGCGGGAGCTGCTCAGGCTGGCCAAAGCTGTCTCTGCCGGGGAAGCCAACTGGTACAGCTTCGCGGTTGGGGCGGGAAGCCTTGCGCTGATTCTGTTCCTCAAGCGTTTCGAGAGGGTGCCAGGCATTCTGATTGCCGTTGTCCTGGCCACGCTGAGCGTCAGCGTGTTCGGCCTGGATAAAGTCGGCGTGAAGGTCTTGGGCAAGATTCCGCAGGGGTTGCCGACCTTTGCGGTGCCATGGGCTGACGGCGCGGATCTGGTCAGAATACTGCTCGGGGGCTGTGCCGTGGCGCTGATATCTTTCGCGGACACCAGTGTGCTGTCCCGAACGTTCGCGGCGCGATTCCATAGCCGCGTAGACCCCAACCAGGAAATGGTTGGCCTGGGTGCCGCCAACCTGGCGGCAGGCTTCTTTCAGGGATTCCCCATCAGCAGCAGCGCGTCGCGTACGCCGGTCGCCGAAGCAGCGGGCGCCCGGACGCAACTGACGGGCGTCGTGGGTGCGCTGGCTGTGGCGGCGCTCCTGCTGGTAGCGCCTGACCTGATGCAGCACCTGCCCAACAGCGCGTTGGCCGCGGTCGTCATCGCCGCGGCCCTCGGCCTGTTCGAATTTGCCGACCTCAAGCGCATCTATCGCATCCAGCAGTGGGAGTTCTGGCTCTCGGTCGGCTGCTTTGCCGCCGTCGCGGTCTTTGGCGCGATTCCCGGCATCTGCCTGGCAGTGGTGATCGCCATCATCGAATTCCTGTGGGACGGCTGGCGGCCTCATTTCGCCGTTCTTGGCCGCGTCGAAGGCTTGCGCGGCTATCACGACGTGGAGCGCTACCCCCAAGCCACGCGGATCCCGGGCCTGGTGCTCTTTCGCTGGGATGCCCCCCTGTTTTTCGCGAATGCCGAGCTGTTCCAGGAACGCTTGCTCGAAGCCGTCGAGGCGTCGCCAACGGCTGTACGCAGAGTGGTGGTGGCAGCCGAACCAGTGACCAGTGTCGACGTCACCTCTGCCGACATGCTGCGAGAGTTGAGCCGGACATTGGGCGAGCGCGGCATCGCGCTGCATTTCGCCGAAATGAAGGATCCGGTCCGCGACAAGCTCAAGCGTTTTGAGCTGATGGAGGTCATTGGCGGTGAAGGGTTCCACCCTACCGTGGGCAGCGCAGTGGATGACTACCTCGGCGATATCGGCGGCGATCTGGACGAGGCTCGTCCCGATGAACAGCAGTCATGACGCACCCCGGAGGAGCTGACGCGCATCTTCAGGTGGCGCCACCCTTGACATCAAGCACTATGGCGACGCCTGCCCGGCGCCATCGTCATTGAAATTGTAGCGATGGGTGTTGTCCGGGGTTTCGCCGATCCTTGTGCCGCTCGGCCGGAACAGGATGCGGCGGCGGAACCGCTCACTGTCCGATTTGGCGCTCCGGGCAGCAAGCTCCGCGGCCTCCGCGTAGGGCATTGGGCGTTTGTCCTTCTCAATCTCAAGCAGCATCGTCTGCTCGTTCACCCGCACGCTGTACTTGCCCAGGTTGTAGAGGAGATACATGGCGAATAGGTTGTCGACGTCCTTGTAGGCGCCCTCTTCCCTGCGGAAGTCCCGGGACAAGACCGAGGGAAAGCGGTTGGGCAAGTCCTTGAAGGCCACTTTTTCCTCCTCGTTCGGATCCACATAGGTCGAGCCGCCATATTTCTTGTACAGCACCACGTCCATGCCGTACCCGCGCATGCCCCACTCCCTGATGAGCTTCATCGCCATCTCGGTGGGGATGTTGGCCGTGGCTGCCGCCACCACCCGCCGTCCGGACAGCAACCTGGCACTGGTGACCTCCAGGTCCTTGTAGCCAGCACCGAACTTGAAGGCAGAGCCGATGGTCTTGGCGCAGTTCAGGCGCAAGTAGTCATACTTGACTTCGCCGCTGTGATACTCCGTGTTCCTGGCCTGCCGGTGATAGTCATCATTGATACGCCTGAAGTAGGCCACCAGGGCCTCCTTGTCGCTGGCCGGCACGCCGTGGACGCGCACGCCGATGACCGAGCGCTTGTAGATCTCGCCGAAGTCGAGACCAAACGAGGCCGTCTCCGCGATCGACGAGACCGTCTTGAACAAGTACTCCTTCTTCGGGATGCCAACCATCAGATCCGAGGTGTAGAAGCCGCTCTCGTGCTTGCGTGCACGGTCGGCATAGAAGTTGGCCGAGTAGACCAGATCGTCGCCAGGCACCTCGTCCCGGATCGCCAGGGCGAGATGGCCGGCCGAGCCGCCCTTGGAGGTCCCAAAGCTGATCAGCAGCTCCAGATCATAGGGATCCTCGCGAAGGAGGTCGGTAATCTGGTCGATGTTGGCGGGCTCGGGCCCGCCCTTGCTGCCGAAGCCGGCGGCGGCCGCACCCGTTGGCAACAGGACCGCGATCACTACGAGCCAAATCGCGAGCCGCATTCTCATGGCTTCTCTCCCCGGATGGCGCATGCCATCCGCACGATTCCTACTTCCGGTGCAAATTCTGGCAGTGCCATCGCGCTTTCCCCGGGGTCGACCGCCTATGGCATCGCAGCGGGGGACAATACGCTCCACCCTGAAACACTACTCGACGTCGTCCTGCGTTCACTCCTGAGGACACCATCCTCGTCGAACTCGAAAAGGACCGTCGACGATCGGATCTCCCCTCCGGAAAACAGCGGACCTATGAATGGAAGAAAGCTTTCAGGGTGCGGCTTGGAGGTGGCAAACGAATAGATCAGTATCGTTGATCCGTTCCTGAGCGTCACCTGGGATGAGGGCGTCCCAAGCTGCGTGGTGACGTCGCCAAGGGTAGAGAAGCCGAGCATGAAGTTCGACATTTGTTCCGGCTTCACGTCGACGCCCGTCGATACACAGGAAACCAACATGAGGCAAGTCGCAAAAAGTGCGCAAACACGCTTCATGTCGACACCGCCGTACATTTTGTGCCGTGACTGAGAACGCGCTGAAGGCCATGATGCCAGCCTGGCCGCGATGCGTCCGGCACGTCGCCCATAAAGGATACACCTTCACTGTGCGCTTCGTTGGGCCCGCTTGCGGCGTTGCCGCTGTTCCCCTTCAGGGCCGGCGCGTCCTGTTTCTCCTCCCTGGCCGTCGAGTGAAACCCATCCCCAACGTCAGAAGGGGATCAGCGTGCCTTGTATCCGAATGCTCCGTCCGGATTCGCATAAGGATTCGGCGCCTTGCGCCGCTCGAGGCCATTCGGGTCCGAAAGCCCTGACTGGTCGCGCAGCGGCGGCGGCACGCTCTTGCCGGGCACGGCGTCGGCCTTGATGTCCTCAAGCCCTTGTGCCCAGGCATCGAGCATAAGCTTGCCGACCTCGCGGAAGCCCGGGAAGCGTTCGGCGAATTCCGCTACCCGGGGCACCACCTTTTGTACGGCTTCGCTGACACGCCCAAGGTTGTCGGTCATGTCGGCCTTGCTCAGGCCCAGCCACGCGCCGCCATGCTTCATCAGCAGTTTTCCCGATGCCCATACCCGCTTGCCGTACAGCGGCAGCGCCGGCGGATTGGTCCGGTACCGCGGGTAGATCGTGACGGTGACGATGTCATAGACAGGCGCCAGCCGGACATCCGCGGTACTCGTGTAGGTCACCGCGAAGTTCTTCAGATGGGCGTCCGCGTTGCGTAGTGCGTAGTTCAGCAGATGAAGGGTATGGAGCTTGCGGGCGTTTTCCTTCAGGCTGTCCCTGCCGATGTAAGTCGCACTGAGTCTTGCCAGGTCCTCAAGGGTTCCCTTGCGATACTTTTCGACCGGATCGAGCCCTTTCAGCGCGCAGTAGTCCTCCACCGCCAGCCGGCGGCCGTCGCCGGGCCGGTCAAAACGGCGAATGGCCAGGACCTGCCCATCTGCAGACAGCGTGGTCTCGGGCACGTCAAGTCCCGCATGGCGTGCAACCTCCAGGCAGAGGTACTCATTGAGGGAGAGCCAGGGAATATCGGCAAAGCCGGTCTTGAGGATGAACTCATCCGTCCACACGGTGGCCTTGTCGTCCGGCCTGGCGAAGGCCTTGGGCATGACACCGGACACGCCTTCCGTGATCCCTTCTTCCAGGAGCCGCAGGAGGTTTTCGCGCGAATCGGCCGACGCGAGCAGCGCGGCCATGTCCGTCTTGCGGATGGCTGCCTCGAGCGAAGCGCCCCGCGGTACAACCTGAACGCGTCCGATACTGTTTGCCCCGGTAAGCGCGAGCAGACCCATGTCGGTCACGTCTGCATGGGCGCCCAGCCCCTGGCGGATCAGGTCCTTCTTGTACCCTTCCGGCAGGTTCATCTGGAAGAACGGGTGCAATCCTTTCCAGACGTAGGATTCCGCTCGCACCGGCATGAGCAGGGAAACCAGGCGCTCCGCCGGCACGTCCGGCGGGTACGTGAACACGCAGCCGCCCGCCTCCTCGGCAAGCGTGCCGACGAGCTTGGCGTCAACGTAGACATCCAGGATCGGGCTCTTCATTGCGATTTCCTCAGGCGCACCCGTTGCCGCGTGGAAGCGCCCCTGCCTTCCGGCTCGGTCAGCACGTCATCCAGCGTTCGCCGATGCCCGGCGGGGCGCGCGAGCAGTTCCAGCCCGACCGTATCGAAAAGGCTGAGCATCTTCACCGCGCCCAGCTCGGCCAGGGCTCCGGTTTCGAACAGGCTGATGCGGGCGCGCGGCACGCCGCTGCGCTCCGCAACCTGTTCTTGCGTCAGGTTCGCCTCGATCCGGGCACGCCGGAAGATTTCACCGAGTTCGGCGAGGTTCATGTTCGATATTCCTAACGTTAAGTGAGAATCCCCACTTAACGTATTGTAGGAAGAACACAAACCACTCGCAAGATATTGTTCGTTACACAGAACGTTATTTTGACTTTTGTCGATAACGATATATATATCGAACTTTAAAAGCAGTACATCGACGTCCCAGGTGCATGCTCGTGCTCACGCCGACGCATTTGCCTGCACTTCGGCCACCAATGCCTCGGACCGCCCCTGATAGCGTGGCGAAAAGTGAAACGGCGTCACCGCCCGCGCGCCGACGGCATGTGCAATCCGCCCGGCCTGCGCCGCGGTCAGGTGGTTCTTGCGCAGGCCATGCGCCTTGTCTTCGTCGAGGAACACGCTTTCGATGAAGAGCTGGTCAACACCCTCCATCAGCTCAGTGAGGGCCAGCACGTTCGCTTCCGTATAGCGCAGGTCAGTGACGTAGCCGATGCGCTGCCCGGGCTCAACGTCGAGCATCAGCCGACTCAGTTCGGAGACCTGCCGGGTCACGGTGTGGTCGCCCTGGCGGTCGCGCCATTCCACCCGGATCGGGGTGTCGTCCGCCGCGCCGCTCAGAATGGCGTGCTTCAGTTCGCGCAGCCACGCGCCGGTTGTCAGTCCAAGCGCCGCCAGGCGGTCCTTGTTGACGCCAAGGCGCGCTTTCTCTTCCAGCAAATAGGCCAGGCACGGAATGTCGTGGTCGACAAAGCGGGCGCGCACACGAAAGGTGGGCTCGTCGTGGACGATGTCGCCCACCTGTGGCACAGGGTCGAGCGGCTCGCGGGCAAAGCCGTGGCGGCTGGAAAAGCTGGCGCGCAGCATCGGGCCGTCCGATCGTAGCTCGCGGGCTTCGATCACCAGTTCAATGGCATAGCGATGCACCACGTTCCATGTATAGGCGCGCAGCTTGTGCTCGACCTGCGCCAGGAAATCAGGCCCGCCGACCAGCACGATGCTTGCCTTGCGCCCCAGCAGCACGCGCAGCAGGTGGTCGAAGCCCGAGAAATGATCCATGTGCGTGTGGGTGACAAACACATGGGACAAGCGCATCAGCTGGCCAGGCATCAGCGCGGAGATATCGCCGAGATCGAACAGCAGCGCGCGCCGCTCGTCGCGGAAACTCACGAACAAACCCGGGTCGCCGAAGGCGTCGTTGACGAGCCGGGCTTCCAGTTGGTCGTGCATGCTCGCTCAATGCTCGGTGAACACCGTCAGCACCCCCGTGTAGCCGTAGAGATGGTCCCTTGCGATCTCGCCGCCGGCAAAGAATCCGGCCAGCGGCAGCTCGCCCAGCACGCGGCGCACGATCTTCAGCTCGGCGTTTGGTGCGCCGAAATGCGGCCCGCCCCTGCCCGAGCAACTGACATAGAGCGCGCCAAGGGCCCGCCCATGGCCACCGCTATCGATCTCGGTGCGGATCTCCCTGGCGATGCGTTCCAGGTCGGCCCGCGCCGCAACAGGGTTGCGCATGCAGAAGGCCAGCCGCGTGCCGGGCTCGGCCACGTCTGCGAGCGCCAGCACGCGATGCTGTACGTCCAGCCCCAGCAGATGCCGTACCACGGTTTCCGAGCCGAATCGGCCTGGCAGCCTTGGCGCATCGTCGGTCCCCGAACTCAGGCCTGCCAGCGTTCCCGACAGGGCCTCCGCCATCTCTTCCACCGGCGCATCGCCCTGCACCCCCAGATCGTCCAGGACGCAGTCCAGGGCAGGCTTGCCGTCAAGCGTGAACAGAAGGTTGTGGTCGCTGCGTGTCACCGCGCGCAGCGGCCCGATCGGCTGGCAGCCTTGCGTGACTCGGGAAAGCACGTGGATATCGGGCCCGAACAGCACGCCGGACAGGCCGCCGGTGAAGACCCCGTCGGCAATATGCAGCGTCCGGTTGCGTGCCGACGACAGGCCGCCAAACAGGTAGCCGGTGGCGGTGCGCTCGCTCAGTTCATGCAGCAGCTCCTGCACGTCCGGCGTACTGCCCTCTGCATGCACCAGCGCGGTGTGGGGGATGAAGCTGGACGACGCCGACGGCAAGGGCTTTTGTCCTGAAAACAGCTGGAACGTGTCGCGTGGAAACGGCGCCGCCATCAACACCATCGCCGGCTCGTCAAAGTACTCGACGCCGCTGGCAGCGACCCCGACGCCGGCTGTCCCCACCCAGGACACGCCCGGCCAGTTCTGCTGCAGGGCGGCGAGTATGGCCTCGGCGGATGTCGCGTAGTAATCGCTGAGGTAGCACCAGCCAAGCGTG
This sequence comes from Cupriavidus sp. IDO, assembly GCF_000812465.1. Taxonomy (GTDB): domain Bacteria; phylum Pseudomonadota; class Gammaproteobacteria; order Burkholderiales; family Burkholderiaceae; genus Cupriavidus. The sequence continues at coordinate 171,005 of NZ_JWMA01000027.1, read as the reverse complement.
AGCGGCGCCGCGCCATCTTGCATCGCATGGCGCAGGACTTCCTGCGCTTCCAGGATGCGCTGGCAATGGTTCAGCGCTTCCTGCCAGTCGGCGTGGGCTGCGGCAGCCCGCACGAAGGATGAGTCTTGCATGATGGTTCCTCCGTGTTCAGGCCGGCTACAGGTTGGACATCGACCGGCAATGGGTGTTCAGGCGTCCGCCTTGCGCCTCCCGCGTGACTATTCGCGCCCGGTGAGCTGCCGCAGGAGCTTCTGGACGATCTCCTCGTGCAACTCCAGCGCCTCATGGAGGGTGGGCGATCCGTAGCTCTCGCTTCCTTCGTCCCCCATCCCGGTGACCCGTGTGACAAACAGCGGGGTATCGACCGGAGCCGCTTCGGAAACGCCGCGAAAGCGCGTGGTGACCGTGCCGCCCACCTCTTCCAGCAAGGTACGGCGAAAGACCAGGTCGTTTTCGGCCATCCAGCGCGACCACGCATCATGGTCAGAGACCTGAACCGGGTGGTTCTTCTTGTCGAGGATGTAGAAGCGGCTCCAGTGGCCAATGTCGGAATGGACTTTCATGGGGCGGTCCGGCGGACGACGTTGCTACGTTTCACGCTACTCGCCGGCGAGCTGCCGGGCAAGGTCAAACCGGTGCTGGTTGCAGGCGGCGGAAGCAGACTCCGGGTTTCCCCTTGGTTGAGTTCTTCGGTCATCTATTCTTTAATTCAACATGAATTAATTAATAGCGCCAGCCGTCAGAGGACTGGCGACCACCGGACGGAGACAAGATGACCGCATCCAAAGCGGGCCGTGGCGTGAATTCCGCCAGCCTGCGCCTCTACAACGAACGCGCGCTGTTGCTGGCGCTGCGCCGGGCCGGTGAAGCCTCCAAGGCAGACCTGGCGCGGATGGCGCAGCTCACCAACACCGCAGTCGGCAGCATTGTGCAGACGCTGACCGAGGAAGGCCTGATCCAGCCGTCCGGACGGCGCCTGGAAGGCCAGCGCGGCCAGCCCGCCAGCCTGATCCGGCTGCAGCCCAAAGGCGCCTTCGGCATCGGTGTGCGGCTGGACCGGGGCAGCATCGAGGCCGTCATGGTCGACTTTGCCGGCCATATCCTCGCCAGCCGCGCCCACCAGCTGGTCCTGCCCCACCCTGACCAGGCGCTGGAACTGGTCCGGCACGATATCGAAGAGATGCGCGCCCTGCTCGGCCCGGCCGAGCAAAAGCGGCTGCTCGGCATCGGCGTGGCCCAGCCATACAACCTGGGCGCCTGGCTGCGCGAGCTGGATGTGCAGGGCGAGGCCTTCCAGACGAGCTTCCGCGCCTGGGACCAGGCCGACTTCCCGGCGATGCTGGCTGCCGCGACCGATCTCCCGGTCTTCAGCGAGAACGATGGCACGGCGGCAGCCGTGGCCGAACTGTTCTACGGGCGGCATCACGCGCAGCACTTCCTGTATGTCTTCCTTGGCCCCGCCATTGGCGGCGGCGTGGTCCTCAACGGTGACTGCGTGCGCGGCGTGTCGGGCAATGCCGGCGATATCGCCATGATGCCGGTGCCGCCAAGCACCCTGGCTTCCGCTCCCGCCACCAACGGCAAGCGGCGCGACATCCTGATCTCGCGCGCCTCGCTCAACGCGCTCACGCGCCACCTGCGCCATCACGGTGTGGTGGTGAACGGTCATGCCGATCTCCAACGCCAGGTCGAACTGGGCCATCCGGCTGTCGAGGAATGGATCGACGACTGCGTCGACGCGCTGGCGCCTGCGCTGCAGTCGGCGCTGGCGGTGCTCGACGTGCCGCTGGTGATCTTCGATGCCGACATCGACGGCGGACTGGTTCCGGCGCTGATTGCCCGCTTGCAGCAGGCACTGAACGACAGCGCCCCCGAAGCGCGCGCTGCCGCCACGGTGGTGCGCGGCTGCTTCGGCGCCAATGCCGGCGCCGTGGGCGCCGCATCCCTGCCGATGTTCATGAACTTCTCGCCGCGCGCCGAGCTGCTCAAGGGCGCGTCGGCCATCGTTCCGGAGGCCAGCCATGCCATTGTCTGAAGCGTTGCACTCCCCGTCCCGCGTGCCCCACGGGGCCGTCCCGCCGCTGCTCGAGCTGCGCAATATCTCCAAGACCTTTCCCGGCGTGAAGGCGCTCAGCAACGTCCAGCTCACCGTCTACGCAGGCGAAGTCCATGCGCTGATGGGCGAGAACGGCGCGGGCAAGTCCACGCTGATGAAGATCCTCTCCGGCGCCTATATCGCCGACGATGGCGGCGAATGCCGCATCGCCAGCCAGCCGGTGGTCATCGACGGCCCGGCGGCGGCGCGTGCACATGGTGTCGCGGTGATCTACCAGGAGCTGAGCCTGGCGCCAAATTTGAGCGTGGCCGAGAACATCTACCTGGGACGCCACCTGCATCGCCACGGCATGGTCGACCGCGCCGAGATGTCGCGTGCCTGCGAGGCAACGCTGGCGCGGCTGGGCGCGGATTTCACGCCGGACACGCCGGTGCGCGCCCTGTCGATCGCGCAGCGCCAGCTGGTGGAGATTGCCCGCGCCGTGCATTTCGAGACCCGCATCCTGGTGATGGACGAGCCGACCACCCCGCTCTCCACCCGCGAGACCGACCGCCTGTTCGCGCTGATCCGCCAGCTGCGGGCCGAGGGCATGGCCATCATCTACATCAGCCACCGCATGGCGGAAATCGATGAACTGGCCGATCGCGTCACCGTGCTGCGCGACGGCTGCTTCGTCGGCACGCTGGAACGCGAGACCCTCACGCAGGCGGCGCTGGTGAAGATGATGGTCGGCCGCGACCTGTCCGGCTTCTATACCAAGACGCATGGCGAGGTCGAGCCCGGCGAGATCATGCTGTCGGTGCGCAATATGTCCGACGGCCGCCGCGTGCGGGAGTGCAGTTTCGACCTGCGCGCCGGCGAGGTGCTGGGCCTGGCTGGACTGGTAGGCGCCGGGCGGACCGAACTGGCCAGGCTGATCTTCGGCGCGGACGTCCGCAGCAACGGTGCGGTGTTCGTGGCCGGCGCGCCGCTGGCCATCACCAGCCCGCGGCAGGCCATCGATGCGGGCATCGCCTATCTGACCGAAGACCGCAAGCTGCAGGGCCTGTTCCTGGACCAGAGCGTGCACGAGAACATCAACCTGATCGTGGCGGCGCGCGACGCGCTGCGCGGCGGCCGGCTCAATCGCGGCAGCGGCCGGCGGCGCACGGCGGAGGCCATCCGTTCGCTTGGCATCCGCGTGGCGCACGCCCAGGTCAATGTGGGATCGCTGTCCGGCGGCAACCAGCAGAAGGTGATGCTGTCGCGCCTGCTGGAAACCAAACCCCGCGTGCTGATCCTGGATGAACCCACGCGCGGCGTCGATATCGGTGCCAAGGCCGAGATCTACCGGCTGATCAATGAACTGGCCCGGTCCGGCGTGGCGGTCCTGCTGATCTCCAGCGAACTGCCGGAAGTGGTTGGCCTGTGCGACCGTGTGCTGGTGATGCGCGAAGGCGAGCTGGTGGGCGAAGTGCCTGCCAGCGCCGATGCCGGCGCCACGCAGGAACGCATCATCGCGCTGGCAACCGGCGCAGACGGACAATCGCCCGGCCCCGCGGCCGTACTGCACTAACGTTGAATTCCCGTACAGACCGGCGAAGAACGGTCGAGCAGGGGCGGCACGCCGCCTCGCAGCGTCAGGAGACACTTATGCGCAATCCCCTTCATTCCCCGGTACACGCCGTCCCGGCTTCCACCCAGGCTACCGGCTCGCCGCTCGCACGCGCCTCAGGCCGCGCCACCACGCAGGAGCGCCTGCGGGCGCTCGGCATGCTGCCTGTGCTCGTACTACTGTGCCTGGGCTTCACCGTCCTGACCGACAACTTCGCCAGCCTGCAGAACCTGTCGATCATCGCGCAGCAGGCGTCGATCAACCTGGTGCTGGCCGCGGGCATGACCTTCGTCATCCTGACCGGCGGCATCGATCTCTCGGTGGGCTCGATCCTTTCGATCTCTGCGGTGGTGGCGATGCTGGTCTCGCTGATGCCGCAGCTGGCTGCGCTGAGCGTGCCGGCCGCGCTGTTGTGCGGGCTGCTGTTCGGGCTGCTGAACGGCGCGCTGATTGCCTTTATGAAGCTGCCGCCATTCATTGTCACGCTGGGCAGCCTGACTGCCGTGCGCGGGCTGGCCCGGCTGGTCGGCCACGACAGCACAATCTACAACCCGGAGATTTCCTTCGCCTTTATCGGCAACGGCGACCTGCTGGGGGTGCCCTGGCTGGTGGTGATCGCCTTTGCCGTGGTGGCGGTGTCGTGGGTGGTGCTGCGCCGTACCGTGCTCGGCCTGCAGATCTACGCGGTTGGCGGCAATGCCGAGGCAGCCCGCCTGTCCGGCATCAAGGTGTGGGTGGTGCTGCTCTTCGTCTACGCGGTGTCGGGCCTGCTGTCCGGGCTGGGCGGCGTGATGTCCGCGTCGCGCCTCTATGCGGCCAACGGGCTGCAACTGGGCCAGTCGTATGAGCTGGACGCGATTGCAGCCGTGATCCTCGGCGGCACCAGCTTCGTGGGCGGCGTGGGTTCGATTGCCGGCACACTGGTCGGCGCGCTGATTATCGCCGTGCTGTCCAACGGGCTGATCCTGCTTGGGGTCTCCGATATCTGGCAGTACATCATCAAGGGGCTGGTCATCATCGGCGCCGTTGCCCTCGACCGCTACCGCCAGAAGGGCTCGGCGCGCACCTGAGCGGCGACCGGACAGGAGAGATATCGTGATCAAGCCATTCCTGACCGCCCTGGCCGCAAGCGCGCTGGCTGTGCTGTGCGCGGTCCCGGCCGCGGCGCAAGTGCCGGCCCAGCCGGACGCGGCCTCCACACCCGCGCCGCACCGGCAGCTCAAGAAGGTCGGCGTGACGCTGGGCTCGCTCGGCAACCCGTACTTCGTCGCCCTGGCGCGGGGCGCCGAAGGCGCTGCCAGACAGGTCAATCCGCAGGTCAAGGTGACCGTGCTGTCGGCCGACTATGACCTCAACAAGCAGTTCTCGCATATCGATAGCTTTATCGTGGCCGGGGTCGACCTGATCCTGATCAACGCGGCCGATGCGCGCGCCATCGAACCGGCGGTGCGCAAGGCCAGGAAAGCCGGCATCGTGGTGGTGGCCGTCGACGTGGCCGCTGCCGGCGCGGATGCCACCGTGCAGACCGACAACACCCAAGCCGGAGAGCTGGCCTGCGGCTTTATCGCCGAGCAGCTCAAGGGCCGCGGCAACGTCATCATCCAGAATGGCCCGCCGGTGTCGGCCGTGCTTGACCGGGTCAGGGGCTGCAAGACGGTGCTGGCAAAGCACCCCGACATCCGGATTCTCTCGGACGACCAGGACGCCAAGGGCTCGCGCGAGGGCGGCCTGAATGTGATGCAGCTCTACCTGACCCGCTTTCCCAAAGTCGATGCGGTGTTCACCATCAACGACCCGCAGGCCGTCGGCGCCGACCTGGCCGCGCGCCAGCTGAACCGGCGCGGCATCCTGATCGCCTCGGTGGACGGCGCGCCCGATATCGAAGCGGCCCTCAAGGCCGACACGCTGGTGCAGGCCTCGGCCAGCCAGGACCCGTGGGCCATTGCCCGCACCGCCGTGCAACTGGGCGTAGGCATGATGAACGGCGAGCGCCCCGCCAACCCGACCGTGTTGCTGCCATCCACTCTCGTAACGCGGGCCAATGTCCGCAGCTACAAGGGCTGGGCGACTGCACGCTGAGACCCCTACCTCTTTCTGGTGACATGATGGACAGCCACAACACCGGCGCGCAGGCCCCGGAATTCGACTTCATACTGTTCGGCGCCACCGGCGATCTGGCGCGGCGCAAGCTGCTGCCGGCGCTGTTCGATGCCCACGCCGCCGGCTCGCTTCACCCGCGCGGCCGGATCATCGCGCTCGGCAGCCAGCCCATCGAGCACGAGGCGTACCTGGCCATGCTCGATGCGGAAGTGCTGCCGGCGCTGGCGGGCAATGCCGCCGCATCGGCATGGCAGGGTTTTCTCGACCGCATTGTTTACCTGCAGGTCGATGCCACCGTCGAGTCCGGCTTCGATGCGCTGGCCGAGCTGGTCAAGGCCCGCGCTGCGGCAGTGGTCGTGTTCTACCTGGCGACGGCGCCACACCTGTTCGTCACCATCTGCGAGCAGCTCGCGCGCGTCGGCCTGACCGGGCAGCGCAGCCGCATCGTGCTGGAAAAGCCGCTCGGCCACGACCTCGCCTCATCGGAAGCCATCAATGCCGAAGTAGCGCGGCATTTTGCCGAGGACCAGATCTACCGGATCGACCACTATCTGGGCAAGGAGTCGGTGCAGAACCTGATGGCCGTGCGCTTCGGCAACGTGCTGTTTGAGCCCCTGTGGCGGCGCGAATGGGTGCGCGACGTCCAGATCACCATTGCGGAAGAACTGGGCGTGGAGCGGCGCGGCAACTTCTACGACCGCATCGGCGCGCTGCGCGATATGGTGCAGAACCATCTGCTGCAACTGCTCTGCATGGTGGCGATGGAGCCGCCCACCAGCCTGTCGGAAGATGCGATCCGCGACGAAAAGCTCAAGATCCTCAAGGCGCTCAAGCCGATCCGGACGGAAGAAGTCGCTGAAAAGGTGGTGCGCGGCCAGTATTGCCGCGGCGCTGCCGGCGGCGATCCGGTGCCGGGTTATTCGAACGAGCCGGGCATCGCTCCTGACAGCCGTACCGAGACCTTTGTCGCCATCCGCGCCGAGATTGCCAACTGGCGCTGGGCGGGCGTGCCGTTCTACCTGCGCACCGGCAAGCGCATGCAGTCGCGCGTGGCGGAGATCGTCATTCATTTCAATGACGTGCCGTACTCGCTGTTCCCGCGTCCGCTGGGCGCCGCGCCCGGCAACCGGCTCGTGATCACGCTGCAGCCGGAAGAAAGCATCCGCCTGTACTTCCTGACCAAGCAGCCCGGCGACACGCAGGCCTTGCTGCCGGCGTCGCTCGACCTGCAACTGAACAGCGCGGCGCCGCGCGTGCGCCGCATCGGCGCCTATGAGCGGCTGCTGCTCGACGTGATCCGCGGCAGGCTGGGCCTGTTCGTTCGGCGCGACGAGCAGGCACAGGCCTGGCGCTGGGTCGCGCCGATCCTGAAGGCGTGGGAGAACACCACGGCGCCGCCCAAGCTGTACACCGCCGGCACATGGGGGCCGGCGGCCTCCAGCGCCCTGCTGTCGCGCGACGGCCTGGCGTGGCATGAAGAGATGTGATCCGGGCAACCGGCAAGAATCCGGCAAGAAACCGACCGACCGTAGCGGAGTACCCACGATGTCCACTTCCCTCCCCGCCTGGCAGGACCTGCGTGAACACGCCGCCACCCTGCGCGGCACCCATATGCGTGAATGGTTCGACGGCCCCGATGGCCAGGCGCGCTCCGACCGCTTTGTGGCCGAGGCCTGCGGGCTGACGCTCGACTACGCCAAGAACCGCATCACCGTGGAGACCCTCGCGCTGCTGTTCCAGTTGGCGGACCAGGCCGGCGTCAGCGAGCGGCGCGATGCCATGTTTGCCGGCGAGCCGGTGAACACCACCGAGCACCGCGCCGCCCTCCATATGGCGCTGCGCGCCTGGCCGGAAGACGGCTACCGGGCACTCGGCGTGCCGGTCGGCACCGATGTGGCCGCCGTGCTGGCGCAGGTGGAACGCTTCGCCAACGCGCTGCGCGGCGGCGCCTGGACCGGATTCGACGGGCGCGCCATCACGGATGTCGTCAACATCGGCATCGGCGGCTCGGACCTGGGCCCGCGCATGGTCTGCCGGGCGCTGGCCAGGCCCGGCGAGGCGGGGCCGCGCGTGCACTTCGTGGCCAATGTCGACGGCAGTGACCTGGCCCAGACACTGGCGCGGCTCGATGCCGCCACCACGCTCGTCATCGTCTGCTCCAAGACCTTCACCACGCTGGAGACCATGGCCAATGCGCACACCGCGCGCGACTGGTTCCTGCATCAGGGCGTGACGCAGGCGGGGCTGGCCCGGCATTTCGTGGCGGTGTCGACCAATCGCGAGGCGGTGGCTGCCTTCGGCATCGATCCCGCCAACATGTTCCCGTTCTGGGACTGGGTAGGCGGACGGTTCTCGCTATGGTCGTCGGTGGGGCTGTCGATTGCCGTGGCTGCCGGCTTCGACCGCTTCCGCGAGCTGCTGGATGGCGCGCGCACCATGGACCGGCACTTCGCCGGTGCGCCGCCGGAGCAGAACCTGCCGGTCATCCTGGGCCTGCTCGATGTCTGGTACCGCAGCTTCCTTGGCGCCGGCAGCCGCTGCGTGGCACCGTACTGCGAGCCGCTGGAACTGCTGCCCGCCTTCCTGCAACAACTGGAAATGGAAAGCAACGGCAAGTCGGTGCAACTCGACGGTGGCACCCTCGAAGCCGGGTCGGCGCCCGTGGTTTGGGGCACAACCGGCACCAACGGGCAGCACGCCTACTTCCAGATGATGCACCAGGGCTCGCAACTGGTGCCGGTGGACTTTATCGCCACGCTAGACCCGGTCAGCGACCTGCCCGGCCACCATACCAAGCTGCTTGCCAACTGCTTTGCGCAAGGCGAGGCGCTGCTGCGCGGCCGGACCGCCGACGAGGTTCGGGCCGAAGGCGTGCGGGACGAGGCACTGGTGCCGCACCTGGTATTCGAGGGCAACCGCCCCAGCAATACCCTGCTGCTGCAGCGGCTCGATCCGTTCCACCTCGGTGCCCTGCTTGCCTTGTCGGAGCACAGAACCTTTGTGCAGGGTGTACTCTGGAACATCAATTCCTTCGACCAGTGGGGCGTAGAGCTCGGCAAGAAGCTCGCCGCCCCGATCCAGCGTGAGCTGGAAGGCGCTCCGGCGCAGCCGCATGATGCTTCCACCGCCGCACTGATCCGCCGCGCGTGCCGGGCACAAGGCATGGTCGCAAGTTAGCCGAAGCCGTACCACGCCACCGCAGGGAGGTCACACCATGCGCCAGATCGAACTCAATGATGCCAATGCCCACGTTGGTGCGCTCGTGCGCGCCATCGCGTGCGAGCTCGAACGGACCCTTTCGGACAAGGGAGAGGTCTGCCTGGCCGTATCGGGCGGGCGCTCGCCCCTGCCGCTGTTCGCCGCCTTGCAGCAGCAGTCGCTGGAATGGGATCGCGTGAGTGTGACGCTGGTGGACGAGCGCATGGTGCCCTTCAGCCACGAAGACAGCAACGCCCGGCTGGTCTGCGACGCCTTGCTGCGCAACGCGGCGGCGCAAGCGGCATTCCTGCCGCCGGTGCCGCCGTACTGCGCGGAGATCGCCGATATCGATACCTCCGCCGTGGTGGCCGAACTCAATCGCACCTACCGGCAGCCGGACGTCGTCGTGCTCGGCATGGGGGAAGACGGGCACACGGCGTCACTGTTCGCCGATGCGCCGGAACTGCCTGCCGGGCTGTCGCTGAGCGAAGCGCCCGGCTATCTTGCCCTGAGTCCGCGCGCGGCCCCGCACAAGCGGGTCAGCCTGAATCTCAGCGCCTTGCTGGGCGCGCGCCGCGTGCTGCTGGGCTTCAGCGGCGCATGGAAAAAGCAGGTCTTCGACGCCGCCACGCTCGAACCCACGCCGGCACTGCCGGTCAGCTACCTGCTGCACCAGGACCGCACGCCGGTGGACGTCTACTGGGCGCCCTAGCCACGGCAAGAAGATCGCTTCCGAGAATAAAAGGAGACACACCGATGTCCATGCCCCTTCCACGCTATGTCGTGTTCGGAGAGGCCCTGACCGATATGGTCCGGCAGGCTGACGGCAGCTGGCTGGGCCTGCCCGGCGGCTCATGCTGGAACGTGGCCCGGGTCGGCGCCCGCCTGGGCGTTCCGACCGGGTTTGCCGGCGCGGTCAGCCAGGATCTGTTCGGCGACGACCTGGCGCGGGCAAGTGCCGAGGCCGGTCTGGATGGCCGCTTCCTGCAGCGGGTGGCGCGCTCGCCTTTCCTGGCATTCGTCGCGTCGAGGCATCCGCCACAGTATTTCTTTGTCGGCGACGACAGCGCCGACCTGCATTTCGATCCCGCCAGGCTGCCCGCCGGCTGGAGGCAGGCGGCGGAGGTGGTGCACTTCGGCTCCATCAGCCTGGTGCGCCAGCCCCTTGCCGCCAGGCTCTGCGAAGAAGCCACCCAGGCCGCGCGCGCCGGCAAGCGTATCGCTTTCGATCCGAACTTCCGCGATCTCATGCGCACGCCCGGCTACCAGGAAGTGCTTGCGCATATGCTGCAGCTCGCCACCTACGTCAAGATCTCCGACGAGGATCTGGCCGGGCTGTTCCCGTCGCAGGACACCAACGCCGCGCTGGCACAGGTGCTTGCCATGGCGCCGGACGCCACGGTGATGCTCACGCGCGGCGCGCAAGGCATGACCATGCTGAAGTCGGGCAACGTCATCGAGCAGGCCGCGCTGCGGGTGGAAGTCGTGGATACGGTCGGTTGCGGCGATGCCGCCATGGGCGGCTGGATGGCCGGCGTGCTGGCCGACCGCACGCTGGACCTCGCGACCCAGGCGCGGCTGGCCGCGGCGACGGCGGCCGTCGCCGCCACGCACGCCGGTGCGTATCCGCCGCTGCGGCATGAAGTTGAAGCGCTGGCGGATTCCCGGGCAGCCACGGAGCTCAACACCCTGTAGTGTGGCCCCCGGGTGAGCGCTCTCGTCAGGCTGCGAAGAAGCGCTTCTCGGCCTCCGCCGGCAGCGCCATGCCCGTGATCCTGGCTTTCTCCAGCACGCTCCAGAAGTAGCGGTAGGTTGCCCGGTCATGCCGCTCGCCCTTGTACTGGATCGGCCCCCATTCGACGTCCTGTGCCGCGACCAGGATGCCGGCCGCGTCTTCCACTTCGGTGAAGTCGGGCCGCATGGCGTTGACGATGGGCTGGATCTGCGCCGGGTAGATGCTCCACATGCGCAGGAAGCCGAACTCGTTGCGCGCGCGCGTGGCGTCGCCGGCGATGACTTCGGCGTCTTTCAGGTTCAGGCAGACGTTGTGTGCCGGCACGATGCCATTGGCAAGGGCGGCGGCCACCATGTCGGCCTTGGCGCGCGCCAGCAGCGCGTGTTCGAACTGGCCCGGGCTGCGCATGGCCGCCGCGGGAATCGCGCCGTGGTGGCCGCTGACAAAGTCCATCAGGCCGAAGTCCAGCACTTCGATATGGGGCAGCGCCGCGATCTGGAACACTTCGCGCAGCGCGCCGTGCGTTTCGACCAGCACGTGGACCGGCACCATGCCGCTCAGGCCTGCCTTGCGCGCGGCCTGGCCAATGTACTCGATCACCTCCGCCACCTGTTCATGGCTGGTGGCCTTCGGCACGGTGATATAGGCCAGACGATTGCCCGCTTCGCCCACGATGATGTCCACGTCCTGCCGCCACGCCGGGTGCGCGGGGTCGTGAATGCGGGCGCCGGCGCGGCCGAACTGGTTGCGGTCCGAGGCGATCATGCGCGCCACCATGGCGGCATGTTCGCGCTCCTGGCCGGCGGCGGCGCCGTCCTCGCAATTGCAGGTCACGTCAAAGACGGGGCCGTACTCGACTTGCAGGTCAAAGGCCTTGCCGATCAGCTTCTCGCTGCCGGCAAAGTGCTCGCACGCGGCCAGGACCGGGAAGGATTTTTCTCCGGCAAAGAGTGCGTCGCGCGGATGGGTCTTGGTGGTCATTCAGGTCTCCTGAAACGGATGGAATGGATGAGGTGACTGGAATCAGCGCGGTTGCCGCGGCATGGCGATGGTGTAGTCCAGGTCGAGCACCACGTTCGACGGATGGGCCGGCTTGCCCTCGCCCGCGGCGGGAAACACGATCGATGCCGCACTCGCGTTCTTGATGGCGATCATGCGCAGCCGCAGCGCGCCCACATGTTCAAGGCCCAGATCCACCTTCTCCAGCACCGTGGTGGCGCAGGCGATGGTGTCGCCGGCATGGGTGGGATTCACATGGCTGCCGCCGTTGATGGCCAGGATGGAAAGCCCGTTCTCGAGCCCGTCATAGGCCAGCGCCTTGCACAGCGAGATGATGTGGCCGCCGTAGACCAGGCGTTGCCCGCCCTTTGCCGCCATCGAAAAACCGTCGAAATGCGCCTTGGCGGTGTTCTGGTAGAGGCGCGTGGCAATGCTGTGGTCGCTGTCGTTGACGGTCATCGCGCCAGGGTGGTCGATGCGCTCGCCAACGGCATAGTCTTCCCACAGGTCCGACACGCCCGTCATTGCGCAGATCTCGCGGACGCGGGGCGTGCATTCGTGCCCTTGCAGGTGTGCGGCCGCCACCACCGGCACCGTTTCGGGGATGACTGCCTCGCCGCACGTTGCCGCGTGGTCGCGCTTGTGAACCATCACCCAGCGGATCCACGACAGGACCTCGCGGCCATGCTGGTTCCTGGCGGTCGAACGGACATAGACCATGCCGCTCTTGCGGTTTGAGTTTTCCTTGAGGCCGATCACCTCGCTCTCCACGCCGAGCGTGTCGCCAGGGTAGACGTGGGCCGTGAAGCGGACGTCCGCGTAGCCAAGGTTGGCCACGGCATTCAGCGAGATATCGGGAACGGTCTTGCCAAAGGCCGTGTTGAATACCAGCAGATCTTCCAGGGGGCGCCGGTCGAATCCGAGCTGCTTCGCGTTGGTCTCGGCGGTACCCAGCGCGGTACGGCTGCCGGTCAGCCCGATGTACAGGCTGCGGTCGCCTTCGGTCAGCGTGCGCGGCGTGGCATGGCGGATCTGCATCCCCACGCGAAAGTCCTCCGGTGTCAACTACCAGGCCACGTCGGCGCTCGGCCTCACGCTCGCCTACTACTATTCGGACATCAAGAAGGTCGCATTTACGCCGACCGCAACGCCCACGAGCGGCCGCAATATGTCGCAGCTGGCCTTGCTGGCCGACTACAACCTGTCCAAGCGCACCGATGTCTATGTTTCGACTGCCTGGTCGCATAACGGCGGCCTGAACTTCGACACAGCGCAGACGGCGTTTCCTCTACTCGTATCCGCTGATGGCCGGCCAGAAGGACATGTTCGGCGTCACGGTCGGGGGGCGGCACAGCTTCTGAGCGCCTGGCATCATCGGGCAGCAACGACAAGACGGACGCCACAGCGGCGTCCGTTTTTCGTTCTGCCGGCCCGAGGCGCTGCGTTGGTGCATAGTATTGAGGCCGGGGCCGCCCGGCCCGACAGTCAAGGAGACCGAATCCCATGAAGCTCTATGCCCATCCGTTTTCGTCCTATTGCCAGAAGGTACTGACCGCGCTCTACGAGAACCACACGCCGTTCGAGTTCCGCCTGCTCGGCGACGATCCGCAGGCCGCTGCCGAGCACGAAGCGCTATGGCCGCTCAGGCGCATGCCGGTGCTGGTGGACGAGGGCCGCACGGTCATCGAATCGAGCATCATCATCGAGTATCTCGGCATCCGCCATCCCGGACCCGTGCGGCTGATTCCCCATGACGCCGACGCAGCGCTCGAGGTACGCAAGATGGATCGCTTCTTCGACAACTACGTCATGGCGCCGATGCAGAAGATCGTGCTCAACAGCCTCCGGCCGGAAGCCGACCGCGACGCCTACGGCGTCAATGAAGCGCGCAGGCTGCTTGAATCGGCCTACCGCTGGCTGGAGAAGAACATGGACGGGCGCGACTGGGCCACGGGCGATGCCTTCAGCCTCGCGGATTGCGCCGCGGCGCCGTCATTGTTCTATGCGGACTGGAGCCACCCGATCGACGAGGCCTTTGCAAACGTGCGGGCCTACCGGCAGCGCCTGCTGGCGCGCCCCGCCTTTGCCAGGGCCATGGAGGAAGCGCGCCCGTATCGCCCGTTGTTTCCGCTGGGGGCGCCGGACCGGGACTGAGCCTTGCATGGCTCGTCCTGCGAACGGCGGTTGTGCACGCATTCGCGGTCCTGACGAGCCCCGGGGCCGTCTCACTCCTGTACCGGATCCTTGCGGATTTCGATCGCGTCGACCCGGTCGGGATAGAACGCGAGATGTCCCCGGATCGCCTCCACCGCCGGGTAAGGCGACTCGTACGTCCACACCGCGTTCACCGAACGTGCCCCGCCTGCCGGGATGCTGAAGTACGCACAGTCCCCCTTGTACGGGCAATAGGTGGCATGGTCGGTGCGCGCCAGCAGGGACATATCGACATCGTCGCGCGGGATGTACTGCACCGCCGGATAAGACGCCTCGCGCAGGGACAGCGCGTGGCGCGTGTCGGCCACGACGCGCCCGGCCACGGTCACCACGACACGCGCCGGGTTCGCTTCGATCGTGATCGGGTGGTCAGGTCCGGGAATCTTCACGGGTCGGGTGGTCATCGGTTCGCTCCTGTGCGGTCCGGGCAATGCCGGCATCATGCCACCGCGCGGGAATCCTTGCCGCGGCCGGCCGCAGGCCGGCAAGCCTGTGCCTTAATGCGCGCACGGCGTCCGCTGCCGTGCTTGTCTGACAGCAGAAGTCGGAACCGTCCGACAAGCCGCGGGCCATGCGGGAACTATCTTCAATGGCAAAGCAACGCAGCCCGCCCAGGCCCCATTCCATGTCCGCCATCCCCGACCCCGGAGCAGTGACGCTTGCGCCGCCAGAAGCAACGGCGTGCCCCGCGGCGCCCGACGCTTCCGCGCAGGCCGAGCCTGCCGTGGTGGCGCCGCCCGATCCCATGCGCCGCGCAAATCTTGCGCTCACGGTACTGGCGACGCTTTTTTCGCTCTACGCGCTGCATATCGCGCGGGACTTCATCGTGCCGGTCGTGCTCGCCATTGTCATCGCCTACCTGCTCGATCCGCTGGTCTCGGGCCTGCAGCGCTTCAATGTGCCGCGCGTGTTGGGGGCAACCCTGGTCATACTGATCCTTCTCACCGGCTTGCTGACCTGCGCCTACCTGTTGCAGGGGCAGGTCGAATCCATTGTCAACAGCCTCCCCGCGATGGCCAGCAAGCTGTCGCGCTCGGTCGGTGCGCTGCTCAGCGGCGACGATTCGATGTGGCAGAAGATCCATCGCGCCACCACCATCCTCGGCGGCACCGGGCAAGCACCGCCCGCCCGCGGCTCGCAGGTGGTGGTGGAGCGCCCGGTCGACCATTTCAACAACCTGGTGCTGGCCGGGTCGGTGAGCTTGCTGGTCATTGCCGGGCAGATCGTGGTGGTGCTGTTCCTGCTGTACTTCCTGCTGCTGTCCGGAGATACCTTCAAGCGCAAGTTCGTCAAGATGGCGGGCACCACCATCACCGAGAAGAAGATCAGCATCCATATGCTCGATGAGATCAACCGGACGATCCGGCGCTACATGGCGGTGCTGATGGGGACCAATGCCATCCTCGGGCTCTGCACCTGGCTGTTGCTGCGCTGGTTGCAGGTGGACAACGCCGGCAGCTGGGCCGTTGCCGCGGCCGCACTGCACCTGGTGCCCTATTTCGGCGCCATGCTGATTGCCATGTGCCTGGGGATGGTGGCTTTCATGCAGTTTGGCACGCTCGACATGGCCGCCGCGGCCGCCGGCGGCTCCATGCTGATCGCCACCCTGATCGGCTCGGTGGTCACTACCTGGATGAGCGGCCGCATGGCGAGAATGAACGCGGTCGCCATCTTCGTGGCGATGCTCCTGTTCACCTGGCTGTGGGGCGCCTGGGGCATGCTGCTGGCGATTCCGCTGATCACCATCGCCAAGGTGGTGGCTGACCACGTCGAAGGGCTGGAAATCGTAGCGGAGTACCTCGGGGACTGAGACATGGCTCCCGGCCGGTCCATGCGTGCTGCACGGCAACACTGGCCAAACACGCCATGAGCAAGCCCTGAAAGCCTCCTATACTGAAATAAATGCTGCAATACAGCATTCAATTTCCTGACGTTCCCGCGGAGTCACTTAAACGGAGCCAGCCATGTCACTGTGCGACCTTTGCATGGCACAGGTCGACCGTCCCGGCCATTTCCCGCCGCACGCCGGACTTGTCAAAGGTGCGACGATCCGCACCGCCACGGGCGGCAATGCCTTTGTCTATCGCTGCGAGTTCTGCGGTGAGGCGATGATGCTGTATGCCGCGGATGACGATACGCCAGACCGCTGGACGCCGCTCAAGGGCGAACCCGGCCGGTGAGCCTTGGACGCCACCGCTTTCCCTGCCCTCGACGCAGCGATATGCCCCCCCGCTTGATCTGCGACAAAAGAACAGCGCAGTCCGATCGTGCCGTCGCCGGAAGCGTGCGCCGGCGGCATCATAATTCAGCCAGGATCTGCCGCACTACTTGCACAACCCCGCACAACCCGCCGCGTGGCTACGTCATCCATGGCAAAGAAATTCCCCTTGTATCCAAGGCATCCCGAACGCGTGTGCTGGGGATGCGACAAATACTGTCCCGCCGATTCCATGGGTTGCGGCAACGGCTCCAGCCGGACCCAGCACCCGATTGAGCTGCTCGGCGATGACTGGCTCGAGTGCGGCGACTGGGGCATCGAGCCGGCCGCCGGGCAGGCCGGAGCCACGAGCACCTGAACTGGTTCCCCTAATGGTTCCGCTAATGGCCTCGCCTGCATGGGCTATTACAATGTCTTCATCTGCTCTCACCCGCCCCCGACGGAACCGATCATGCTGAATCTCCAAGACCCCTCCCTGCTGCGCCAGCAATGCTATGTCGACGGCCGCTGGATCGACGGCGAACGTCATATCGAAGTCACCAATCCGGCCACCGGCGAGCGCGTTGGCCAGGTGCCGCAACTCGGCGCCGGGCAAACGCGCCAGGCCATCGAGGCCGCCAGCCGCGCGCTGCCGGCATGGCGGGCGCGTACGGCAAAGGAGCGCTCCGCACTGCTGCGCAAATGGTTCGAACTGCTGATGGCCAACCAGGAAGACCTGGCCCGCATCATGACGGCCGAGCAGGGCAAGCCGATTGCGGAAGCGCGCGGCGAAATCGCCTATGCGGCCTCGTTCATCGAATGGTTCGCCGAAGAAGGCAAGCGCGTGTATGGCGAGACCATTCCGGCGCCGGTCAGCAGCCAGCGCATCGTGGTCACCAAGGAACCGATCGGGGTCTGCGCGGCCATCACGCCTTGGAACTTCCCGGCGGCAATGATCACGCGCAAGGCCGGCCCCGCGCTGGCCGCCGGCTGCACCATGGTGGTCAAGCCCGCTTCGCAGACGCCGCTGACCGCGCTGGCACTGGCGGTGCTGGCCGAACGTGCCGGCATCCCGGCCGGCGTGCTGTCGGTGGTGACCGGCTCGGCCAGTGCCATCGGCGGGGAGCTGAGCACCAATCCGCTGGTGCGCAAGCTCACCTTCACCGGCTCCACCGAAGTGGGCCGCCTGCTGATGGCGCAGACTGCGTCGACCATCAAGAAGGTGTCGATGGAACTTGGCGGCAATGCGCCCTTCATCGTCTTCGACGATGCCGACCTGGACGCCGCGGTGGAAGGCGCCATCGTCTCCAAGTACCGCAATGCCGGCCAGACCTGTGTCTGCGCCAACCGGCTGTATGTGCAAAGCAAGGTCTATGACGCCTTCGCGGAAAAGCTGGTTGCCGCCGTCAGCGCGCTGAAGGTCGGCAACGGCATGGACGATGGCGTGCGCATCGGGCCGCTGATCGACGACAAGGCCGTGGCGAAGGTCGAGGAACACATTGCGGACGCGCTGGGCAAAGGCGCGCGCGTGCTGCATGGCGGCCATCGCCATGCGTTGGGCCAGACCTTCTTCCAGCCGACGGTCTTGGCTGACGTCAGTCCCGCCATGCTGGTGGCGCGCGAAGAGACCTTTGGCCCGCTGGCACCGCTGTTCCGCTTCGAAACCGAGGACGAAGTCGTGGCCATGGCGAACGACACCGAGTTCGGCCTGGCCAGCTACTTCTACGCGCGCGACCTTGGCCGCGTGTGGCGGGTGTCCGAGCGGCTCGAGTACGGCATGGTCGGGGTCAACACCGGGCTGATCTCGAATGAAGTCGCGCCCTTCGGCGGCGTGAAGCAATCCGGCGTGGGCCGCGAAGGCTCGCACTACGGCATCGAGGACTACCTGGTCATCAAGTACACCTGCATGGCCGGCATCTGAGCAGGCACAAGGCGCGCCCGCCGGCGCGCCTTGTCTTTCAGCGTCTCGTCTTCGAATACGCGGCGCGGTCCGTCAGGTCGGACCAGCAGTCCGCACCCGGCCGGCAGGCCTTGCGGAACAGGTCGAGCTGGTGGTGGAAGCGCCGCATCTGCTCGAACTGGTAGCTTGCCCGCTCGTAGCTGTATCCGGTGCCGAACTCATACATCGCGCCGTCCGCCGCGCGTGACAGGCCTTCCAGGCACTGGGCCAGCGTACGGCCCTCCACGCTGCGGTGGCGGCGAAAGCGCCAGCTCAGCGTCTCCTGCCCGTCGCCGAGCAGGCTCTGGTTCAGGAAGCCCAGGCTGTCAGCCGCCTCCTGCGCGTCGTAGAGCGCCGACAGATAGGCGCAGACGACCGAGAGCCGCTGGTTCATTTCGCCACCGAGCAGCATCAGCTCCTTGGCCGACACCCGGAACCTGGCAGCCACGGCAGCCTCGCTCTCGCCCCGGCTTTCGTGCACGTAGGTAGCCAGCGGACGAACCCCCAGCGACAGGCTCGGCGGCAATACGCTGGTCGTCCGGCCCGCGAGCGCCCTCTGGACTTCACTGTCCAGAAGGCAGCAGGACTCGATGTCGGCTTCGATATAGAAGTCCAGGGATGCCTTGCGGCCGGGCCCGAGCGTTACGACGGTGCGCACCAGTTCCTGCCGGGCACGCGCCAGGACTTCCAGTCCGGCCTGCACGCACGGCTCGCACTCGCCGATGTGACCCAGCGCGCGGACGATGTCTTCCGTTTGCAGGGCGCCGGCAAACTCCTTGCGGCTGGCGGGGAACAGGAGCGAGCGCCTTCGCCCATTCGCGATGGCGGCAAACAATCCCCCCAGCACGTCCCGCTGACTCATAGCATTGCCCCTCATAAATCCTCCGAAATTTGGGACTGCAGCCGGGGCTTCCCCGGCCAGTCATCCACTGGTTGCGAGATGGCGTTTCCACGGATAACCGGTTCCCTGGGGGCGCGGAACCGGCGGCACAGCGCAACGGTCATGCCGGGGCCGCGATCGAAACGCCCATTGACTCCGGCGCCTGGCACATGGGTGCCGCCGCCGAAACCTGCCTTGCCGCTTCTGCGCCGCCCGCGGCGCGGGCGCCCCTGCACACCCGCGGCGGCGGTTCGCAAAGGCCACACAGAGATCCGATAGCCGGCGCATGGGCATGGGTGACGTAGCGCCCGCCGCAGCACGGACAGGCGGACAGTTGCAGCAGCCCGTCCTCCCTGAAGCGGACCAGGGTCCAGAAGCGCGTGAAGCTGAGCAGGCGCTCTTCGCCGCTCGCCGCGACCTGCTCGGCGTACACCCGATAGCTGCTCAGGACGGCCCGGATGCCCGCCAGTCCGCCTTCCGCGACCATGAAGTCGTAGCTGGAGAGCAGGTAGGACGCATGGGCGTTCGCTCTCCAGGCCACGAACCAGTCTGCGGAAAACGGCAGCATGCCCTTTGGCGGCGACGCGCTGCGCAGCTCCCTGTAGAGCCGGTACACGCGGTTGCGCGAGAGCGCGACCTCCGCCTCCACCACCTGCGGCCGGGCGCCGAGGCCGATCAGCTCGATGGCAAGCTGCGTATCGCTGGCATCCTGCAGCGCACTGCGGCCCGTGCCGGCCTGCCTGGCGGCACGCCGTGCAGAGTCCCGGATCTCCGTCATGTCAGCCACCTTCATGCGTCTGCGAGGCCATCACGATGGCGGTATGCATGTGCTGGAGCTCGTGGGCGGGCTCCTGTTCCGTCAGCGACGTCAGGAGACTGCCGTCGTCCAGGCGAAGCCGGCACAGGACGATGTTCGATCTGGCCAGCGTGACCAGCTGGGCCGGCGTCAGGGCCTGCAGCCTGCGCGCCACCTCCTTCTTCAGGCCGAGCCGGAACAACGCTTCGGCCTCGTTCTCGCGCATCAGGCGCTGCACCAACAAGAGGTACGAGAGATTCAGTTCCTTGATCTCGCGAATGATTTCATTGCTGTCCATGTCGTTGTCTCCGAGTTCCGGTCAATGGATATCCGCGCGCCATGCGCCGCATTGCGTGTCTCCCGGCGTCGCCTGCTACTTCGCGGCAACGCCGGCCGGCCGGGATCCCGCCGCACGGGGGGCCGTGCCCGGCCGCGCGTCCGCGGGCATCCGCAGGGCGCCCGCCTGCGCCGGCGCGGCCCTGACCGACACGGTTGGCCGGTCCGCTATGGCTTGCAGACCCTTGCTGTCCAGCAGTTCGATGCGCCGATGGCTGACCCGGATCAGCCC
This sequence comes from Cupriavidus sp. IDO, assembly GCF_000812465.1. Taxonomy (GTDB): domain Bacteria; phylum Pseudomonadota; class Gammaproteobacteria; order Burkholderiales; family Burkholderiaceae; genus Cupriavidus. The sequence continues at coordinate 150,729 of NZ_JWMA01000027.1, read as the reverse complement.
GCACTCGGCCAGCCGGGAGAACTGCCGGCTGACGGTCTCGAGCGTCAGCCCGATATAGCTGCCGATCTCTTCCCGGCTCATGCGCAGGATGAACTCGGTCGGGGAAAAGCCACGCGCCGACAGGCCCTCCGACAACCACAGCAGGAAACTGACGAGGCGCTCCTCGGCCGTCATCAGGGCCAGCAGGGTCTGGAGCGACCTGCCGCGCTGCGCTTCCTTGTTGAGCGCCCGGAACAGCTGCCGCGCCATCGCCGGCAGGGTCTCGGTCAGCGCCTTGTAGGCATCGATCGGAATCGCGCAGAGACTGGTGTCCTCCAGCGCCGTGGCATACGAGCCGTAGTGAGGCAGTGCCACGCTGTCCAGGCCGATGAGTTCGCCCGGAAAATGAAAGCCCACCACCTGGGTCCGGCCGTCTTCGGTCGTGACATGCGTCTTGACCGTGCCCACGCGAATGGCATAGAGCGACGTGACCGGATCGCCGATCAGGTAGAGCGGTTCGCCCTTGCGCAAGTGGACGCGTCTCTGCACCACGCCGTCCACCTTCTCCAGGTCGGCCTGCGTCATCTCTCCTGCCAGGCAGAGCCGTGCCAGCGGGCATTTCGAGCAGCACGGCACGGCATCGGACAGGGGGAGGCGATCATGGGTCTGCGTCATGGCTGCGTGCCCGAGGGAGTTCGCGTTGACAAGGGACAAGGCCTTCATCGGGCTCAGGGAAGACTTGGCGGTCGGGGGCATGGCGCTCACCTTGAGTTGGTCCGGTTGCACAGGCGGCAATCCGGCAGGAACAATGGCTTGCCCCGCTACTGATCCCGGATTTCCAGGCGAGCCGGGGCCGGGCACAGACAGCGGCCCGCGATTCAGGCCGGCGCTTCCGACCCTTCGGACAGCGCTGCAACCTGAGAGCATTCTTGTCGAGCGGCCTACCCGGAACAATCTGTAGATTCCGATTCGCGCGTGGGAAGCTTCCGGCCGATTGCGCGCGACTGCCTATGGCGCTTTCGTCACACCCCGCCACGGCGATTCGCCCGGCTCGCCAGCGTCCCGGCTCGCGGCCGAAACCTGGCTACATCGGGGGCTCCCGGCGTATCCTTTAAGGCAACACGCCCGCGGACCACCCATGAACAAACCCGCACCCAGCCCAGCCCGGCATCCGGAAAGCGACGCCCAATCATGGGCAGAGCCTGAAGCATCGGAAACGCATTTCCGCACGCTGGTCGACGCCATCCAGGACTACGCCATCTTCACCCTGGATGCGACCGGCCATGTGTCGAGCTGGAACCAGGGCGCGGCCCGCATCAAGGGCTACACGCGCGAGGAAATCCTCGGGCAGCACTTCTCCGTGTTCTATCCCGAAGAGGCCGTGGCCCGGCGCTGGCCCGACATCGAGCTGCAAGCCGCAACCGAGCAGGGGCGCTTCGAGGACGAAGGCTGGCGGGTCAGAAAGGACGGCTCGCGCTTCTGGGCCAATGTCATCATCACCGCGCTCAAGGACGCCAACGGCCAGCTGCGCGGCTTCGGCAAGGTCACGCGCGACATGACCGAGCAGCGCCGCACCGCCGAGGCGCTGCGCCAGAGCGAAGAAACGCTGCGCCTGCTGGTGCAGGGCGTGAAGGACTACGCCATCTTCCTGCTCGACCCGGCCGGCAATGTGATGAGCTGGAATGCCGGCGCGTCCTACATCAAGGGATATCGCCGCGACGAGATCATCGGCCGGCACTTCTCGGTGTTCTATCCTGCCGACGACATTGCGGCCGGCAAGCCGGAGCGCGAACTGGCCACCGCGCGTGCCAAAGGGCGCGTCGAGGACGAGGGCTGGCGCGTGCGCAAGGACGGCTCGATGTTCTGGGCAAACGTGACCATCACGGCCGTCTACGACGAAACCAAGGCACTGCGCGGCTTTGCCAAGGTCACGCGCGATATGAGCGAGCGCAAGCGCCGCGAAGAGCTGGAGCAATCGAGCCAGCGTATCAACGAGTTCCTTGCCACGCTCTCGCACGAGCTGCGCAATCCGCTGGCACCGGTACGCAATGCCGTCGCGCTGATGCACCGGCAGCCCGACGACATCAAGCTGGTGGAACGCAGCCTGGACCTGATCGACCGCCAGCTGGCACAGCTCACGCGCCTGGTCGACGACCTGCTCGATATCGGCCGCATCACCTCGGGACGGATTGCGCTGCGGCAGGCGCCCCTTGATTTTGCCGACATCATCGAGCTGGGGATCGAAGGCGCGCAGCCCGCGCTCGACGCCAGGAGCCAGACCGTCAGCGTTACCCTGCATGCCGGCCAGATCCACCTGTATGCCGACCGCACCCGGCTCGCGCAGGTAATGCAGAACCTGCTGCTGAACGCTTCGAAATTCTCGCCCCCGGAGTCCCGGATCACCATCTCCACGTCCGTCCATGGCCGGACCCTGGAAGTCCGGGTGACCGACCAGGGCCGCGGCATCGCCCCGCAGGCGCTCGACGACATCTTCCATCTGTTCGTGCAGGAAGACCGGCCGGGCACCAGCGTGCAAGGCGGCCTTGGCATCGGCCTGTCGCTGTGCCGCTCGCTGGTGGAACTGCATGGCGGGACCATATCCGCAGCCAGCCCCGGTCCCGGCCAGGGCAGCACCTTCACGGTACGGCTGCCACTACCCGCCAGCCGCGTGATGGCCGAACGCACCGACGATACGCCGGACACTGGCCAGGTCCGCAGCCTGCGCATCCTGCTGGTGGACGACAACCGCGATGCAGCCGACAGCCTGGCCATGCTGCTGGAACTGTCCGGGCACGAGGTGACCATCGCCTACGACGGCGCGGAGGCGCTCAATGTCACACCGCGCTGCCGTCCGCACCTTGCCCTGATCGACCTGGCGATGCCGGGCATGGACGGCTTCGAGGTCATTCGCGCCATGCGCACCCTGCCCGCCACCGCGCAGACGCGATTCGTGGCGCTCACCGGCTTCGCGCAACCCGCCGATCGCCAGCACACCCGCGATGCGGGATTCGACGCGCACCTGGTCAAGCCGGTCGAGCTGGACCGTCTGTTCAGCACCATCGCAAGCCTCAAGCCCGGCGACTAATGCCGCGCTGCCAAGCGGCGTGCAGGACATTGTCTGCACATTGCCGCTTGCACTCGCGGGCCACCACGCGCCCGAACACGCCCTTTGCCAAATCGAAACCCGGCGCCCCCGCCGCTGCGACACACTGACGCCGTTCCATCGCCATAGATACCAGACAACGCAAAGGAGACAAGCGATGACAGGTTGGTTCAGACGCGCAGCCTCGGGGCTGCTGTTTTCGCTGGCGGCCACGGCCGCCGGCACGGCACTTGCCGCCTATCCCGACAAGCCGGTCCGGCTGGTGGTGCCGTTCCCGCCGGGCGGCGCCACCGACCTGCTGGCGCGCGAGATCGGCAACGCGCTGTCGCAACGGCTCCGGCAGCCGGTCGTGATCGACAACCGCCCCGGCGCCGGCGGCAATATCGCAGCCATCGCCGTGGCACGGGCGCCGGCAGACGGCTACACCCTGCTGTTCGGCACCTTCGGCTCGCTGGCGGTGAACAAGAGCCTCTACGACAAGCCCGGCTATGACCCGCTGAAGGACTTTGCGCCGGTGGCTTCGGTGGCCTACCTGCCCAATGTGCTGGTGGTGCATCCGGACGTGCCCGCGCGCACCGTGCCCGAGCTGCTGGCGCTGGCGCGCCGCGAGCCCGGCAAGCTGACGTACGGCTCGTTCGGCAACGGATCGTCGTCGCACCTGGCCGGCGAGCTGTTCACGCACATGGCGGGCGTCAGCATCACGCATGTGCCTTACAAGGGAAGCGCGGCATCGATGACCGACCTGATCGGCGGGCGCCTGACCATGATGTTCGACAGTGTCTCCACGGCACTGCCCTATATCCGCGACGGCCGCGTGCGCGCGCTGGCGGTCACCACCCAGAAGCCTTCCGACCAGCTGCCCGGCGTGCCCACGCTGGCCAACGCCGGCGTGCCGGGCTACGAGTTGACCGCCTGGTTCGGCGTGGCGGCGCCCGCCGATACGCCGAAGGCCATCATCGACCGCCTCAACGCGGAGATTGTCGCGTCGCTCAGACAGCCGGAGCTGGCCAGCAAGCTTGCCAGCCAGGGCACGGTGCCGTTTCCGTCCACGCCCGCGCAGTTCGGCGCATATATCCGCGCGCAGTATGAGAAGTGGGATGGCCTGATCAAGTCGGCCAATATCCGGGTCGACCGCTGAGGCCGGCCCGCGCCTCAGCCCGGCGACTTCAGCGCGCCGAACCGCCATGACAGGCGCCGCGCTGCCTGCCGAAGGATATCGGCGACAGCGCCCGCCGTGCTGCTGTCAAAGCTGCCGGACGATCCCATCACGGCGATCACCAGCGCCAGGCTCCCGGTATGGTCGAACACCGGCGCGGCCAGCGTGTCGATGCCCGGCACCGGATGGCTCAGTGCGTTGTCGACCTGTGCCTCGCGCACGCGCGCGAGGCGGTCCGCGTAGGCCGGCGCCAGCGCGCCGCCTTTGCCGATCGCCTCGGACGCCGCAACGCCCGCCATCCGCAGCTCATCCCTGGCCAGCAGCCCTGCCAGCACATTCTCCGGCAGGTGCGCCGCCACCGTCCGCCCGATCGCGGTATGCACCAGCGACAGCACTGTGCCCACGCGCAGGCTCACATGCTGCGGCCGTGCGGATTCCTCCAGCCGCACCACGGTTGGCCCGAGCGGGCCCAGCACGGCCATGGCCACGCTCAGGCCGGTGGTGCCGGCCAGATCGATGATCTCGGGCTCTGCCTCGCGCGTGGGCGAAAGCCGTTGCAGCGCGATCAGGCCCAGCTCCAGGCTCAGCGGCCCGCACAGGTAGTTGCCGGCCGCGTCGCGTGCCAGCAATCCTGTCTTCTGCAAGCTCACCAGGTGCGGGAAGGCCTTGGCGGGCGGCATGTCCGCGGCCAGCGCCAGGTCGCGCAGCGCCAGGGGCCGCCCGGCCGCCACCAGCGCCGTCAGCAGCTGGCCGGTGCTGTCCAGCGACTGGATGCCGCGCTGCGGCTTGCCGCCTTCGACCTGGCGGTCATCCTCAGGAATGGGTTGGGATTTGCTGGCTCGGGTCATGCGGGCGCTCTCATTCATGGCCAAGGGTGCTGCCGATCGCCGCGGCGGTGGCAAGCAGGGCGCGCGCCACCGGGCCGCGCCAGCCAACGTCGATGGTTCCGGTCGAGCCCACCACCGTCAGCACCAGCCGCATTTCGCCGCTGGCGTCGAGCACCGGCACGCTCAGGCTGCTCACGGCCGGGCTTGGTGTGTCGATGCTGCGCTCGATGCCGCGCGTGCGGATGGCCTCGAGCACTGTCGCAAATGCGGCGGCATCCCCTTTCGTGCCGGAAGGCTGCTGCTGGCGCCACAGCGCCTGCCACGTTTCGGCCGGCCGGAATGCGCAGTACACCCGGCCGGTTGCCGTAGCGGCGAGCGCCATCACCGTGCCGACATGCAGGTTCACATGGAGCGGCGCGCTCGCCGGCACATAGCGCACGATGGTCGGGCCCTGCGGCCCGGCGATACTGATGGCCACGCTGAAGCCCGTGGCTTCGGCCAGCTCGTCCACGCGCGGTACGGCGGCGCGATAGGCCGGATCGTGGTCGAGGTGCAGCATGCCAAGCTGCAGCGACAGCGGCCCCGGCTCGTAGCGGCCGGACAGATGGTCGCGCTTGATCAGCCCGAGCCGCGTCAGGCTGACCAGATAGGCATGAGCCTGCGCCGGCGCCAGCTGCGCCGCGTCGGCCAGCTCGGCCAGCGTCAGCGGGCTGCGCGCCGCCGCCAGCGCCTGCAGGAAGCGGCCGCCGACCTCCACGCTCTGGATGCCGCGCTGTGCCTTGTCTTCGCCGCCTGCCTCCGCTGCCTTGCGCCCTGCCGTTGCCATCGCGTCTCCCATGCAAAAGCTCAGATATTAATCGAACGTCACCGGCAGGCAGTGCCGTCACACGGGTTTACCCGCGCGCCAGCGGCTCTTTGCGGGACGATTGCGACACCTCAATAAAATTAGTCATAGGCTAACAACTTAGCTATTGATTAATTTGCACGGCTTTCCTAAGATTGCACTACCCCGACACAAACGCAGTCGCAGCATCAACAAACGGGGCGAGACAATCCCTGCAATACCGTGCATCGTCACCGGTTGCCCTGGCATCTCGCCTCACCCACACAGAGGAATGACAAGCATGTCCAAGGCATTCGCATCGCAGGCCGACCTGGAAGCCAAGCAGGTCACGTTCACCCAGCTCTCCGAGAACGCCTGGGCCTACACGGCCGAAGGCGATCCGAACTCCGGCGTGATCATTGGCGACGACGGCGTGCTGATCGTCGATACCACCGCCACCCCGGCCATGGCGCAGGACCTGATTGCGAAAATCCGCTCGGTGACTGACAAGCCCATCAAGTATGTCGTGCTCTCGCACTACCACGCCGTGCGCGTGCTGGGCGCTTCAGCCTACTTCGCGGAAGGCGCGCAGCAGGTCATCGCCAGCCGCGGCACCTGGGAGATGATCGTCGAGCGCGGCGAGGCCGACATGAAGTCCGAGATCGAACGTTTCCCGCGCCTGTTCGCCGGTGTGGAGACCGTGCCCGGGCTGACCTGGCCGACGCTGGTGTTCGAGCAGGAAATCACGCTCTTCCTCGGCAAGCTGGAAGTGCGCATCGCCCATCTGGGTTCGGGCCATACCAAGGGCGACACCGTGGTCTGGCTGCCGTCGCAGAAGGTGCTGTTCTCCGGCGACCTGGTTGAGTACGACGCCGCCTGCTACTGCGGCGACGCGCAACTGGCCGAATGGCCGGCCACGCTCGATGCCTTGCAGGCCCTCAACCCCGAGAAGCTCGTGCCCGGCCGCGGCCCCGCGCTGGTCACGCCCGAAGAAGTGAAGCAGGGCATCGCCTACACCAAGGATTTCGTCACCACGCTGTTCCAGGCCGGCAAGGAAGCCGTGGCCGACAAGCTCGACCTGAAGGCTGCCATGGCCCACACCCGCACTGCCATGGACCCGAAGTTCGGCCAGGTCTTCATTTACGAGCATTGCCTGCCCTTCGATGTCTCGCGTGCCTATGACGAAGCCAGCGGCATCCGGCATCCGCGCATCTGGACCGCGCAGCGCGACAAGGAAATGTGGGCGGCGCTGCAGGCCTGAATTCACGACATCAAGACCAAACCAGACCGAGAGAGTGGACGGAGACATTGGCATGAGCATCGACTACCAGCACCTGTCGTTTGAGTACCAGCCCTGCGCCGAACAGCGCGCCGGGCAAGCGGGTGGCACGGTCCATCCTGTCATCGTCGTCGGCGCCGGGCCCATCGGCCTGGCTACCGCGATCGACCTGGCCCAGCAGGGCATAAGCGTTGTGCTGGTCGACGACGACTGCACGCTGTCAACCGGCTCGCGGGCAATCTGCTTCGCCAAGCGCACGCTGGACATCTTCGACCGCCTCGGCTGCGGCGAGCGCATGGTCGACAAGGGCGTGAGCTGGAATGTCGGCCGCGTGTTCCTGCGCGACGAACAGGTCTACAGCTTCGACCTGCTGCCCGAAAGCGGCCATCGCCGCCCGGCCTTCATCAACCTGCAGCAGTACTACGTCGAGGGCTTCCTGCTCGAACGCGCGCAGGCGCTGCCGAATATCCAGATCCGCTGGCAGCACAAGGTGGTCGGCGTCGAGCAGCGCCAGCCCGGCACGCCAGAGGCCAGCGTCGTGCTGACGGTGGAGACGCCCGAAGGCTGCTATCCGCTGGCGGGCCGCTATGTGGTCGCCGCCGACGGCTCGCGCAGCCCGGTGCGCAAGCTGCTGGGGCTCGACAGCAAGGGCCGCACCTTCAAGGACCGCTTTCTGATCGCCGATGTGAAGATGGAAGCGGACTTTCCCACGGAGCGCTGGTTCTGGTTCGACCCGCCCTTCCACCCCAACCAGTCCGTGCTGCTGCACCGCCAGCCCGACAATGTCTGGCGCATCGACTTCCAGCTCGGCTGGGATGCCGATCCGGTGCTGGAGAAAACGCCCGAACGCGTGATCCCGCGCGTGCAGGCCCTGCTCGGCCCGGATGCAAAGTTCGAACTGGAATGGGTCAGCGTCTATACCTTCTCGTGCCTGCGCATGGACAGCTTCCGCCATGGCAACGTGCTGTTTGCCGGCGATTCGGCGCATGGCGTGTCCCCGTTCGGCGCGCGCGGCGCCAACAGCGGCGTGCAGGATGCGGAGAACCTGGCATGGAAACTGGCGTTCGTGCTGCAGGGCCGTGCCGCCGACAGCCTGCTCGACACCTACGCCAGCGAGCGCGAATACGCCGCCGACGAGAACCTCCGCAACTCGACCCGCTCCACGGATTTCATCACGCCCAAGAGCGCGATCAGCCGTGTCTTCCGCGATGCCGTGCTGACGCTGTCCAAGCGTCACGCATTCGCACGCGGGCTGGTCAACAGCGGCCGGCTGTCTGTGCCCGCGGTGCTGCATGGCTCGCCGCTGAACTCCGGCGATAGCGATGGCGCTTTCAGCGGCACCATGGTGCCCGGCGCGGTCTGCGTCGATGCGCCGGTATCGGATGCTGCCGGCCCGGGCTGGCTGCTGCAGCATCTGGGCGGCACGTTCACTGCGCTGGTATTCGGCACCCCCGGCGGGCTCGATGCTGACAGCCGCGCCGCGCTGCAACGCCTGCAGGATGGCGACTTGCCGCTGCGCGTGGTGTTGATCAGCGATACGCAAGCCGCTGCCGGCAGCGCAGGCTGCCTGCGCGACGACGAAGGCCTGGCCGCGCAACGCTACGACGGAAGGCCCGGCACGCTGTACCTGATCCGCCCTGACCAGCACGTGTGCGCCCGCTGGCGCGGCATCGATGCCGCTGCCATCGAAGCAGCCCTGGCGCGCGCCACGGGCGCCCAGCTGCCGGCCACCGGCGCCGCGCTGCTCGCCGCGTAAGCCCGGCCGAACGGCCACACAGCAAACGAGACACCGCCATGCAAAGCCAAGCCCTGAACACCCAGCCCAACCTGTCCCGGCCCGATGATCTCTATGAAGCCCTGATCGACATGCACCGCGACCTGGACGAAGACCAGAGCCATGCGGCCAACGCGCAGCTGATCCTGCTGCTGGCCAACCATATCGGCAGCCAGGAGGTGCTGCTGGCTGCGATGGAAGCGGCGCGCGAGGGCGTCATCGCAACGGCGGCCTGATACCGGCCACCAAACCGCAACCGCAACCGCACCAGCCAGCTTCACCCCAAACCGGCTAACGCGCACAAGACGCCGCCACCCAGGGCCCCGCGGCCCATCCATCGGAGACAACACTCATGAGCAATCCTGCCTCAGGGGCGATTGCAGCCCCCGCTCACCCTGCGTTTGCCGAAAGCGACGAAAACGCGCTGTACCGCAAGATCTGGCTGCGCATCATTCCCTTCCTGTTCGTCTGCTATGTGGTGTCGTTCCTCGACCGCATCAACATCGGCTTCGCCCAGCTGCAGATGAAGCATGACCTCGGCTTCAGCGATGCCATGTACGGGCTCGGCGCTGCCGTCTTCTATATCGGCTACGTGCTGTGCGAGGTGCCGAGCAATATGCTGCTGGCCCGCTTCGGCGCGCGGCGCACCTTCACCCGCATCATGGTGCTGTGGGGACTGGCGTCGGTCGGCATGATGGCGGTGGCCTCGCCGGGCCAGTTCTATACGCTGCGCTTCCTGCTCGGCGTGTTCGAAGCCGGCTTCTTTCCCGGCATCGTGCTGTACCTGACCTACTGGTTCCCGGCCCGCCGCCGCGCCGCCGTGATGGCGATCTTCTTCGCCGGCGTGGCCGTTGCCGGCGTGCTGGGCGGGCTGGTATCCGGCTGGATCATGCGCGACATGGCCGGCGTGCTCGGCCTGCAAGGCTGGAAGTGGATGTTCGCGATCGAAGGCGCGCCGGCCATCGTGCTTGGCCTGGTGGCGGCGTTCTTCCTGGTTGACTCGCCGCGCCAGGCAAGCTGGCTGGACGACAGCGAGAAGGCCTTTATCGCCCGCGCCAGTGCGGACGAATCATCCGCGTCCGGCCATGCCGCCCACTCGCTGCAGGCCTTGCGCCAGGTCCTGCGCAATCCGCGCGTCTACCTGTTCGCCTTTATCTACTTCTCGCTGACCTGCGGCTCGCTCGCGCTGAGCTTCTGGATGCCGCTGATGATCCGGGACTTCGGCATTACCGACGTGGTATCGATCAGCCTTTACTCGGTGGTGCCCAACGCCGTCGGCGCCGTGGGCCTGATCCTGATCGCGCGCCATTCCGACCGCAAGGGCGAACGCCACCGCCACTTCGTGCTCTGCACCGCGGGCGGCGCGCTGGCGCTGGCGGCACTGACGCTGCACCTGCCGAGCCTTGCCGCGATGCTGGCGATCCTGTCCGTTGCCGCCGTCCTGATCTTCGCCGCGCTGCCGATCTTCTGGTCGCTGCCGCCGAGCCACCTGCCCGTCAGCGGCGCCGCGGCCGGCATCGCCTTTATCAGCAGCATCGGCATCACCAGCGGCATCGTCAGCCCCTGGGTCATCGGGCAGATCAAGATGCAGACCGGCAGCATGGACAACGCGCTGTACCTGCTCGCCGCGCTGCTGCTCGCCAGCGGGCTGGCGATGTGGGCAGGCGTGCCGCGAAAGCCCGCCCTGGGCTAAGCGCAAAGGCATGGATCCTGCCGAAACCGCTGCCGTATCGCGCAGCGGTTTCCGCGCGGCGGTTCGGATAATTCGGGAATCGCGCGCGCTCGCCTGCTCCTTTGACTTCCCTCAATCTTATTAATGCGAACAATTCGTATTCTGCGTCGATTCCAATGTGATCGTTACCGGCAGCGGGCACGCCCGCGCCGGCCGCAGAAAGTCGATGAAGCAGGATGTACCGGCAAACCAACGCAAATACCTCACGCAGAGCGCACGCGCCCTGATTGCCGCAGCACTGTCACTGGCAATGCTGGGCGCCTGCGGTGGCGGCGATACCTCGGCAAGCGATGAACCCGCTACGCTTTCCGCCATGGCCCAGGTCGGCCAGAAGCTCTTTGCCGATACCGCGCTCTCGGCTTCCGGCCAGCAGTCCTGCGCGACCTGCCATGTTCCTGGCCGCGCCTATGCCGCCGACGATGGCCTGCCGGTGCCGATGGGCGGCCCGGGCATGGATCTTCCCGGCCTGCGCAACGCCCCTTCGCTTGCCTATCTCCAGTTCACGCCTGCCTTCGGCTTCCAGTCCGACGGCACGCCGGTCGGCGGCTTCTTCCGCGACGGCCGCGCCGCATCGCTGGCAGACCAGGCCGAGATGCCTTTCCTCACGCCGTTCGAAATGGCCAACGCATCGGCCGACGAGGTGCTGGCGCGGCTGCTGACCCGGCCTTATCTCGACGAGTTCAAGGCCGTGTTCGGCCCGGACGCAGTCAGCGACGGCACCACGGCCCTGCACCATATCGGCCAGGCGCTCGCGCAATTCCAGCAAGAAGCCCCCTCCTTCCATCCGTTCTCGAGCAAGTACGACGCCTACCTCAATGGCCGCGCACCGCTGACGCCGCGTGAGCGCAATGGCCTGGCCCTGTTCAACAATCCCGCCAAGGGCAACTGCGCGGCCTGCCATGTGACCACGCCGGTCGGCGGCACGCCGGCGCTGTTCACCGATTTCACCTACGACAGCGTCGGCCTGCCGCGCAACTGGAATATCGCCGCCAATATCGACGGCAATGCGCTCGACTATGTGCCGCGCAACGGCACGTGGCTGGGCGAACCGTGGCACGACTACTTCGACCTCGGCCTGTGCGGCCCGCTGCGTACGGACCTGTCCACGCGTACCCGCCTGTGCGGCGCCTTCAAGGTGCCCACCTTGCGCAATATCGCGCTGACCGCGCCGTACTTCCACAACGGCGTGTTCGATACGCTGGAAGAGGCGGTCGGCTGGTACATCACGCGCGACACCCTGCCCGCGCGCTGGTACGTCAAGGCCGACGGCACGCCCGACATCCCGTACAACGACCTACCCGTGATTGACGTCGCCAGCATCAACGTGACCGAAGTCCCGTACATCCCCGCGCTGGCGCCAACCCTCACCAACAGCGAGATCGCCGATGTGGTGCGCTTCCTGTGCACCCTGACCGACGGCTTCGACCCCGACCACCCGTCGGCCTACCCGATGCCGTCGCAATGCGAATCCACTGAAGCCAGCGTGACGGCCATGCTCGCCGGGCCGGCCCGGCACATCCCGCGCCGCGCTGCTGCACAGACGCCATCCAACTGAAAGGGAACGATATAAGGAGAAACCTGGTTGCCGCCGCCTGCCTGGCCGCGGCGGGAGGACCTGCGCTGGCCGCGTCCGCCGCAGCGGCTGGCCCCGGCCCCAGCACGGCCACTGTGCAGCAGTTGCAGCGCAAGATCGAAGACATGTCCGGCCAGCTCGATGCCATGAAGGCCGAGCTGAATGCCATGCAGTCGCAGAACGCCGCGCTGGAGAGCAAGCAGCAGGCGCAGGCCGCGCAGCAGGCCGAGCAGGCCACGCAGGTGTCTCAGTTGCAGGCCACGCAGGGCAAGCCCTCGCCGCTGGACAACCTGAGCGTATCGGGCTACGGCGAACTGGGTTATTCCCGGCCCAGCCGCAATACGGGCGACACACGCGCCGATCTCGGGCGCGCGGTGTTCGGGCTTGGCTACCGGTTCGACGACAAGACGCGCGAACGCTTCGGAGTTCGAGCTCGAGCACGCCATCACGTCTTCCGACGATGCTGGCGAATTTGAAGTGGAGCAGTTCTATGTCGACCATATGTTCACCGACAAGATCGGTGGCACGGCCGGCCTGTTCCTGATGCCGGTTGGCCTGCTCAACGAACACCACGAGCCGACCTCCTACTACGGCGTGCACCGCAATTTCGTCGAGACGCTGATCATCCCGTCGACCTGGCGCGAAGGCGGCCTTGCGGTGCATGGCAATACGGATATCGGGCTGGACTGGAACGTCGGCGTGACCACCGGGCTGGACCTGTCGAAGTGGAATTTCACGCCGGAGACCGCGCCGTACAACTCGGCTCTGGACCTGCAGAACAACGGCATCGGCCCGATGCAGGCCAGCCACCAGGAACTGAGCCTGGCTAATGCAAAGAACCTGTCGCAGTACGTATCGCTGAACTATCGGGGCGTGCCAGGACTGCTGCTGGGCGGATCGGTCTTCACCGGCAATGCCAACCCGGCCGCAGGCGCCGGCAACCAGCGCGCCACGCTGTGGGAAACGCACGGCCGCTGGACGCCCGGCAAATGGGATCTGTCGGCGCTGTACGCGCGCGGCACCATCAGCAATACCGCACAGGCCAACGCGCAGTTCCCGGGCACGCCCAACCCGATGCCCGCGGCCTTCTACGGCTGGTATCTCCAGGGCGCCTACACCGCCTGGCAAAGCGGCAAATCGCGCGCCGTGCCCTTTGTCCGCTTCGAGCGCTACAACATGGGCGAGAAGTACGAGGGCATCGCGCCCGGCTTCTCGCCGCAGCCCAGCCAGCCGCTTCCGGTCAATGAAGCCGGCACGGTGTTCGGCTTCTGGCCACGGCCCTATGACACGGTGTGGACGGCGGGCCTGAACTACTACCTGAATCCCAACGTGGTCTTCAAGGTGGACTACCAGTGGTTCCGCGAGAACCGCGATTTCAACCGGCTCGACCTCGGGCTGGGGATCACCTTCTGACGGCGCGCGCGATGCGGTACCGGAGTCTCCCTTCCCTGCTCGTCTGCGCGGCCGCCGCGGCATCCGCCGGCGTGGTCGTCACGGCCGTGCACGCTGCCGCATACCTGAGCGTGGCGCAGGCGCAGTCCGAGCTGTTTCCGCGGGCAGGCGAGTTCCGGCCGATAGTGCCCGCGCTCGAAGCAAAACAACTGCAGCAGCTGGCAGAGCGTGCCGGCGGTCCGGCGCGCATGGGCGCATGGCGCGTCTGGCAGGCGCGGCGCGGCAATGAGGTGCTCGGCCATGTGGTCACCGATGCCGTGCTCGGCAAGTTCGAACTGATCGACTATGCAGTGGCCCTGGACCCCACCGGCAAGATCCTCGGCGTGGAAATCCTTGCCTATCGCGAGAGCCACGGCTACGAGGTCCGCAACAAGCCGTGGCGCAGCCAGTTCACCGGCAAGACCGCGGCGTCGCCGCTGCGCAGCGGCGACGATATCGCCATCATCAGCGGCGCCACGCTGTCGTGTACGCATCTGGCCGACGGCATCCGCCGCATCGCCGTGATGGCGCAGCTGGCGCTGTCCGGACGCTGAGCGCGAAAGGCATGCCGCACCGCGCATCGCCCGCCTGCCGCCGTGCCCGGCCATGGCTCGGAACGATGGTGGAAATCCACGCGCGCGCCGCCACCACCATGCAGGCCGAAGCCGCGGTGCACGCCGCGTTTGCCGAGATCGGCCAGATTCACCGGCTGATGAGCCGGCATGATCCCGACAGCGATGTCAGCCGCTTCAACCGCGCGCCGGTTGGCGTGCCGGTCCCGGTCGATGCACGCACCCTCGCCGTGCTGGCCTGCGCCGCAGCGCTGCATGCCGCCAGCGACGGGGCTTTCGATTGCGAGCGGCGACCGGCCTTGAAAGAGGGGATCACCGGCCCCGGCGTGGCATGGCAGATCGATGGCAATGCCGTGCGCAAGCATCGTCCCGTTCAGCTTGACCTCGGGGGCATTGCCAAGGGCTATGCGGTAGACCGGGCCATCGCGGCGATGCTGTCCGCGGGCGTGGAAAACGCTGTCGTCAATGCCGGCGGCGACCTGCGTCATGCCGGGGCCATGCCGGTAGCAGTCTGCCTTCGCGACCCGGGCGCGCCGGCGCGCACCGCCCTGACATGGACGCTCGACAATGCGGCGCTGGCCAGCTCGGTTGCCGGCGGACTCTTCCCGGCGGCTGGCGAGCCGTCCCGCATCGCCGTCCGGCGCGGTGAACCCGCCGTGCCTCGCACCGCGGGCGCGACAATCCTCGCCGCCGACTGCATGCTGGCCGTCGCGCTCACCAAGGTCGTGCTGGTCTGCCGCGCGCCGGTGCATCCGTTGCTGGCAGCGCACGGCGCGCGCACGCTGCTCTATCGGGACGGCAACAGTGCGAACGCCTGAGCGCATACGCAGCGGCATCGCGGCCCGTCCCGGCGATCATCGTTGCGGCCTGTCGAGGGCTTGCCGGCTCGGCCTGTATGGCGTGTGGGCAGTATTGCTCGCCACGGCCTTGCTATGGCACGGATGGCAGACGCTCGCCGATGCGCCCGAAGCGCTGGCGGGCTGGCTGGCGTGGAGCCTGAAACTGCATGGCGCGGCCGCGTTCGCGGCGCTCCTTCTGCTGGGTGCAGCCTGGCCCGCGCATATCCGTCAGGCATGGATGCGCGGTGGCAACCGCCTTGCGGGCGGCATATTCAGCGTGGCAGCCGGCCTGTTGGTCGTGACCGGCTATGGCTCTACTACTTCAACGGTGAAACCTTGCGCCACCTGGCCCTGGTCAGCCATTGGGGCTGCGGACTTGCCGTCGGGCTGCTGTTCTGGTGGCACCGGCGGCCCGCACACCCCGTCAGTGCGAATGCCCGCACGGAATGACCGACGCAATCTCTTCGCGCATCACCTCGACGACGTCGTCGATCTCAAGCCCTTCCGCCGTCACCAGCACATCCTGCCCACGCCCGATCGCGTAGACCACGCCGCGCCAGCGTCCGGGCTCCAGCGCTTCGCACAACCGGATGTTGAATTCCGTATCCTGGTCCTGGCTGTACACCGTCACCAGATCTCCCACCTGCGGCGCCTGCATGCCGTCCCCATCGAACGGCCGCGCAATCACCGTCACCGGGGACTGGGTAAGCCCCCTGGCAAATCTTGCACGCATGGCAGCTCCTCTTGCTTTGTCGACTCTCAGCTCAGAACCCATCCGCCATGAAGAAGGGGCGCGCTTTTTCCATTGTGGAATGGGTTCTAAGACAGGGTAGGCAAACGAGCAGGCAAATAACCAGTTTTTTTGCCGGCAAGTGGGTCATGCTGCGCTTCGGCTGTCAGACAGCACCGGATTGACGCGGGCCGCCAGCGCGCCACAATGGAAGTACGAATAGCCGGATTGTGCAGACAGGAGACGGACATGAGCAGCAACCTACACGTCGTGCCCCACCAGGACGGCTGGGATGTCATACGCGAAGGTGCCCGCTACGCGGAATCCCACCACGCCACGCAGGAAGAGGCCATTACCGCAGGCACCGCCCAGGCGCAGCGTGAGAAGATCGAGTTGCTGATCCACGGCCGCGACGGCCAGATCCGCGTGCGCAACAGCTACGGTTACGATCCCAGGGCCATAGCCGGCTGACGCCCGGGGCGCAGCGCGCCGCCATTGCAGCGGCGCGCTTGCGTTTACGCTTGCCGCGTCCGCGGCACGCGCAAGCGGTTCAGCAAGTCCTTCACGCCGTAGACGTCATCGGCAATATCCTCGACGCGGTACTTCTGTTGCCGGTCCGGCACGCTGCCGGCAAGGGTCACCACCCCGGCCTCCACCGTCACCTCCACCTCGCTGACATCGAGCTTCCCGCTACGCATGAGGCGCTCGCAGATATCCTCGCGAATGCGCTCGTCCGGGCGCTGGTACCCCTTCGGACCGACCACGCGCGGGCGCTGGCCTCCGGCAGCCCGCTGGCGCGAGGCGCGCTCGTTGTAGCCGGTGAATTGCCGCCAGGCCGGCCCGGCTGCGTCGGCCGCCGGCTGCCGCCCGTACGGCCGGCCCTCGTCCTCATCCTCGGGCAGCCAGTCGGCGCCCGACTGTCGGCCCTGGCGGCCGCCGGGTTCGGCGGGATCCACCGGCTGGTCATAGTCGTCGATGCCATAGCCGCCGATATAGTGGCTGCGAAGGTCGCGTTCCTGCTTGCCCGGCGGTTCGTCGTGCCAGCCCCGGCCCGGGCGGCGGGTCCAGTCGTCTCGGTTCATGGTCTGTCTCCGCATGTCTACTTCCGGCGCGGCGGTATCAGCCCCCGGTCCGGCGGCTGCAGTGCGCCAGCGCGCAACTGCCTGACGGCCTGCGCAACCGCTGCCGCCACGTTCTCCACTTCGCGCTGCACGCCCGCGTCCTTGTCCAGTTCGGCATGGCTACCCGCATAGGGCCTGTAGTAGCCGATATAGCGGTCAAGCCGCGCCTGCTGGCCCGCCTCGATCAGCCCCATCCAGTCGAGCCAGTCGGACAGCGCGCGCCGCACGCCCTCCACGCCTGCCACGTCGCCGTGCACGGCGACGCCGTAGGCGCGTCCGGCGAGATGCTTCGGGTAGTCCCAGCCCGCCAGCTCCAGCGCCTTGGCACGCACCGGATCCTTGCCGTGTGTGCTGGTCGGGTCCGGATTGCCCCCGTCCGCGCATACCAGCCTGTCCATCATCAGCTTGAGCGGGCTGGTCACCTGGTACCAGTAGACCGGCGTGACGATCATCACGCCATGGCTGCCGACCCAGCGCGGATACAGCTCGTTCATCCAGTCGTTGACCTGCCCGAGTGCGTGGTTGGGATAGCAGCTGCAAGGCCAGTGGCACAGCGGCATCGCCGTGGACACGCAAGCCTTGCAAGGATGGATGTGGCGGTCCGGATCGGACGCGAGCAGGCTCAGGTCCAGCAGGCCGACCTCCATCCCCTCGCGCGACAGCCTCTCGCGGGCGATCTGCGCGAGCCGCCACGATTTGGACATCTCGCCCGGGCAGGTGTAGTCGTTGCGCGCCGCGGCGCAGACCAGCAGCACGCGCGACGGGGTATCCGGCTGTGACTGCTTGCGCGCGGCCTCGGCCACCGCATGACTGGCGGCCCGCCATTCATCCGATAACGAATAGTCGGGGTCGGCAAAGCCCGCCCCCGCCTTGTGCGTGACGGGGCTCTTGCGTCCCTCGGCGTATGCCATCCATGCGATCGCCTCCAGCCTGGCCAGCGCCGCGTCTTCCGCGCGGAAGGCAGGATCGGCATAGCGCGCGAAGTAGCGCTCACGGAAGGCTGCGCGCGTCATCGGCACGGTCACCTGGCCCTTGCGGACGTCTTCGGGATCTTCCGGCCCGGGCGGCAGTGGTGACACAGGCATGGCCTCTCCTTTGCTCACGGGGCAGTTCATCCGGACCATGCAAGATGAGCGCCCGCCCGCACCTGTGCCGCACGCCGGTCATGGCCGTCGCCGGGCGCGGTCGGCGACGGCATGAATTACAAGCCCCGGCAGCCGCTTGCGTGTAGTTTTTGCGTGACAGGCACCGGCTCGCCGCCAACTCCCGCCTGTACGCCCGGCAGCGCTGGCACGGAACCTGCCGAGGGCGCAGCATTGGCATACTCGCTCGCGGCCATGAACGGACTGGCGGACCTGCTGCACAACCTGATCGGGCAAGGCGACCAGCTTGCCTGGTGGCAGGCCGCGATCCGCGCCGCCATCGTCTTCGCCGCCACCTGGGCCATGCTGCGCCTGGCGGGGCGCCGGGCTTTCGCCCAACGTAACTCGTTCGACCTGTGCGTGATGTTGCTGCTGGGCGCGGTGCTGTCGCGTGCCGTGGTGGGCGCAACGCCGATCTCCGTGGCACTGGCGGCCTCGCTTGCCCTGGTATTGCTGCATCGCCTCGTCGGCTGGTTGTCCGCGCGGTCTCCGGGCTTCGACCGCGCTATGGGCGGCCGCCCGCTGGAACTGATGGATCACGGCGAACTGGACCAGGAGCGCGTGGGCCGCGCACTGATCACGCAGGAAGACCTGCGGTCAAACCTGCGCGCCACCCTCCAGGCGGAGACGCTCGCGGGCGTGAGCCGTGTCGTGCTGGAACGCGACGGCAAGCTGACTTTCGTGCGGGAAACACAGGGAAAACACCCCAGCCGCGTGGCATCGGCACGGCATTTGCACGGGTACGAGGGCGGCGCGAACGGAGGAGCCATTCCCCATGCAGACTCCCGCTAGTGGATGCCCTATGACCGCCCGCTTCCTGCTGCGCCACGGCCCGCATCTGGCCACCACGGAATCTTGCAACGCCGGACAGATCGCCTCACGGGTTGCCGAAGTACCAGGCTGCGGAGCGTAATCCGGGCCTTGCGCCCCCTGAAGTCTGGGCGTGAAACATAGGAGACAACCATGAAACACACCCTGGCCAGCGCGGCCCTGGTTCTTGGCACCGCATTCGGCCTGCCCGCCTTCGCGCAGCAGGCCCCCGCTTCGCCGAACGCGCCGAATCCGAGCGCGCAGCCGGGCGACAGCGCCGGCACCACCCGCAACGCACCTGCCACCGGCGATATGGGCGCAATGAGTGACTCGGACCACAAGGCAATGTCCAAGAGCAAATCCGCCAAGCAGCCCTCGTCGCCCGCACGCCACAAGAAGCCGCGCGAACAGGGCGCGCCGCCGGCACCCACCGCGGACGCGCCGTCCGGCCCGAAGGGCGATTCGCCGGACCCGGCGCCGAAGTACTGAAGTCAGCACGGATGCAGTGATGGATGCGCTTACCACCCGCCTCGCACGGCTGAGCCGGCACGCGCAACTGTGTGCCCGGGCGCTGGACGCTGCTGCCGCGTCGGCCGCCGACCCGCAGTTGCGCGCAATGCTGTCGCGCCGGGCCGAGATCCAGCACGCCGCGGCGGCTGACCTTGCGTACCGGGCCAGCGCCTGCATGGAGTCGCACCAGGGCTATCCGGGCACGGTCGGTGACGATGAAGCGCAGCACAAGGTTGCCGCGCATGTGGTCGAGAGAGTGGCGCTCGACAACGACACGGTGACGCACGCCGTGCGCGGCGAATCGTCCTTGCTGCGCAGCGCCGCACGCCATGCCGGCCGCGCCGCGGCAGCCTACGGCGCCATCCTGCGCGAAGCCATTCCCGATCCGGAACTCAGGCTGCTGCTCGTGCACCACTACCGCAACGCCATCGAACTGCAGCGGCAGCTGGGGCAGCGCGCGGTGGAACTGACGCCGCCGGCTCGGGAGAGCCGGCGAAGCGGCGCGGCCGCGAGACGTCCGTGATGCTGGCGTGCCGTCATGCCGGCCTGTCGGTGCGGGCAGCATCGGCCCGCACACCTTGCGCCACCCTGTCGCGTGAGGCCGCGCGCCAGGCCTTGCGTGCCTCGCGCATGCCGCGCACGTTCATTGCCACCAGTGCCACTTGCAGAAGCACCAGCGCATAGGCGCCGCCGTGCCAGCCCCACGCAATCCACAAGGCATTGCTGAGCAGGAACACCCAGAAGCCGGCGCGGCGCATCGCGATGGACCGTGACCCCACCAGCCAGGTGGCGGCAACGGTGATGACCATGGCCGGCCACTGCATTGCATCCAGCAGATCCATCCAGCGCCCTCCTCGAGGCTCACGTCCGCTACCCTGAAACGATACGGCAAGAAGCGTACCGGATCGCTCCCATGGCAAAGCGTACTGATAAGCACGGGAAGGCCCGCTGGGGCGACGCGCATTTTTTCCATCGGTACTCGCGCCGGCTGTAATTTTTACATCCCGCAGCGGATGCGCCACATTGCCCGGCCACGCGTGCGCCCTTGCCCTGACTCGCGTCGGCCAGTATCCGTCGCGCCTTGCGCGTGGCTGGCACGCGCTTCGCATCACCGGGAAAACCCCGCATGCCGACAGGCAGGCGGTACTGTTTTTTGCAAACAGACCGAGTCACGCCAAGGACACCACGTGCGGATCTGCCAGATTGACCAGAGTGCTTCACCCGATGCCCACCACGAGACCCTGCTGCGGGCGGCCGCGCTGGGCTTCGATCACGTGCTGCTGAGCGGCTGGGCCATACCGGCCGGCGGCGCTGCCGACACCAGCCAGGACCCTGAAGCTTCCCACCTGCATTCGCTGGGGGGCCTGCTTGCCGCCTGCCGCAAGCATGGCATCGCCCCGCTGCTGGATATATCGCTGGACCGCTACCATGCCAACGGCGCCGACATCGACCAGGGCTGGATCGACCACGCCGCACCGGCCTTCGCGCCTCACGATACCGACACCCATCTGCCGGGCAGTCGCCTGCGCTGGCACGATCGCGCCGTTGCGCAGGCGCTGGTGCAATGGTGGGCCACGCAGTTGCGGCTGGCCACGGCTGCCGGGGTGGCGGGCTTTTGCTGCCGCGCGCCGGCGCGGGTAGCCGGCCGGCACTGGGGCGAACTGACCCGCGCGATGCGCGACCAGGCGAGACTGGCAAAGGACGGCACGGCGCCGCTGTTCCTCGCCTGGACGCCTGGCCTGTCGCCCGCGCAGCTCGACGATCTGGCCCAGGGCCAGTTCGACGGCGCCTTCTGCTCGCTGCCGTGGTGGGACTATCGCAGCGCGTGGCTGACCGAAGAAATCGAGCGGCTGCGCCGCTTCGGGCGGGTGCTGGCGGCGCCGGCGCTGACGCCCGCGAGCCAGGACGCGCTGGCCGCGCGCCGCGCGCTGTGGACGGCGGCGGCCATTGGCGATGGCATCCTGGTGCCCGCCGGCTTCGAGACTGGCGGCGCGCATGCGCCGGATCCGCTTGCCGCAGACGAGGGGGCGCGCGAAGGCGCGCCGTATGACCTCACCCACGAACTGCTCGAAGCCAACACCTGGCTGGCTGCCCGCGATCCCGCGCCGGCCCTGTCGGTGCGGCTGCTGAGCGGCCCCGATGCGCCGCTTACCGTGCTGGCACGCCTGCCGGCGCCGGATTGCGATGCCGATGGCGACGGTGCGCAGCAGGATCCCGCGCTGGCCGTGGTGGTCAACCCGTGTCCGCAACAACCCGGCACGCTCGGTGCCGACCGCGTGCTGAGCACGCTGCCCCGGCCAGCCGCGCGGCTCGAAGCCTCGGTGGGCGGCCCCGGCGGATCGCTCGAGGCAGATACCGCGCTCGACGCCCTCGGCACCATCACGCTGGCCCCTGCCGATATCCGCCTGTACGAAGCCGTGCCGGCACCGCTCGCGCTGAAGGCATCGGCGCCGGGCCAGGGCGCGCGCGAGCCGCGCGCGGTGGAAGCCATCAGCGCGACCGGGCTCGGCGGCGTGGTGGCGGCGCTGGAATCCCCGCGCATTGCCATCGAGCAGGTCGCGCCTGCCTGCGATGCAGGCCGCTTTGCCGTGCGCCGGCTGGTGGGCGAGCGGGTCGAAGTCACCGCCGATATCTGGATGGACGGGCACGACAAGATCGCCGCGGAGGTGCTGTGGCGCGCGCCGGGGCAGACGCACTGGCAGTCCGAACCGATGCATCACGTCATCAACGACATCTGGCAGGGGAGTTTCCCGCTGGTCGCGCTGGGCCGCCATGAGTTCACCGTCGAGGCCTGGCGCGACGGCTTTGCCAGCTGGCTCGACGAGGTCGGCAAGAAGCGCGCCGCCGGCGTCCATGTCAGGCTGGAAACCGAGGAAGGCGCGCGCCTGGTGGCCGATGCGCTGATGCCGGCAAAGGGAGACGCGCCCCCGCCCGACAGCACGCTGAGCGCCATCGTCGACGAACTGACGGCCGCCGCCGGCGACGATGCCGCGCGGCTAGCGATCCTGCTGTCGCCGCGCACCGCTGCCGCGATGCACGCCGCCATGCAGACGCCCGCGGGGCGCCCGTTCGCCACGCGCCATCCGGTATGGATGCCGGTGGAAGCCGAGCGGCTGGCCAGCCGCTTTGCCAGCTGGTACGAACTCTTCCCGCGTTCGGAGAGCGGTGACGAATCCCGCCACGGCACCTTCGACGATGTCATCGCGCGGCTGCCGGCAATCCGTGCAATGGGCTTCGACGTGCTGTACTTCCCGCCCATCCACCCGATCGGCCAGACCCATCGCAAGGGCCGCAACAACAGCCTGCGCGCCGAGCCGGAGGACCCGGGCAGCCCCTACGCGATCGGCGCGACGGAAGGCGGCCACGATGCTATCCACCCCGAACTGGGCAATGTGGAGGATTTCCGGCGGCTGCGCGAGGCCGCCGCGGCGCAGGGCCTGGAACTGGCGCTGGACTTTGCGATCCAGTGCTCGCTGGACCATCCGTGGCTGAAGCAGCATCCGGAGTGGTTCTCGCACCGGCCGGACGGCTCGCTGCGCTATGCCGAGAACCCGCCCAAGAAATACGAGGACATCGTCAACGTCGACTTCTACGCCGCCGCACCCGCCGCGGCAGCGCTGTGGCAGGCGCTGCGCGATGTGGGGATGTACTGGGCCGGGCAAGGCGTGCGCATCTTCCGCGTGGACAACCCGCACACCAAGCCGCTGCCGTTCTGGGAATGGATGATCGCCGACGTGCGCTCGCACTACCCCGACGCGATCTTCCTGGCCGAGGCCTTTACGCGGCCCAAGATGATGGCGCGCCTGGCCAAGCTGGGATTCAGCCAGTCGTACACGTATTTCACCTGGCGCAACACCAAGGCCGAGCTGACCGAATACCTGACCGAGCTCACGCAGAGCCCGCTGCGCGACTACTTCCGCCCGCATTTCTTCGTCAACACGCCCGATATCAACCCGTACTTCCTGCATGACGGCGGCCGCCCGGCCTTCCTGATCCGGGCCGCGCTGGCGACGTTGCTGTCCGGCCTGTGGGGCATGTACAGCGGCTTCGAGCTGTGCGAGGCCGCGCCGCTCGTGCTCCACGGCAAGGTGCGCGAGGAATACCTGGACTCCGAGAAGTACCAGCTGCGCGTGCGCGACTGGCATCAGCCCGGCAATATCGTGGCCGAGATCTCGCGGCTGAACCAGATCCGCGCCGGCCACCCGGCACTGCAGAATCACCTCGGCCTGCGCTTTTACCATGCCGGCAATGACGCGGTGCTCTGGTTTGCCCGCTTCCTGCCCGGCACGGACTACCTGTTCGGCGATGACGTACTGCTGGTCGCCATCAACCTTGACCCGCGCGCCGCGCATGAAGCCGATATCGAAGTCCCGCTGTGGGAATGGGGCCTGCCCGACCATGCCGGACTCGCCGCGCACGACCTGATGCACGGCCATCGCTTCGAGGTGCGCGGCAAGCACCAGCGCATCCGTCTGGACCCGGCGCAGCTGCCGTTCTCGGTGTGGCACGTCACGCCGCTCGAGCGGCCCGTCCCACGCGCCGGCAGCCCGCGGCACGCGGGCACCGACCCGCACGGCGCATAGCGGAGAGACGCATGAAACGCCTCACGGAACCCGGTCACGCCGCCCTGCTCAATGCCGACCCGCTGTGGTACAAGGACGCCGTCATCTACCAGCTGCACATCAAGTCCTTCTACGATGCCAACGGCGACGGCGTGGGCGACTTTGCCGGCCTGCTGGCCAAGCTCGACTACCTGGTCGACCTGGGTGTGGATACCATCTGGCTGCTGCCGTTCTACCCGTCGCCGCGCCGCGACGACGGCTACGACATCGCGGATTACCGCAACGTGCACCCCGACTACGGCACCCTATCGGAAGCGCGCCGCTTCGTCGCCGCGGCCCACGCGCGCGGGCTGCGCGTGATCACCGAGCTGGTCATCAACCATACCTCCGACCAGCACCCGTGGTTCCAGCGCGCGCGCAAGGCCAAGGCCGGTTCGGCAGCACGCAGGTACTACGTCTGGTCCGACCATGACCAGGCCTACGCCGGCACCCGCATCATCTTCTGCGATACCGAGAAATCCAACTGGAGCTGGGACCCGGTGGCCGGCGCTTACTTCTGGCACCGCTTCTACTCGCACCAGCCCGACCTCAACTTCGACAATCCGCAGGTGATGAACGAGGTGCTGTCGGTGATGCGCTTCTGGCTAGATATCGGCGTGGACGGGCTGCGCCTCGACGCGGTCCCCTACCTGGTGGAGCGCGAGGGCACCAGCAACGAGAACCTGCCCGAGACCCACGCCGCCATCCGCCATATCCGCGCGCACCTGGACGCCCGCTATCGCGGCCGCGTGCTGCTGGCGGAGGCCAATATGTGGCCGGAAGACGCCCAGCAGTACTTCGGCCGCAACGAGCCCGAAACGGAGGGGGACGAATGCCACATGGCCTTCCACTTCCCGCTGATGCCGCGCATGTATATGGCCATCGCGCGCGAAGACCGCTTCCCGATCACCGACATCATGCGGCAGACGCCGGAGCTGCCGCCCAACTGCCAGTGGGCGATCTTCCTGCGCAACCACGACGAGCTGACGCTGGAAATGGTCACCAGCAGCGAGCGCGACTACCTGTGGGAGGTCTATGCCTCCGATCGCCGCGCGCGCATCAACCTCGGCATCCGCCGCCGGCTGGCACCGCTGATGGAGCGCGACCGCCGCCGCATCGAGCTGATGAACAGCCTGCTGTTCTCTATGCCGGGCACGCCGGTGATCTACTACGGCGACGAGATCGGCATGGGCGACAACATCCACCTGGGCGACCGCGACGGCGTGCGCACGCCCATGCAATGGTCGCCCGACCGCAATGGGGGCTTTTCGCACGCCGACCCCGAGCGGCTGGTGCTGCCGCCGCTGCAAGGGCCGCTGTATGGTTATGAAGCGGTCAACGTGGAGGCGCAGGCGCGCGACCCGCATTCGCAACTGAACTGGATGCGCCGCATGCTGGCGCTGCGGCGCAAGCATCGCGCCTTCGGCCGCGGCACGCTGCGCTTCCTGTTTCCCGGCAACCGCAAGATCCTCGCCTACCTGCGCGAATACGAGGGCGAGCACATCATGTGTGTCGCCAACCTGTCGCGCGCGCCGCAGGCGGTGGAGCTGGACCTGTCCGCCTTCAACGGCCGCGTGCCGGTGGAGATGATGGGCGCCACGCCCTTCCCGGCGATCGGCCAGCTGACCTACCTGCTCACGCTTCCGCCTTATGGCTTCTACTGGTTCGTGCTGAGCGACGAGGCGGAGCCACCGTCCTGGCACGTCGAAGCGCCTGAACAGATGCCGGACCAGATCACGCTGGTGATGCAGAACATCGGCCGCCCCGAGCTGACCGAGGCGTCGCGCCGCATCATGGCCGCCGAGGTGCTGCCGCACTACATCAGCCGCCGCCGCTGGTTCGGCGGCAAGCACGAGGGCATCGAACGCGTATCGATGGCCTACCTGCTGCCGTTTGCCCGCGGCATCGCCGGCGAAGAGGTTTACCTCGGCGAGGTGGAAGTCACCCTGCCCGGGCGCACCGAGCGCTACCAGTTGCCGGTGGGACTGCTGTGGGACCGCGAAAGCGCCGACGGGGTTTCGCAGCTGGTGCAGGGGCTGTCGATGGCGCGCGTGCGCCAGGGTAGCCGCATCGGGCTGGCCACGGACGGCTTCGTGCTCGAGCCCTTCGCGCGCGAGGTGGTGCAGGCGCTGCGCAACGGCGCCGAGATGCGCGGACCGCATGACACCATCCGCTTTATTGCCGAGCCAGGGCTGGCCGCGGTGCATCCCGAACAGGAGACCATCCAGTGGCTGTCGGCGGAACAGTCCAACAGCTCGCTGACCTACAACAACACCGCCGTGCTCAAGCTGGTGCGCCGCGTCTCGGGCGGCCTGCATCCGGAGGCCGAGATGACGCGCTACCTGACCAGCCAGGGCTATGCGCATTCGCCACCGCTGCTGGGCGAGGTGGTACGCACCGGCGAGGACGGCACCCCGCATACGCTGATGCTGCTGCAGGGCTACATCCTCAACCAGGGCAACGGCTGGGACTGGACGCTGGACTACCTTGGCCGCAGCATCGACGATGCCCTGCCGGCAACGGAAAGCGAAGACGACTTTGCCGAGGCGATGAGCGGCTATGCCGCGCAGGCAGGCACGCTTGGCCGCCGGCTGGCCGAGTTGCACGCGGTGCTGGCACGGCCCGCGGATGATCCTGCGTTTGACCCGGAACCGGCCACCGAAGCCGAATCGCGGCAATGGGCCGCCCAGGCCGTGAACATCCTGCAGCACGCCATGACATTGCTGGAGCAGCGCGCCGGCGCGGCCGCGCAATCGCCGCAGCCCACCTACCACGAGGACGTGGAGACCCTGCTGGCCCTGCGCGGGCACCTGCCGGCGCTGGCCGAACGGCTGGCGGCGGCCGCGCCAGGCAGCCTGCAGACACGCATTCACGGCGATTTCCACCTCGGCCAGGTGCTGATCGCGCAGAACGATACCTACCTGGTGGACTTCGAAGGCGAACCGGGCCAGCCGCTGGCCTGGCGCCGGCGCAAGACCTCGCCGCTGCGCGACGTGGCCGGCCTGCTGCGCTCGCTGGATTACGCCGCGGCCACCGTCGGCACCGACCGGCAGGAACGCACCCATGCCGCCCTGCCGCCGGCTCTGACCGAACGTCGTGCCGCGCTGCTCGAGCAGTTCCGCGAGAAGGCAAGCGAAGCCTTCCTCGACTGCTACCGGCAGCATATGGAAGCCTCGCCCCGGCCCTGGGTGCAGCCCGGCCAGTTCCAGCCGCTGCTCGACCTGTTCCTGCTGGAGCGCGCCGCCTATGAAGTCAGCTATGAAGCCGCCAACCGCGCGGCGTGGATCGACCTGCCCACCAGCGGACTGGCGCGGCTGGTGCGCACGCTGCTGGCGCCTGACCAGGAGTCGCCATGAACGGTGCAGACACCAGCGCGCGCGCGGGCCACGGCGCACCCGTCGCACAGGCCGATCTCGATGCGCTGATGGCGGCCCGGCATGCCGATCCGTTTGCCGTGCTCGGGCCGCATCCCGACGCTGAGGGCGTGGTGGTGCGTGCTTGCCTGCCCGGAGCTGTTTCGGTCGAGCTGGCCGACCCCGACGGGCAGCCGCTTGCCACCCTCGCACCCGCGCACCCTGGCGGCATCTTCGCCGGGCGGCTTGACAAGCTGCCGGGCAACTACCGCCTGCGCATCCGCTGGCCGGACGGCAGCGAGCAGTTCAGCGCCGATCCCTACGCATTTGGCCTGCTGCTCGGCGAACTGGACCTGCACCTGATCGCCGAAGGCCGCCATTTCGAGCTGGGCGCCTGCCTGGGCGCGCAGTGGCGCAAGGTCGACGGCGTGGAGGGCGTGCGCTTCGCGGTGTGGGCGCCCAACGCGCAGCGCGTCTCGGTGATCGGGGACTTCAACGGCTGGCATCCGGCCCGCCATCCCATGCGGCTGCGGCACCCGAGCGGCATCTGGGAACTGTTCGTGCCGGCCGCGCTGGGCGCACAGCCGGGCGCGCGCTACAAGTTCGACCTGCTTGACCCGCACGGCGCGGAATTGCCCGACAAGG
The DNA here is from genome assembly GCF_000812465.1 of Cupriavidus sp. IDO. Taxonomy (GTDB): domain Bacteria; phylum Pseudomonadota; class Gammaproteobacteria; order Burkholderiales; family Burkholderiaceae; genus Cupriavidus. The sequence continues at coordinate 122,729 of NZ_JWMA01000027.1, read as the reverse complement.
CCGACCCGCTGGCACTGGCCACCGAGGCGCCGCCCGCGACGGCATCGGTGGTCGCGGCGCCAGGCGCCTCCGCGCCGCCGTTCGACTGGCACGATGCGGCCTGGCTTCGCCAGCGCGAAGGCGCCGATCCCTATCGCGCGCCGATGTCTGTCTACGAGATCCACGCCGGCTCCTGGCTGCGCGCGGCCAACAATACCGCGCGTGGCTGGGACATTCTTGCCGAGCGCCTCATCCCGTATGTGCGCGAGCTGGGCTTTACCCATATCGAGCTGCTGCCGGTTACCGAGCATCCGTTTGGCGGCTCATGGGGCTACCAGCCGCTGTCGCTCTACGCCCCGACCGCGCGGCTGGGGCCGCCGCAGGCATTCGCCCGCTTCATCGACCGCTGTCACCAGAACGGCATCGGCGTGATCCTGGACTGGGTGCCGGCGCACTTCCCCACCGACCCGCACGGGCTGGCAAGATTCGACGGCACGGCGCTGTATGAGCACGAAGACCCGCGCGAGGGCTTCCACCAGGACTGGAACACACTGATCTACAACCTCGGGCGCAACGAGGTGCGCGGCTTCCTGCTGGCCGGGGCGCTGCACTGGCTCGAGCATTTCCACGCCGACGGCCTGCGCGTCGATGCGGTGGCCTCCATGCTCTATCGCGACTACAGCCGCGAGCCGGGCCAGTGGGTGCCCAACCGGTTTGGCGGGCGCGAGAACCTCGAGGCCGTGGACTTCCTGCGCGAACTCAATACGGTGGTGCACGAGCGCTGTCCCGGCGCGCTGACCATCGCCGAGGAGTCCACCGCGTGGCCCGGGGTCACCGCCAGCGTGGCGAGCGGCGGACTGGGCTTCGACTTCAAGTGGAATATGGGCTGGATGCACGACACCTTGCGCTACCTCTCGCACGAACCGGTCCATCGCGCCTGGCATCACCAGGACATGACCTTCGGGCTGGTCTATGCGTGGTCAGAGGTCTTCGTACTGCCGCTGTCGCATGACGAGGTGGTGCACGGCAAGGGCTCGATGATCGGCAAGAGCCCCGGAGACGAGTGGCAACGCTTTGCCGGGCTGCGCGCCTACTATGGCTTCATGTGGACCCACCCTGGCAAGAAGCTGCTGTTCATGGGCGGAGAATTGGCCCAGTGGCAGGAGTGGAACCACGACAGCGAACTGGACTGGCCGCTGCTCGACCAGCCCATGCATCGCGGCATGCACACGCTGATCCGCGACCTCAACCACCTCTATCGCGAACTGCCTGCATTGCATGCGATGGATCACCGGCCCGAAGGCTTCCAGTGGGTGGTGGGCGACGACAACCACAACAGCGTGTTCGCGTGGCTGCGCCGCGCGGCGCCGGACAGCCACGAGGTGGTGCTGGTGGTGGTGAACATGACGCCGGTGCCGCGCCATGAATACCGGGTTGGCGTGCCGTTTGCCGGCCGCTGGGAAGAATGCCTGAATACCGATGCCGCCTGCTACGGCGGCAGCAATGTCGGCAACGGCGGCGCGGTGATGGCGGCCGATGTGCCTTCGCACGGGCAGGCGGCCTCGCTGGTGCTGACGCTGCCGCCGCTGTCCACGCTCGTGCTGCGCTATGCCGGAACCCATGACTGACCATGCCGCGTCAACTCACCGAACGCCTCCTGCCCGGCAAACCCTATCCGCTCGGCGCCCACTGGGACGGGCTTGGCGTGAATTTCGCGGTGTTCTCGGCCAATGCGTCGCGCATCGACGTGTGCCTGTTCTCCTCCAACGGCCGCAAGGAACTGGCGCGCCTGCCGCTGCCGGAATGCACCGACGAGATCTGGCACGGCTATCTGCCCAACGCGTCGCTCGGCACGCTCTACGGCTTTCGGGCCTTTGGCCCGTATGATCCGGCGCGCGGGCATCGCTTCAACCCGCACAAGCTCCTGCTCGATCCCTACGCCCGCCATCTGAGCGGCCCGGTGCGCTGGTCCGACGCCCTGTTCGGCTACCGCCTGCAAAGCGCACGCGGCGACCTCACGCCAGACCGCCGCGACAGCGCGGCCAACATGCCCAAGGGCGTGGTCGTGGACGAAAGCTTCCACTGGGGCGACGACCGCCTGCCGGGCGTGCCGTGGCCCGACACCGTCATCTACGAGGCCCACCTGCGCGGGCTGTCGATGCTGCGCGAAGGCCTGTTGCCGCACCTGCGCGGCACCTTTGCCGCGCTGTGCGATCCGCGCTTTATCGACCACCTGCTGCGGCTGGGCATTACCACCGTCGAACTGCTGCCCGTGCATGCCATCCTGCAGGACCGCTTCCTGCTCGAGCGCGGCCTGCGCAACTACTGGGGCTACAACACGCTGGCCTACCTGGCGCCGGAGCCCGCCTATCTGGGCACCAGCCAGCTCCAGGAATTCAAGGTCGCGATGCGCCGGCTGCATGCGGCCGGCATAGAAGTCATTCTCGACGTGGTCTACAACCACACCTGCGAAGGCAACGAACTGGGGCCCACGGTCTCGTGGCGCGGCCTGGACAACGCCAGCTACTACCGCCTGATGCCCGGCGATGAGCGCCACTACGTCAACGACACCGGCTGCGGCAACACGCTCAACCTGGCCCATCCGCGCGTGCTGCAGATGGTGATGGATTCGCTGCGCTACTGGGCGCAGTGCTTCCATATCGATGGCTTCCGCTTCGACCTCGGCACGACGCTGGGGCGCGAGGGCAATGGCTTTGATCCCGGTGCCGGCTTTTTCGACGCACTGCTGCAGGACCCGGTGCTCAGCCGCGTCAAGCTGATCTCCGAGCCGTGGGACCTGGGCCTGGGCGGGTACCAGCTGGGCAACCATCCGCCCGGCTTTGCCGAGTGGAACGACAAGTTCCGCGACAGCGTGCGGCGCTTCTGGCGCGGCGATGCGGGCCAGCGCGGCGAACTTGCCGCGCGGCTGGCCGGTTCGGCCGACCTCTTCGACCGCCGCCACCGCCAGCCGTGGGCCAGCATCAACTTCATTACCGCGCATGACGGCTTTACGCTCGCCGACCTGGTCAGCTACAGCACCAAGCACAACGAGGCCAACGGCGAAGACAACCGCGACGGCACCGACGACAACGCCAGCGCCAACTGGAGCCCCGACGGCAGCGTGGAGGGCCCCACCGACGATCCCGCCATCCTGGCGCGGCGCGCGCGCGTGGCGCAGGCGATGATGGCGACGCTGCTGCTGGCGCAGGGCACGCCCATGCTGACCGCCGGCGACGAATGGGGCCGCAGCCAGCAAGGCAACAACAACGCCTATTGCCAGGACAACGCGCTGTCGTGGCTGGACTGGGAGCAGGCGCAGGTCGCGGCGGCACAGCCGATGCAGCAGATGGTGCGCCGGCTGCTGGCGCTGCGCCGCCGCCTGCACGCCCTCACCGCGAACCGTTTCGCGCACGCCCGCCACGAGCCCGCGCCCGGCATTGTCGACATCGCCTGGTTCGATACCGATGGCAAGCCGCCCGCGCCCGAGCAGTGGGCCAATCCCGAGGTCCGCACGCTGGCGCTGCGCCGCGCTGCCGCGCCGCCCGGCGAAACGTGGCAGCCGGACGTGCCCGGCAGCCCCGCCGGCGACGCCGGCCAGGTGCAGGTGACCTTGCTGCTGCTGAATGCCAGCAATGCGGACGTGGTTTTCCATTTGCCCGAGCCGGTGCTTGAATGGCAATTGTTGTTCGACAGCAGCCGCCCGGACGCGCCGGAAGGTGCCGGCGGGCAGGCAGGCGGCGTGGCAATCCAGGCAGTGCCCGCGAACTCGCTGGTGCTGCTCGCCGCACAGGCCGATCCAGCACACGCAGCCACTGCCGCGCACGAAGCCGGTCACGACCAGGAGCCCCTGACATGATGCACAAGCCGGCATCCGCCGAGATGGCACGCAAGGCCCCCACGCCGCTGCAGCTGCTAGCGATCCGTGCCGGCCTGCAGCCGCGCTGGCTGGACGCATGGAGCCAGCCCCGGGATGTGCCGGAAGACGCCTTGCGCCGTGTGCTGGACGGCCTTGGCCTGCCCTGTGCCACTACTGGCCAGTGCGAGGCATCGCGCGCCTGGCTGGCTGCCGATGACGCCACACAGGAGTTGCCGCCCCTGCTGACCGCCGAGCGCGGCGAGACCCTGGTGGTGCCGCTGGCGCACACGGTCGGCCAGCGCCCCTACCGGCTGGAGCTGGAAGACGGCGCCCTGGTCACCGGCACCGCCGTGCGGCGCGACGACGGCGCGATGGAGTTGCCGCCGGTGGACGTGTGCGGCTACCACCACCTGCGCATCGGCGAGACTTCTGCAACCGTCGCGGTGGCACCACCGCGCTGCTACGGCGTGGCCGACGCGCTGCGCCATGCCGGCCGTGCACAGCAGGCCGCGCGCCCGTGGGGCCTGTCCGTGCAGCTTTATGCCCTGCGGCGCGGCATGCCAACCGGCATGGGCGACCTGACCGCGCTGGCCGAGTGCTGCGCGAGCGCCGCACGCCAGCAGGCGGATGCCGTCGCCATCAACCCGGTGCATGCCGGCTTTGCCGCGCTGCCCGACCGCTACAGCCCCTACGCGCCGTCCAGCCGACTGCTGCTCAATCCGCTCTACGCCGATCCGGCAGCGGTGTTTGGCCAGGCCGCTGTCGACCAGGCCCTCGGCGCCCTGGGCGCCACCGGAACGCTGGCGGCACTGGAAGCGCGCGAGGAGATAGACTGGATCGCGCTCTCAACGCTGCGCTACCAGGTGCTGCGCTGGCTCTGGCAGCATCGCGACCGGCTGCTCTCGTCCGGCCAACTGCAGGCCTGCGAAGCGTTCCGTGCGCGCGGCGGCAACGCGCTGCACGCCCACGCCTGCTATGAAGCCATCCAGGCCAGCCGCCTTGCCGACGCCACCAACGGCATGAATGCCGGTTGCGCCACCGACTGGCGCTGCTGGCCGGTCACGCTGCGCTCGCCGGGGGATGCCGCCGTGACCGCATTTGCCAGCGCCCACGCCAACGAGATCGGCTACTACGCCTTCCTCCAATGGCTGGCCGCGGAGGGCCTGGCCGGCGCCCAGCGTACCGCGCGCGAAGCCGGCATGGCCATTGGCGTGATTGCCGACCTGGCGGTGGGCACCGATCCGGGCGGCAGCCACGCGTGGTCGCGCCAGCAGGAAATCCTGGCCGGCTTTCATGCGGGCGCGCCACCTGACATCTACAACCCGCTGGGGCAGGACTGGGGGGTGGCGGTGTTCTCCCCGCGCGGCCTGCGCCAGCACGGCTACGCGGCCTTTATCGAAATGCTGCGCGCCAACCTGGCGCACGCCGGCGGCCTGCGCATCGACCACGCGCTGGGGCTGGCACGCATGTGGCTGGTACCGGCGGGCGCCGCGGCGACGGAAGGCGCATATCTCACCTATCCGCTGCAGGCGCTGCTGCGCCTGATCGCGCTGGAGTCGTGGCGGCATCGCGCCATCATCATCGGCGAGAACCTCGGCACCGTCCCGGCGGACCTGAATGCCACGCTGGCTGCGCGCGGTGTGCTCGGGATCGATGTGCTGTGGTTCGAGCGCGCCACGGACGAGGAAGCCGCAGTGGATAGCCCGACCGCAGTTCCGCCAGGCCCGCCCGCCTTCCTGCCGCCCGCGGAATGGCCCGCCAATGCTGTCGCCACCACCAGCACGCATGACCTGCCCACCGTGGCCGGATGGTGGGCCGGGCGCGACCTGGACTGGCGCGGCCGGCTCGGCCTGTTCCCGCCCGGGGAAACGCCCGCCGCGGCGCACGCCTCGCGCGCGCTGGAACGGACCGCGCTGTGGCAGGCGCTGAGCGAGGCCGGCCTCGCGAGCGGCGCCGAGCCCGGGCCCGACCATGCGCCGCTGGATGCCGTGCTGGCATGGCTCAGCCGCGCCGGCACGCCGCTGCGCCTGCTGCCGGTGGAAGACCTGCTGGGCACCGTCGAACAGACCAACCTGCCCGGCACCACCAGCGGCCACCCCAACTGGCTGCGCCGGCTGGATGCCGATGTCCGCCACTTGTTCGATACCCCCGCCGCACGGGCGCGCGCCGACGCCGTACGCACCGGCCGTACCGGCCCTTCGCGCCCACGCTGAACACCGTCCGCAGGAGGAACCCGATGAAGGAAGCCCCTCGGCCAGAACACGCCGACGACACCCGCACCGCCCTGTCCAGCGCCACCATCCGGCGCGCCTTCCTGGACCACGTGTTCCACACGCAGGGCAAGCTGCCCGGCCATGCCAGCCAGAACGACCTCTACCAGGCGCTGGCCCATACCGTGCGCGACCGCCTGGTGCAGCGCTGGATCAGCACCGCCGAGGCCTATCTCGGCCAGCCGTCGCGCACCGTGGCCTATCTCTCCGCCGAGTTCCTGATGGGACCGCATCTGGGCAATAACCTGGTTAACCTCGGCATCTTCGACGAAGTGCGGGCCGCCATGGCCGCGCTCGGGCTCGACCTGGACCAGATCCTGGCGCAGGAGGACGAGCCCGGCCTGGGCAACGGCGGCCTGGGCCGGCTGGCGGCGTGCTTCATGGATTCGCTCGCGACGCTGGAGATACCGGCGCTGGGCTACGGCATCCGCTACGAATACGGCATCTTCCAGCAGACCATCATCGACGGCATGCAGGTGGAAAAGACCGACACCTGGCTGCGCAACGGCAATCCGTGGGAGATCCAGCGTTCCGAATGGGCCGTGCAGGTGCGCCTGGGCGGCCATAGCGAGCACTACACCGACGACCGCGGCCACTACCGCGTGCGCTGGGTGCCCGCCAAGACCGTGGTCGGCGTGCCCTTCGATTCGCCGATACTCGGCTACCGCGTCAACACCGTCAACACGCTGCGGCTGTGGCGCGCCGAGGCCACCGAGGCGTTCGACTTCCACACCTTCAACCGCGGCGACTACCTTGGCGCGGTCAGCAAGAAAGTCACCTCCGAGAACCTGACCAAGGTGCTCTACCCCAACGACGAGACCCAGCAGGGCAAGGAACTGCGTCTCGAGCAGCAGTACTTCTTCGTTGCCTGTTCGCTGCAGGACATGCTGCGCCTGCTTGCGGCCGACGGCATGCCGGTGACGCGCTTTCACGAGAAATTCGCCGTGCAGCTCAATGACACCCATCCGGCCGTGGGCATCGCCGAGCTGATGCGGCTGCTGGTGGACGAACACGACCTGCCGTGGGACGAGGCCTGGGACATCACGCGGCGCGCCTTCGCCTATACCAACCACACGCTTTTGCCCGAGGCGCTGGAGCAATGGCCGCTGCCCCTGTTCGGCCGCGTGCTGCCGCGCCATCTGGAGATCATCTTCGAGATCAACGCGCGCTTCCTGGACGAGGTACGGATCCGCTTCTTTGGCGATGAATCGCGGCTGGCGCGGCTCTCACTGATCGACGAGCGCGGCGAGCGCCACGTGCGCATGGCCAACCTGGCCTGCCTCGGCAGCCACGCCATCAACGGCGTGGCCGAGCTGCATTCGCGCCTGATGCGGGAAGACGTGCTGAAGGACATCTACGCCATGTGGCCGGAGAAATTCACCAGCATCACCAACGGCGTCACGCCGCGCCGCTGGCTGGCGCTGTCCAACCCGCGCCTTACGCGACTGGTGACGCAGGCCATCGGCGACGGCTGGATCGCGGACCTGGACCGGCTCCACGCACTGGAGCCCTTTGCGGAGGACGCAGGGTTCCGCCAGGAATGGCAGCGTGCACGCCGGGAAAACAAGCTGGAGCTGGTCACGCTGATCCGCGACGCCACCGGCGTGACGGTCGACCCCGACTCCATGTTCGACGTGATGGTCAAGCGCATCCACGAGTACAAGCGCCAGCATCTGGCGGTGCTGCACATCATCGCGCTCTATCACCGCATCAAGTCCGATCCGCACGCCGAGATCGTGCCTCGCACCTTCCTCTTTGCCGGCAAGGCCGCACCCGGTTACCACTACGCCAAGCTGATGATCCGCTTTATCACGTCGGTGGCAGACGTGGTCAACCGCGACCCGCAGGTGCGCGACCGGCTGAAGGTGGTCTTCCTGCCCAACTTCAACGTGAGCTACGGGCAGCGCATCTACCCGGCGGCCGACCTCGCCGAGCAGATCTCGCTGGCAGGCAAGGAAGCGTCCGGCACCGGCAATATGAAGTTTGCGATGAACGGTGCGATCAACATTGGCACCATGGACGGCGCGAACATCGAACTGCGCGAGGCCGTCGGCGCGGACAACTTCTTCCCCTTCGGCCTGACTGCGCCCGAGGTCTACGCGCTCCGGGCCGACGGCTACGATCCGGCCACGTACTACCACGAAAACGCGCAGCTGCGCGCGGTGATCGACCTGATCCACCAGGGGTTTTTCTCGCGCGGCGACCCGGTGCTGTTCCGGCCGCAGTTCGACGAACACCTGCGCAACGACCCTTACCTGCTGATGGCAGACTTTGCTTCATATGTGGATTGCCAGCAGCACGTGTCGGCCGCGTTCAGCGATACACCGCGCTGGCAGCGGATGTCGGTGCTGTCGTGCGCGCGCTCGGGACGCTTCTCGTCAGACCGTGCGATTCGCGAGTACTGCGAGCGGATCTGGAAGGTGCAGGCGGTGCCGGTGCGGCTGCTGCATCGGGCCAGCGGCGCGCCGTGGCACATGGAAGAAATGAAGGAACGCCGGGGCTGAGCTCGCGGTGGCGGTGAGCGTCCGGCTTCCCTGGCGCGGCGTCAGATGCGGCGTCTAGTGCAGCGCGTAGATCTTCTGCTGGCCTTCGCCATAGCGCGCCCTGGCAATCTCCAGGATCTGGTCGCGATGCCGGTCGAAGACCGCCAGCACGTCGGCTTCATCGGGGCCGATGGCCGACTCGAAATGCTTCAGGACGTGCTCCTCCACCAGGAAAGTGATCTCGCTGGCGTTGTCATAACCCCAGAACCAGACACAGTGCTTGACCGTGTCATAGCTGCGGCTTGGATTGGGAAAAGTGAGTGCCACGTTGTCGTCCTGTATCGGGTTGTGAATGAGTGCCTTGCCGTACGGTCGCCATTACTGCCGCGACGGCGCGTCGCAGGGGTCCGCCACCTGCTCACTCATCGGATCATGCTGACCGGGTTGCCTGGTCTTGTGCGGCTCCCCGGGCTGCTGGCGGTGGTACTCCTTCGGTGCGTGCCGACGGGAATCGGGAACTACGGGCAGAGAGACATACTTCATATGTGCCTTATTCGCGAAGAAAATTCGCTATGTCACTGATTAACAATAGACTTGCCACGCCGTCATCACAACCCGTGTTACCCAAAAGGGATAGCTTGCGCTGTGAGGGCGGTCTCATCATCGGGCACCGCCTGAACGGTGTAGGATGGGGCAAGACCGGAAAACGGGAGGAAGCCATGGATCGACTTGCTGGGTATCGGGGCTTCGGAATCCCGATTCAGCCTCGGGCGGATGAATGATGAACCGCCTCCGCTACCTGGTGAATCTGTCCTACGAGATCTTCGATCCCACGGCGGACTTCCTGTTTATCCTTGAGGCCGCCCGGACCGAAAGGCAAGCGGTCGTCTCCGAGCAGCTGACGCTCACGCCGCCCATTCTCGCGGCCCGCTATACCGATCCCGTGCTGCACAACCGCATGCTCAGGATCCGCGCGAACAAGGGACGCCTTGCCATCCGCTACGAAGCCGTGGTCGACATCGACCATCGCTTCGATGACGGTAACCAGCTGTCAGAGGTGCCTGTCGCCGAGCTGCCCTTCGAGATCCTGCCCTACCTGGCACCCAGCCGCTATTGCGAATCCGACCGCATGATGGAGTTCGCGATGCGCGAGTTCGGTGCCATGCCGCCCGGCTATTCCCGCGTTTATGCGATTCGGGAATGGGTGCGCAACCATGTGCGCTTTCTCTCGCGCTCCACCAACGAGCGCACCTCGGCGACCGACACCGTCGTTGAGCGCACCGGCGTCTGCCGCGACTTTGCCCACCTGATGATTGCCATCTGCCGCGCCCTGAGTATCCCGGCGCGCATGTCCAGCAGCCTGGATTACGGCGCGGACCCGGCCATGGGCGCGCCGGATTTCCATGCAGTGGTGGAGATCTACCTGTCGCACCGCTGGTATCTGCTTGATCCTTCGGGGGTGTCGATTCCGAGCGGCCTGCTGCGCATCGGCACCGGCCGCGATGCCGCCGATATACCGTTTGCCGCGATCTTCGGCAAGGTCGAGTCGGAGCGCCCGTTTATCGAGATCCAGGCGTTGACCGACCCTGCAGCCGGGATTGAAATGCCGCTTGCCACCATCAAGGCCATCTCGACCTGGTAGCAGCCAGCGCGCGCGCCGGCCTCAGCGCTTGTCCCCTTTCATGCTCTCCGCCTCCATGGCGGCGTTCCATTCCTCGTAGGCTTCGATCGGCTCCATGGCCTGATCGATGAACGCGGCGGCGCGCTCTGCGGCAGCCGATGCCTGCGGCGATGCGCCCTGGCCGTCATCCTCGCCCGCTGGCGGCAGCAGCATGTCATCGAGCATGCCCTGCAGCTCCGAGGTATCCCATGGCTTGCCCAGCCTTGTCTTGCTGTGCATGTAGTGACGTACTTCCGAATCCTGCTCGGCAGTGAGCGGAAGTCCGCGGAAAGTCTGGTCTGCGTTGTAGTGGATCATGATGCGCCTCCCGAAATGGTCCGCGCCTTTGCTGCAGAAGTATCGTTTCCCAATGGAGAGCGTCCCCGGGTTGCGAGGGTCGCTGTTCGATACATTCTTCGTCAACCCGATTCAGGTCTTTTTCTTGGCAGCGCCGTCATTGCCGACGCGCGAATGAACCGCGCCGAACGGCGTTGCCGGCAGAGACGGCTTCTTGGGTTGCTTCGGCTTCTTTGCCTCGCGGTTGCCGCGTAACTGACTCTTGGCCATGGTGGTGCTCCTGATGGTTTGCTTGCCGGATGGCAATCCCAGCATACGCGCATAAGCCGTCGCAAAGGGAAATATCTTCAACAGAGCGGCACCGGCAGGCTTCGCTCGGGAGGCAACCATCTTCACGTTCGGGCCAGGCCGGGTATTTTCTACAAACCCGCCTGTAACAATGCCCACCCCGGCGCCGCATGGGGCGCCGCAGCAGCCTGCCAGCGCTTTTTGCCGCAACGTGTCCTTTCCCACATCGCAGACCATCCCGGATGGCATAAAGTTCGCATTCATGGATCTGGCGCACGTCTGACGCCTGCTTTCGCTGCCGTTCCCCTGAGCCTCCGATCCCCGGGACAGGAGCCGATCTTGAACGCGAATTCCTTTTTCTTCCCAACCGGCACGCGGTCCGCCATGCCGCCGCTGTCGCCGTTCGACTGTTTTGCCGCCCCCGCCACCGGCGGGGCGGGCCCGGGTCAGGCCGTTGCCTGCGACTACGCCTTCGGCCCCCACTGGCTGCCCGACGGGCGGGTGCGGTTCCGGCTGTGGGCGCCCGATGCCGCTGCACAGGGCCATGCGATACGGCTCGAGATCGCGGGCATGGGCCCGGCGCGCATGACCGAAGCTGACGGCGGCTGGTTCGAAGCAACCGTGCCGTGCTGCGATGGCGCGCGCTACTGGTTCCGGCTCGACGACGGCACCATCGTGCCGGACCCGGCATCGCGCCGCCAGGCGGAAGACGTGCATGGCCCCAGCATCGTGCGCAACCCACAGGCTGCCGACGCGTATCGCTGGACCTGTCATGGCTGGCAAGGCCGGCCGTGGCACGAGGCTGTCATCCACGAGCTCCACGTGGGGCTGTGCGGCGGCTATGCCGGCGCGATGGCAAGGCTCCCGCGCCTGGCCGCGATGGGATTCACCGCCGTCGAGCTGATGCCGCTCGCGGAGTTCCCCGGCAGCCGCAACTGGGGCTATGACGGCGTGCTGCCGTTCGCGCCCGAGGCCAGCTATGGCACGCCGGACCAACTGCGCGCGCTGGTGGACCGCGCACACTGCCTGGGCATGATGGTGTTCCTGGACGTGGTCTACAACCACTTCGGGCCCGAAGGGAACTACCTGCACCAGTACGCCAGCGCTTTCTTCCGCGACGACATACGCACGCCGTGGGGCCCCGCGATCGACTTCCGGCGCCCCGAGGTCCGCCGCTTCTTCAGCGAGAACGCGCGCTACTGGCTTGAAGAATTCCGCTTCGACGGCCTGCGCCTGGATGCCGTCCATGCGATGGAGGACGAAGGCTGGCTGGCGGCCTTGCCCACGGAGCTGCGCGGCCGCATCGGGGACCAGCGGCAAATCCACCTGGTGCTGGAGAACGACAACAACGACGTCGCACTGATGCAGGCCGGCTTCGACGCGCAATGGAACGACGATGCCCATCACGCACTGCACGTGCTGCTGACCGGCGAGCAGGACGGCTACTACGGCGACTATGCAACGGACGCGGCGGCCAGCCCGCCCGTGCGGTATCTGGCACGCGTGCTGGCCGAAGGCTTTGCGTACCAGGGCGAAGCCTCGCCGTACCGCTCGGCCAATGGCACCGCCGTGCGGCGCGGGCAGCCCAGCGCGCAATTGCCGCCAACGGCCTTTGTCAGCTTCCTGCAGAACCATGACCAGACCGGCAACCGTGCCTTCGGCGAGCGCCTTGCCACGCTGGCCAGACCGCAGGCCCTGCGCGCTGCCGTGGCGTTGCAGCTGCTGTGCCCGCAGGTGCCGCTGGTATTCATGGGCGAGGAAAGCGGCGCCGGCACGCCCTTCCTCTACTTCACCAGCCATCCGCCGGAACTGGCGGCCGCCGTGCGCGACGGGCGCCGGCGCGAGTTCGCCGCCATGCGCGCCTTCGGCGACGACGCGGGCGCGGACGAGATCCCCGATCCCAACGACCCGGCCACATTCGAAGCCTCGCGCCCGCCGATGGATATCGACAACGAATGGACGCGCTACTACCGTGAATTGCTGTCCATCCGCCACCACCAGCTGATGCATCGGCTGCCGGGCAGCCGCAGCGAGGGTGCCGATATCCTCGGCGCGGCTGCGCTGTGCGCACGCTGGCGCCTGGGCGACGGTGCGCTGCTGACGCTCTGGCTCAATCTTGGCACCGATGCCGTGAGATGCGTGGCAATGCCCGCCGATGCGAAGCTGCTGCATGAAAGCGAGCCAGGCGCCGCCGCGGCACTGGCCAGAGGCTTGCTGGCACCGCTGACCTGCGTTGCCGCGCTGGCCGGCCATTCATGAGCGCGGCCACCGATCTCGGGAATGCGAACAGTGGGTACGCCGGCACGTCTGCGCCGCGCGCCACGGCGCGCCTGCAGCTCCATCCCGGCTTCACGCTGGCCGATGCTGCGGAACGGGTCGACTACTACGCCGCGCTCGGCGTGAGCCATCTCTACCTCTCGCCGGTCTGCTGCGCCCGTCCCGGCTCAACGCACGGCTACGATGTCACCGACTTCGCGCACGTCCGCGCGGAGCTCGGCGGCGAAGCGGCGCTGCTGGCGTTGTCGCAACGCGCGCGTGCCGCGGGCCTTGGCCTGATTCTCGACATCGTGCCCAATCACATGGCCGCCGATGCCACGCATAACGGCTGGTGGCGCGATGTGCTGGCCCACGGCCGGCACAGCGAGTTTGCGGCGTATTTCGACATCGACTGGCAACCGCGCGAGCCGGCCCTGCACGACAAGGTCCTGGTGCCGATACTCGGCAATGCCTACTGGGATGTGCTCGGCCGCGGCGAGCTGCGCGTCGCGCCGGGCACCAACGGCAAGCCGCCTTCCCTGCGGTACTTCGGCCATGACCTGCCGCTTGCGCCGGGAAGCCTCGGCGCCAACGTCCGGCCCGACGATTTCGACCCGGGCCGCGCCGGCGGCCGCGACCGGCTGCACGCGCTGCTGGAGCGGCAGCACTACCGGCTGGCCTGGTGGCGCACCGCCGCAGCCATGCTCAACTGGCGCCGCTTCTTCGAGGTCAGCGACCTGGTCGGCCTGCGGCAGGAGCATCCGCCGGTGTTCGATGCCGTGCACGCACTGCCGCTAAGGCTGCTGCGCGAGGGCCATATCGACGGTGTCCGCGTCGACCACGTCGATGGCCTTGCCGATCCGGCAGCCTACTGCCGCCACTTGCGCACGCAGCTTGCCGCGCACGGCGCACAGCGCCCGGCCGCCCAAGCGCTGGCACAGCCGTGGCTGGTCGTCGAGAAGATCCTTGCCGCCGGCGAGGCCCTGCCTGCCAGCTGGCAGGTGGACGGCACCACCGGCTACGACTTCATGGAAGATGTCTGTGCGGTACTGCACGACCCCGCGGGGGAAGCGCCACTAACGGTCCTGTGGCAACGAATCAGCGGCGATCCACGCAGCTATCCGGAAATGGTCACCGCGGTCCGGCGCTACGTGCTGCAACGCCACCTGATAACCGAGTACGAAAGCCTGGGCGCCCGCCTGCACGCTCGCGCTTGCGCCGATCCGGCCACGCGCGACCTGACGCTGGCGGCCTTGCGGCAGGCGCTGTCAGCATTGCTGTCCGCCGTGCCCGTCTATCGCAGCTATCTGGACGGCAACCATGCCGCACCCGCTGATGACGCGATGCTCGACGAGGCGGCTCAGGCCGCGCGCGTCGCGCTGGCTCCGGACGAAGACGCTGCGCTTGACTTCATTCTCGGCTGCATGCGCACACAGTTGCCGCCCGGGAGCGCCGACGGCGCCATCCGGCAGCGGCTGCAGCAACTGATGCCGGGCCTGGCCGCCAAGGCCGGCGAGGATACCGCCTTCTACCGTTACGGGCGCCTGCTGTCGCGCAACGAGGTGGGCAGCGACCCCGCCACGCTGGCTATCGCCCCGGCAAGCTTCCACGCCCGCATGCACGCGCGCCGGCTGGCTTTCCCGCACGGGATGCTGGCGACCGCCACGCACGACCACAAGCGCGGCGAAGATGCGCGCACGCGGCTGGCCGTGCTCAGCGAAGTGGCCGATGACTGGATCGATGCCGTGGCCGGCTGGGAACGCGACGGCGCCCCGATGCTGGCGGCGCTGCCGCTAGCGCCCGATCCGGCTGACCGGCTGATGCTCTACCAGACGCTGGCAGGCGCCTGGCCGATGACACCGGATGCGCTGGCCGGCGACGCGGCAAGGGATGACTTCCTCGCCCGCGTCGGCGCATGGCAGCGCAAGGCCATTCGCGAGGCCAAGCTGCACGGCAGCTGGACCTGCCCCGACCTTGCCTATGAGCAGGCCTGCGAAAGCTTTCTGCAAGGGCTGGCGCACGGATGGCCCGAAGGCTTGCTGGCGCGCATCGGGCATTTTGCGCAGCGTATTGCGCCGGCGGGAGCGCTCAACAGCCTTGCGCAGGTCATGGTGCAGCTCACCGCGCCGGGCGTGCCCGACCGCTACCAGGGCTGCGAGGGCTGGGATTTCAGCCTGGTCGATCCCGACAACCGCCGGCCGCCCGATTTCGCGCGGCTGCAAGCGCAACTGGGCTGTACGGCCGGATGGGCACACTGGCTGGCACACTGGCGTGACGGGCGCATCAAGCAGCAGCTGATCCGCCGCGTGCTGGCGGTGCGCAGGGAAACCGGCGAACTGCTGTCGGAAGGCCAGTACAGCGAGGTGCCGGCGCGCGGAACGCTGGCGTCGCAGGTGCTGGCCTTTGCGCGGGCGACCCAGGGTCAGCAGGCCATCACCGTGGTCAGCCGGCTGGCGGCCCGCCATGTCGATCCCGCACTGCCGCGCATTCCGCCCGCGTGCTGGTCCGATACCACGCTGGATGTGGGTGCACCCCACCCCAGCCGCTGGACCGATGCGCTGACCGCGCGCCCGCTCAGCGCACCGTCCGGGCACCTGCACCTGCGCGACGTGCTGGCCGCCCTGCCCGTAGCGCTGCTGCTGCGCGATCCGCCCTGACGATCACGAACGCCGCGCCAGCGCCCCATCGGCCGCAATCGGCGTGAATGGCCCGTCGCCATGGGCCTGGCTCGGCGGCGCGCCCTGCTGCAGCGGCAGATAGGGCCGGATCACCAGTGCCACGTAGTCGTCTTCCTGCGGGGTGATGACGATGTACGCCAGGCCCGACATCACCAGGCCAACTTCACCCAGCTCCGTGGAGATCCTGGCCACGATAAAACGCTGCAGGATGCGTGGATCGACCGATTCGTCGATGGCCAGCGCCGCCGTGCATATCGTCAGGAAGCAGCGCTCCACCTCGCGGCAGACCACCACCACTTCATCGAGGGCGTAGCCCGAGCGGCTGGCGCGCACCAGCACCGACACGCCGGAGCTTGGCGCGGCACGATGCCACCCCGGTTTGATCTGGAAGGACGGAAGCGTGAGCCCGGAGCCAGTGTCATGCGCAACAGTATTGAAGCGCTGTGCGAAGTCTGAAGGGCTGATGGCAAGGAGCTGGTGTTCGACGGGCGTGGAAGATACCGCCACGGACGACGCAAGGACGAGGGTCGTCAGGATGCTGGCCAGATTCATAGCTGTCTCGCAACGGATGTGCCGTTCCCCCGGCCGGCTGCGCTGAAGGCACTCCTGCAGGAGTGTCCGGCATCCGTTTGTGGCGGGGCTCGCCGGTCCCGGCCGGATACCTGTCTGCCAGCATCTACCTCTCCACTATAGGCACGCATTTCCCGCACGCAAACGGCGCGCCAGTCCGCCTGGCGCGACGAAGTGACCTGCCGCGTACTCCCCCCGGCAGCCACCCGCGCGGTAGTGCGCCGCCCGTCCCCGAAGGCCGGTGAGCAGGCCCGGCATGCCCTGCAGTTTCTGCCGTTCCTGTAAAAACTACGCTGACCGCGCTGCCCGGCGCACGCCTGGCGTGCAGCCTGGGGCGGGAATGAAGCTTGCAGATGACAGACAGGATGGCAGGCCATAGTGGTCTGCACCGGAGTTCTCAGATCGCAATGCACCTGAAGGAGCTGGCCATGAACGCAACCATGCATCATGCGCGGCGCCCGGCACTCCATGCCCTGCTGGCGCTGGCCGTCACTACGCTGTGCGGCGCGGGCATGGCGGCGCCGACCGATGTACCGGAGGCCCCTTCGTCGACCGGCCGCACCGCGGCCCCGCGCGATACGCAGGCCGCCAGCGACCGCACCATCACCGCTGAAGTCAAGGCGCGCCTGGCTGCGATCCACGGGCTCAACGCCGGCAATATCCGCGTGACCACCACCGACGGCGTGGTGAAGCTGGAAGGCACGGTCCGGGACGACACGCAGCGCGCCACCGTGATGAAGCTGGCCAGGGATGTACGCGGCGTGACGGCGGTATCGGACGAACTGCGGGCCGGCACGGACTGACCTGCCGATCCGCCTTGATACGGGGAGCCGACATGGCTACGCATCGCAAGACCACGCAGGACGGCAAACGGCCGTCGGAACATCACCAGGGCCCCGACGTCGAGCATGAACGCGGCAAGCCCGGCCGCGACCGGTGCACCGACCTCGAGCGCGAGCCGGAGCACGACGTACCGGACAGGAACGGGGAGCCGCCTTCGGTGCGGCGGCCCGGACGCCGGCCGGAAGAGTATGAACCGCCGGTCGAGAACACCTGAGGAGAGCCTATGAGCAAGACCGCACGCCCCAGCAAACGGCCGCATCCACGCGCGGCAGGCAGGCACGTTGCCGCACGCGGCAAGCGTCCACACGATCCGGAGGCGGGCAGCATCCCGAGCACGCTCGACCCTGACCTTGATCTTGGCAGCGAGGATATCGAGGAAGAACTCGGCGAGCTCGACGTGGCCTCGCATGCAGCGCCGGAAGACGAGGTCCCGGAGGAGGATGTCGGCGAGATCACGCGTGCGGCGGAAAGCCTTCCTGCCGACACGCCGGTGGATCGCGCGGACCGTACCGAGGAGCGGGAGGAGCATCCGCCCCGCTCGTCTGGCAAGTAGCTGACTGCTACTGCATGACAAAGAGAGGGCGGGGCAACCGCGCCGGCCAGCGCCGCTTGCCCCGCCCTCGTTCGACGCGCCTACTCCGAAGCCAGCATCCCGTAGCGGTGAACGTGGATATGATTCACCACATCGCGCACGCCAAAAGTATCCAGGGCAATCTCCTCGATATCGTACTTGCTGCGACGGTCATTGACCTTGCCCTCCAGCGTGACCACGCCCTCGGCAACATGCACCGTGACTTCGCTCACATCCACCGTGTGGTCATGGGCGAGCCGCGCGCAGACGTCATCGTGGATGCGGTCATCCGGGCGGCGGTAGTTCTTCGGCGCCATGGCCCGTTCGCCGCGTAGCGGATCCCGGCCGGCATAACGCTCGTCTTCATAGGGCCGGCTGCGGCGGCCGCTCTCATAGTCGCCAGGCCAGCGTTGAGTCTCCATCGGCTCGGCGGGCCAGCGCCATTCCTCCACGTAGAGACCGATCCATTCGTCGTCTTCGTCCGGGCCTTCACGCACGGAACGCCGCACCGGGCGCCGATAGCCGCGCGCCTCCTCCGCGCGGTAGCGGCGCGCTTCATCGGGGTAGCCGGAACGGCCGTAGCGCCGGCCTGCATCAGGGTCATGGTTGCGCTCGTCGGTGCGGCCATAGGGATCGTAGCGGCTGTCGTAGGGGCGGCCCTGGTAGCCCGCGCCATCGCCGCGGTCGCGCTCGGACTCGAGCGGAAGGCGCCGCGCCGTATTGCCATAGCGCCCCGCCGACAGGTCCCGTTCCCGGCCCGGCCGGCTGCGGTAAGGCGGTTCGTTGTAGCCCTGCTCGTTGCCGCCATAGTGCTGTTCGGGACGTTTGCGCAGGTAGTCGTAGCCTCGTGTCATGTGACGCTCCTTGCTGTCATGCGCGGTGGGCCGCGCGGGTTGTCGGAGAGGCACACAGCCACACAGCCACGGCCGCATGCCCTGCACCGTGCCAGCGGCAAGTTTCATACCGGGAATCAAGCCGCATGCAGGCTGGCGGTTCGGGCCGGCAACGGCACCTCGAAGCGCGCCACCAGCGGCAGGTGGTCGGACGCCACACGCGCCAGCGCGCTTCGATGGCTGGACACCGATACCAGATGCGCACGTGGCGAGGCCCAGACGCGATCCAGTGCCAGTACGGGCAGGCGCGACGGGAAGGTCGCCACGTGCGGCCTCTGTTCAAAGTACGCATGCAGCCAGCGCAATGGCCGGCCCCACAGGAACCACTCGTTGACATCGCCCAGCAGGATGGTAGGCAGGCGCGGCAAGGCTGCCGCGTAGTTGAGCAACTGGCGGACCTGGTGCCTGCGCTCGCCGGGCCTCAGGCCGAGATGGGTCGCGATCACGCGCAGCCGCAGATCGCACCCGCCCCACCCCGGCAGTTCGCAGGCCAGCGTGGCATCGATGGCGCCACGCGGCTCGCAGCCTTTCACGCTCAGATCAAGCTGAGTCTGCGCCAGCGGGCGAAAACGCGTCAGCACCGCATTGCCGTAGTCCGCCGCGCCCCGCATGCGCACGGGGCCGGAAATCACGTGCATGCCGGTGCGCCGGGCCAGGAACTCGAGGGTGTGCTCGGCACTGGCCCGCGACTCCACTTCCTGCAGCGCGATGATGTCCGCGGCCAGCTCCGCCAGCACATCGGAAATCCGCGCCGGCTCGTAGCGCCGGTCCGTGCCGATCGCGCCGTGGATGTTATAGCTCGCGACAGACAGCCGGCTGATTGCCGGCTTGTGCAGCAGGGAGCGAACCGGGGGCGGCGTCGAGGTCACGGCGGCACGCAGGAATTACAACAGGCGGTAAGGAGGACGCACGCAGCACCGGGACGACCGGGCGCTGCAGCGGTCCGTTACAAGTCAGGCGCCATCCAGGAAGTTACTGCGAGGACCCAGGCGCGTGCCAAGGAACGGGCCTTCCCAGCGAGTGGCGTCGTTGTAGCGGTCGACCCGGCGCTGGATCAGCGGATCGTTGCTCACGGTGCCCTGAGGCTGCATCGCGGGGTCAGCTGGCGCGGGCGCCAAATCCTGGCGCGTGGTGGCATTGGCCCCCTGCGTGTAGGGATCGAACTTGTCGCCGGTGCGCGCACCCTGCGAGTATGGGTCGCGCGGGGCTTGCGTGGTCTGCGCGAAGACCGGCACGGCTGCCACGCTCACTGCCGCGGCGAGGATGAGATGACTCAGTCGAAGATGCTTC
Source organism: Cupriavidus sp. IDO (assembly GCF_000812465.1). Taxonomy (GTDB): domain Bacteria; phylum Pseudomonadota; class Gammaproteobacteria; order Burkholderiales; family Burkholderiaceae; genus Cupriavidus. The sequence continues at coordinate 102,795 of NZ_JWMA01000027.1, read as the reverse complement.
ATGGTTACCTCCATATGGCGCTGGTGCGCGCCAGTAGGCCTGTTCAAGCGAAAGCCATGCCCAGCGGCGTGTGCCATGGCCAGTACACCGCGCTTCGCGGCAGACTTGAGGAAAGTGATGATTGCCGGCTTTCTCCGTGATACCAGGATTGGCGCTATCGCCTATGGTGTACTTGGCGGGGCAATGCTTTGTCGGCAAGGCGCCTGGCTAACTTACAACCGGCAGGAGGCCGTTCAATGAGCACAGGCAGGGTCGCGGCGATGGGAGTCGCCATGATAAGAGGCGGCAGCCGCAAGCTGCGCTCCGGTTCGCGCATGCTCCACATGGTGGCGCTGGCGGCGGCGCTGGCCTCGACACCCGCTGCACCCCGGCCCTATCCCGCGAAGCCGGTCACCCTCATCATCCCGGGCGAGCCAGGCGCGGGCATGGATACGCAGGCGCGGGTCCTGGCCGCCGCCATGGCCTCGCATCTTGGCGTGCCGGTTGCCGTGGAAAACCACGTGGGCGCCGACGACGCCATGGCCATGCACCCGGTGGCAAGCGCTGTTCCGGACGGCTACATGCTGGGGATGGCGTCGACCGGACTGGCCATCAGTCCGCTGCTGCGGAAGGAGGTCCCGTTCGATGCCGGAGAGGATTTCAGCCCGGTTTCGCTGGTCAGCACCGCTTCATTGATCCTGGTCGGATCTGCATACGGCAGCGCGTCCAGCTATGGCGCGATGATGGCCGCGGCCGCAGCCGGCGAGCGGCTAAGCTTTGGCGTGCTGGATTGCGTCACCCGCCTGGCGACGGAGTGGTTCCGGCGTGCCATCCGGGCAAGCAGTGTGGACATCATCCAGTACGCGACAGGCGCGCGGCTGACGGCCGATCTTCGCGGCGGCCATCTCCACGCCGCCCTGACTCCGGCGGGTGTCGTCGCGTTGCTCCGCCCTGTACCGGAGATCCGCCTTCTGGGTATCGCGGCAACGCAGCGGCTGCCGGCGCTGCCGGACCTCCCCACGCTGGCGGAGCTGGGGCTGGCCGGCTTCGAGACCGGGGTGTGGCTGGGACTGGTTGCGCCCGCGGGCCTGGCCGCACCGATTGTCGACCGGCTCAATGCAGCGGTCCGGCAAGCGCTGGAGGCGCCTGCCGTGCAACTGGCTATTGAAGGGCAATTGGCCACCCCGGCCGGCTCCACGCCCTCTGAATTTGCCGACCTGATACAACGCGAGGCGCGGAAGTGGACGATGGTGGCCGATGCCGCCGGCATCGTCCCGCAGGATCACGATCCCATTTCATAACGAAGCCCGGGCACGAAGGCCCGGTTCCGCTTCAGGTCGCGGCACTGCGCTCCACCACGGCATCCTGCTCCTGCCCGCGCGCGAGCACCGGGACCAGCGCTGCGCCCGTGTGGCTGGCGGCGATCCGCGACAGCTTCTCCGGATCGGCCGCGCCGACGATCGTGCCGCCGCCCGCGCCGCCTTCCGGGCCCAGGTCCAGGATCCAATCGGCTTCCGCAATCACGTCCAGGTCGTGCTCGATCACCACCACGCTGTGGCCGCCGTCGGTCAGCCGGTGCAGCACGCGGATCAGGCGCGCCACGTCGGCCATGTGCAGGCCCACGGTCGGTTCGTCCAGCACGTACAGCGTGTGCGGCGCCTTCTGGCCGCGGCGGGTGATGTCGTCGCGCACCTTGCTGAGTTCCGTGACCAGCTTGATGCGCTGGGCCTCGCCGCCCGAGAGCGTCGGCGACGGCTGGCCGAGGGTCAGGTAGCCCAGCCCCACGTCCTTCATCAGCTGCAGCGGATGCGCGATATTCGACATGGCGGAGAAGAACTCCACCGCCTCGTCGATCTCCATCGTCAGCACGTCGCCGATGTTCTTGCCGCGCCAGGTCACGGCCAGTGTCTCCGGGTTGAAGCGCTGCCCGTGGCAGACATCGCACGGCACCTTCACGTCCGGCAGGAAGCTCATCCCGATGGTGCGCACGCCCTGCCCTTCGCATGCCGGGCAGCGGCCGTCGCCGGTGTTGAACGAGAAGCGCGAGGCCGTGTAGCCGCGTGCGCGCGCTTCCAGCGTATCGGCAAAGAGCCGGCGGATGGTGTCCCACACGCCGATATAGGTGGCCGGGCACGAGCGCGGCGTCTTGCCGATCGGGGTCTGGTCGACTTCGAGCACGCGGTCGATCGATGCCCAGCCGGTGATGGCATCGCAGCCATACCAGTTGTGTTCGACGTTGAGCGGCTTCTTCGCGCCTGCCTTCGCGGCCTTCGTCTCTTCCTTTGCGGCATTGCGCGCGCGCCGCGTGGCCGGCGACGACAGCACCGAACGGCCCACCGCATCGAGCAGGTTGGTCATCAGCACGTCGCGCGCCAGCGTGGACTTGCCCGAGCCGGATACGCCCGTGATCGCCACCAGCCGCGACAGCGGAATGCGCGCGGTCACCTTGCGCAGGTTGTGCAGCGACGCGCCTTGCACGGTCAGCCATTCAGGCGGATCGGCCGGCTTGCCGGCAGCGCCGGGCTTCACCGGACGCCTTGCCTGCAGCGGATGGATGATCGGTTGCGCGAGGAACTGGCCAGTGGTCGAGGCCGGCGCCGCGGACAGGTCCGCAACGCTGCCCTGCGCCACCAGCGTGCCGCCGCGCTTGCCGGCGCCCGGGCCGATATCGATGATGTGGTCGGCGCGGCGGATAGTGTCTTCGTCGTGCTCCACCACCACCAGCGTGTTGCCTTTGTCGCCAAGCTTGCGCAGCGCGTTGAGCAGGATCTGGTTGTCGCGCGGATGCAGGCCGATGGTGGGCTCGTCCAGCACATAGCAGACGCCCTGCAGGTTGCTGCCGAGCTGCGCGGCCAGGCGGATGCGCTGGGCTTCGCCACCAGAGAGGCTGGGCGCGGCGCGGTCCAGGCTCAGGTAGCCCAGGCCCACTTCTTCCAGGAACTGCAGCCGGCTGCCGATCTCGCTGATCACGTCGCGGGCAATTTCGGCATCGCGCCCGGTGAGGCGCAGGCCATCGACCCAGCGGCGGGTGTCGGACACGGTCCATTGCGCCACATCGACGATGGCGTGCTCGTCGAACGTCACCGCCCCCGCCACCGGGTTCAGGCGCGTGCCGTGGCAGTCCGGGCACGGGCTGTCGCCCACGCCTTCCGGCTCCTGCTCTTCCGACGGCAGGCTCTGTTCGCGGCCGCGATTGTCATCGCCCAGCACGGTATCGTCATACGCGGCGCGCTGTTCGCGCGTCAGCGCCAGCCCGGTGCCGACGCAGGTGGTGCACCAGCCGTGCTTGCTGTTGTACGAGAACATGCGCGGGTCCAGCTCGGGATAGCTGGTGCCGCACACCGGGCAGGCGCGCTTGGTCGAGAACACCTTGACCTCGCCCACGTGCGCGGTGCCGTCGCCGTTGTGCATGGCGTCGTGCAGGCCGTCGAGCGGCGCCAGCAGGTGCATCACGCCCTTACCGGCCTCCAGCGTCTGCGCCAGCAGTGCACGCAGGTCGGCTTCATTCTCGGCGGACACCACCAGGTCGCCCACCGGCAGCTCGATGGTGTGTTCGCGGAAGCGGTCCAGGCGCGGCCACGGATCGACCGGCAGGAATTCGCCATCGACGCGCAGGTGCGTATTGCCACGCGCCTTGGCCCACTTGGCCAGGTCGGTATAGACCCCCTTGCGGTTCACCACCAGCGGCGCCAGCAGCCCGACATGCTGGCCGCGATGGTCGCGCAGCAGCTGGGCGGCAATCGACTCCGGGCTTTGCGAAGTCACCGGCGCGCCGTCATGCACGCAATGCTGGATGCCCAGCTTCACGTACAGCAGGCGCAGGAAGTGCCAGACCTCGGACGTGGTCGCCACCGTGCTCTTGCGGCCGCCGCGCGACAGGCGCTGCTCGATCGCCACGGTGGGCGGAATGCCGTAGACCGCATCCACTTCGGGCCGGCCCGCCGGCTGCACGATCGAACGCGCGTAGGCATTGAGCGATTCCAGGTAGCGGCGCTGCCCTTCGTGAAACAGGATGTCGAATGCCAGCGTCGACTTGCCGGAGCCAGACACGCCCGTGACCACATTGAACTTGCCGTGCGGGATATCGACATTGAGCGACTTCAGGTTGTGCTCGTGCGCATTGACAATACGCACCACGTCCTCGCCTTCCACCTCGCGGCGCGCACGCCGTGCCTGCAGGGCGGCCTGCAGCGGAATGCCTTCGCTTTCGGCGCGCTCCGCGGCCAGCGTGCCGGCTTCGCCCAGCGCCGCGTCATAGTGGATCAGCGCCTGCCCGGTATGGGACTCGGCGCAGCCCTTCACGTCGTCAGGCGTGCCGGTGCAGACCACGCGCCCGCCCGCATCGCCGCCTTCGGGACCGAGGTCGATCAGCCAGTCGGCGGCGCGGATCACGTCAAGGTTGTGCTCGATCACGATCAGCGAATGCCCGCTGTCCAGCAGCTTGCCGAAGGCGCGCATCAGCTTGGCGATGTCGTCAAAATGCAGGCCGGTGGTTGGCTCGTCGAACATGAAGAGCCGCCGCGGCATGGTGCTGGCCTTGCCTTTGCCAGGCGTGGCCTGCGCGGCCTCGGCCAGGAAGCCAGCCAGCTTCAGGCGCTGCGCCTCGCCGCCCGACAGCGTCGGCACCGGCTGGCCCAGCTTCACGTACTCCAGGCCGACATCGACAATCGGCTGCAGCACGCGCAGCACGGCGGCATCGTCGGCAAAATACGTAGCAGCCTCGCTGACGGTCAACTCCAGCACATCGGCAATGCTCAATGCGCGGGCCGGCTGGCCGGCCACGGCACGCTCGATCTTCACCTCGAGCACTTCGGGGCGGTAGCGGGTGCCGTCGCAATCCGGGCAGCGCAGGTAGACGTCGCTGAGGAACTGCATCTCGACGTGCTCGAAGCCCGAGCCGCCGCAGGTCGGGCAGCGTCCGTCGCCCGAATTGAAGCTGAATGTGCCGGCGGTATAGCTGCGCTGCAGCGCCATCGGCGCCTTGGCGAAGATCTTGCGGATCTCGTCGAATGCGCCGACGTAGCTGGCGGGGTTGGAACGCGCGGTCTTGCCGATGGGCGACTGGTCGACGAACACCACGTCGTCGACAAGATCTGCGCCGCTCAGCTTGCGGTACGCGCCTGGCGACTCGGTCGCCTTGCCGAATTGCCGCGCCATCGCGGGATGCAGCACGTCCTGCAGCAGCGTGGACTTGCCCGAGCCGGACACGCCGGTCACGCAGACCAGCCGCTGCAGCGGAATTTCCACTGTCACGTCCTGCAGGTTGTGCTCGGTCGCGCCTTCCAGCACGATGCGCGGCAGCTTCGCGTCCACCGGCCGGCGCTGCCAGTGCGAGGCATCGGCCACGCGGCGGCGCCCGCCCAGGTAGTCGCCGGTCAGCGTGCCGGCCGTGCGGATCTCCGCCGGCGTGCCGTCGTAGATGATATTGCCGCCGCGCTCACCCGGGCCGGGGCCCATGTCGATCAGCCGGTCGGCGGCCAGCATCACGGAAGGATCGTGCTCGACCACCACCAGCGTGTTGCCCGCATCGCGCAGGCGGTGCATCGCCTCGACGATGCGGTTGAGATCGCGCGGATGCAGGCCGATGCTGGGCTCGTCCAGCACGAACAGCGTGTTGACCAGCGAGGTGCCGAGGGCGGTAGTCAGGTTGATCCGCTGGACTTCGCCGCCCGACAGCGTGCGGCTTTGCCGGTCCAGCGTCAGGTAGCTGAGGCCGACGTCGCACAGGTACTTCAGCCGCGTGCGCACTTCGGCCAGCAGCAGCTTGAGCGCGTCGTCCAGCATGGCGCTGGGCAGTGTCAGGTCGTCGAAGAAGCGGCGGATGCGCTCGATCGGCAGGAGCATCAGGTCATGGACGGTCAGGCCCGGCAGCGCCTGGAGCTGCGTGCGGTCCCAGTCCACGCCGCGCGGCAGGAAGCGGCGTTGGGGCGCCAGCACGGCATCGGCGTTGTCCTTCGAGCCCAGGCGCCACAGCAGCGATTCGGTCTTCAGGCGCGCGCCGCCGCAGGTCTCGCACGGCGTGTAGCTGCGGTACTTGGACAGCAGCACACGGATGTGCATCTTGTAGGCCTTAGACTCCAGGTAGCTGAAGAACCGCATCACGCCGTACCAGTGCTTGTTCCACTGGCCGTTCCAGTCCGGCGAGCCATGGATGACCCAGTGCCGCTGCGCTTCCGTCAGCTCCGACCACGGCGTATCGCGCGGGATGTCCGCCTTGACCGCGTAGCGCATCAGGTCGTCCTGGCATTCCTTCCAGGCAGGGGTCTGCATCGGCTTGATGGCGCCTTCGCGCAGCGTTTTGCGCGCATCGGGAATCACCAGCCCGAGATCGACGCCGATCACGCGGCCAAACCCGCGGCAGGTCTCGCACGCGCCATAGGCGGAGTTGAAGGAGAACAGCGCCGGCTGCGGATCGGCATAGCGCAGGTCGCTGTCAGGGCTGTGCAGGCCGGTCGAGAAGCGCCACACGGGGCCGTCCTCGCCGTCAGTCAGCACGTAGATATTGACGCGCCCGCCGCCACGCTTGAGCGAGGCCTCGATGGCTTCGACCACGCGCACTTTCTCCGCGCTGCCGATGCGGAACCGGTCGGCCACCACATCCAGCATCTTGCGCGCGCCGGTGGGCGACTGGACCACGCGCTGCGCCTGCACGCGCGTATAGCCGCTGACGGACAGCCACTGCTGGACTTCTTCCTCGGTGGCGGATTCCGGCAGCTCCACCGGGAACGTCACCACCAGCCGCGCGTCGTGATGCGGCTGGCCCTGCGCCGTGCGGGCGAGCAGTTCGGCATAGATCGTTTCCGGCGAGTCATGGCGCACCGGCTGCGCGGTCTGCTTGTCGAACAGTTCCGCCGCGCGGGCATAGAGCAGCTTCAGGTGGTCGTTCAGCTCCGTCATCGTGCCGACGGTCGAGCGCGAGCTGCGCACCGGGTTGGTCTGGTCGATGGCGATGGCCGGCGGCACCCCGTCGACGCGGTCCACCTGCGGCCGGTCCATGCGGTCCAGGAACTGGCGGGCGTAGGCGCTGAAGGTCTCGACGTAGCGGCGCTGCCCTTCCGCGTAGAGCGTATCGAACACCAGGCTCGACTTGCCCGATCCCGATGGACCGGTCACCACGGTCATCTCGCCGGGGCGCAGGTCGAGATCGACATCCTTCAGGTTGTGCTGGCGGGCGCCACGAATTCGGATCAGCTGCTTGCTCGACACGATTTCTCTTTCGAATCAGGACGTTAAGGGGGAGACAGGCGGCTTTGCGCGAGGCACCGGGGCCGCGGCCCGGCAAGAGAACCACCTTAGCACAGGGGTGGGCAGCCATCCCGCCTGCCATGGTGGACTTCACCATGGCGCCGGACCCGGCCACGAACCACTGTACATTCATACAGTGTATCACTGCGGAAAAGAATTCGTATCGGCGAGTCGTGGCAGCAGGCGGCCACAGTTCCGGGAAGCTGGCCAGATGGTATCGAATCCATCGCCGGCAGCGTCGTCTTCCGGATGGAAACGTGAGGTGAAGGCCCTGCCCTGACGCACATCGCCCCCGCCTGCGGGCGCCTCAGGGACGCTTTCTCCTGAGCTCGATTGGCTGGCCATGGGGAGTGCGTCGTGCCGCCAGATCCCAATCGGTTCGACGCTGCAAGAGTTTGTCGCCTGCCACCAATCCTTTCGCGGTGCTGATGTGTTCCAGCGCGGTCAGCCAGTGCGCGTAGAACGTGTCGCCAAGGTCCGGGTCGCCGGAAGCCTGGGCGTGGCGAATGGCCAGATTCAGATACTCCGCCCATTCCGACCAGGTGAACATGCCGCGCTCATGCAAGGCTAGCGTCATCGCAAAGGCGTGCGCTTCCCAGGGCGCATTGAACACCAGCGCTGCATCGTCATCGCAAGGCAGTTCCGGCATGGCGATGCGCAGTTCGGCAACATTCAGCCCGGCGAACGTCTTATCAGATTGGCTCGGCATTTGGCTTGTCGAGATAGGGCTCCCAGCAGTCGACACATACGGAAGACGCGGTGGTGTCCGCGCCCCAGAGCTCGGAAGCGTCGAAACGCACGGTGTATAGCCATTGCGCTCGCTCACCCAGGCCGATCGCATTGGCATCGGGAAATACGTGCACGCCGTGCACGGCGGCAATCCGTCCTCGCTTGCCGCGGCAATAGCGCGGCAGTCGCGTGTGTGTCAGGGGATGGATCTGGCGAGTCCGCACCATGTCGCCCACATGGAATGCAGCTTCGGCTGCCGCCGCCCGGCTAACCGGGCTGCCGCGCAACAGCGCGGCAGCCACCTGGTCGGCCATCAGGATGCGAGGGACCGGAGCTGGTGCCACCTTCAGCTTGCCCGCGTCGATTTCCTCCGCCGTCGCCAGCCCGGTACTCACCAGCAGCTTCTTCAGGCCTTCGAACCAGATCTGGTAGTAGGTGCTTGCCAGGTATTGCGCCGGCGGCAAGCTCTCCCGCGCGGCGCGCATCATGTCGAGGTTCCACTGGCGCGTTGCTCCCATGGCCAGCACCAGCGCCAGCACCCGGCCTTCCCACTCGGCATGAAAAGGCGGCTCGTCGGCCTCCGGCTGCACTGGGCCAAATGCCTGCATCCCGCCAAGGTCCTGTGCGCCGTTCATGCCAGCTCCTGGTCCGATCCGCCCGGCGCCAGTGGCAACCCGGTGCCGATCATCGAGTCACGCGTCACCAGGGCAGCCAGCGCTTCCTCGGACATGCCGTCGGTCCCGGGCGGCCGCATCGGCACCACCAGATAGCGAACCTCGGCCGTGGAGTCCCATACGCGGAACTCCACTTCGGGTGGCAGCTCGAATCCGAACTCCTTCAGTACGCCGCGCGGATCGATGACCGCACGCGATCGGTACGGCGCCGACTTGTACCAGACTGGCGGTAACCCGAGCACAGGCCACGGGTAGCACGAGCATAATGTGCAGACCACCATGTTGTGCACCGCTGGCGTATTCTCAAGGGCCACCATGTGTTCCCCCTGCCTGCCGGCGTAGCCCAGCGATGCAATTGCGGCAGTGGCGTCGTCCATTAGCCATTGTCTGTATGCCGGGTCGCTCCAGGCCTTCGCAACCACGCGCGCCCCGTTGTGGGGGCCGACCCTGTGCTCGTAGGTTTCTATCAGGATGTCCAGAGCCTTGGGATCGATATATCCCTTCTCTGTCAACAGGGATTCCAGCGCGCGTACGCGCAAGTCCATCTCCGACAGCGCGCTGCCTTCGTGATGATGATCGTCGGCATGCCGATGCTTTTCCCGGCTCCTGGGAGGATCCTTGTGGCTCATCGAAGCTCTCCCTGGGAAATCACTCAACGAGGCAAGTATTGTTTGTAAGGACCACAAATGCAAACTGCCCGGATGCCTCGTCTGCCCTGGAACCCACCCCGCGAGGCTTGCCGATCCGTCCCCTCATACATGGGATCCAGCACCGGCAATGCGTGCCATCCGTGCGACGTTTTCGGCAATCCAGGTACAAACCCCCTATGCTTGTAAGCAGACAGGTAATAGTGGCCGAATCATGATCGAACCCATCCTGCTGGTCGCCACGCGCGTTGCGACATTCGATGGGCAGCAGGCGCTGACCAATGCCACCGGTTTTTTCTTCGAGCGAGACCAGCGCCTGTTCGTCGTGACAAGCCGGCATGTGCTGATTGACGAGCAGAGCAAGCACTTCCCTGACCGGATCGAGATCGAGTTGCATGTCAATCCGGAGAACGTGGCGGAGTCCACCGGCTTCTCCATTCTGCTGTATCGCGATGGCAAGAGTGTCTGGCGCGACGGGCTCGATACCGCAGGCGGGATCGACGTGGGTGTGATCGAACTCGACCGCGCTGCGTTGCCGCCGAAGATGGTCTACCGGGCCTTTACGCCCGCTCACCTGTATCGGCCGCACGACCGGATCGAAGCGGGCACCTCGTTACTGATTGTCGGCTTCCCGCTGGGCTTTCATGACACGCTTCATCATTTGCCCGTGGTGCGGCGGGCAGTCATCGCTTCCTCGTTCGGCATGCGCTTTCAGGGGAAGGGCTACTTCCTGACCGATGCCAGGACGCATCGCGGCACCAGCGGCGCACCGGTCGTCATGCGCATCCACAGGACCGATGCCGCTACGCGCGCGCTGCCATGGATGCTGCTCGGCATTCATTCGGCACGGCTGGACGTGGGCTCGCGGGACTTCGAACTGGATGAGGCGCTGGGCTTGAACTCCGCCTGGTATGCCGACATCTTGCTACCGCTCACGGAGAAATGACTCCCAGGCGCAAACGGGCAGTGCCGATATCGGCCGTTGCGGGCGGCCTGCACCTGGCTGTTCGCCGCCCCTCGCGGCCCGGTTACTGCATCAGCGTCTCCGCCAGCGCCCGGAATGCACGGAACGTGATCGGATTATTGGCGGCATTCGCCGCGACGGGATGCGATGCGTAGCGGACGATGGTCAGTTCGGCCTTGGGGTCGATATAGATGCGCTGGCCGTGTATGCCGGCGGCCTGGAACATGCCGTGGTCGTCATGCGAGACCCACCACATGTCCCGATAGCTCCAGCCCGGCAGCGCCGCGGCGCTGCCGGAGCTGGCGAACTGTTCCCGGCTGCCGCCGCGGCGGATATCGGCCACGACCGCGGCGGGCACGATCTGCTTGCCGTTGAAGCGCCCGTTGCCGCGGATGGTTTCGCCAAAGCGCGCCAGGTCGCGCAGGGTGGTATTCAGCCCACCGCCGCCGGATTCGGTGCCGATGCTGTCAACCGTGAAATACGCATCGTGCTCGGCGCCCATCGGCTGCCAGAGCCGCTCCGACAGCAGCCGGGCCAGCGACTGCCCCGAGGCCCTGCGCACGATCCACGCCAGCACCTCGGCATTGACCGTCTTGTATGCGAACACCTGGTCGTGCTCGCCTTCCTTCTGCAGGGTCTTCAGGAAGTCATAGAAGGTCGGCGGGCCACTGTAGCCGGCGGGGCGGGCCAACATGCCGCCGGCACGCGCGTAGTCCCAGACTTCCGCCTTGGGATTGGCATAGTCTTCGGAATACCGCACGCCGATGGTCATGTCCATGACCTCGCGCACCGTGGCGTCGCCATAGGCGGTGCCCGCCATCTCCGGAAGATAGCGCGTCACCGGCGCAGTCGGATCCAGCTTGCCGTCGGCGGCGAGCATGGCGGCCAGTGTCCCGACGAATGACTTTGTCAGCGACATCGCGATATGGGGCGTATGGCCGTCGAGCGCGCCGAAATAGCGTTCGTAGATGACCTTGCCCTTGTGCATGACCAGGATGCCGTCGGTATAGGTCAGCGCCAGCATCTCGTCGAAGGTCCGGCGCGTGCCGTCGGCATCGGTAAACGGCACCTTGCCGATATCCCTCTCCGCTCGCGGCAGCGGGCTTGCCGGACCGTTTCCGCGCCAGACGGCGGCGGTCGGACCCAGTTCGCGAATGTGCGAGAAGAGCCAGCGATTGCGCGGAAACTTGTCGCCGCCCGGCGTATGCGTGATCAGCTTGTCCGGCGCGGGCGGAAAGCCCTGCATCCAGCCCATGCGGACCGGGTCGCTGTCCAGCGCGGCAGCCAGCGCCGGCGCCGGCGCATTGCCTGCGGCGGCGGTGCCGGAGGCCTGCGCCCAGGCCGGCAGGCTGGCGGCGCATAGCGCCATGCATGCAAAGCGGTGCCAGAGGCGATTGGGTTCCCGACGGGTTGTCAACGGCATGTTGTCTCCTTGTTGTGTGTTGTGCATGGGTTCGCTGCCCGCTGGTACGCGCTAGTGTCCTGAATCCACTTGCGCGACCAGGCTCTGCTGGTGCTCGACCAATGCCGCCGTCAGCTTGCCGATGCAGCGGTCCAGCGTCTGCACCTCCGCTTCCGTCAGCACGGAGAGGAACATCTTCTCCAGGACATCGCCGCGCTCGTAGGTCCGTGCCACCAGCGCCTCGCCTGCCAGCGTCAGGAACAGGTTCACCTGCCTGGCGTCCGCCTCGCCGATCTCCCGGCGCAGCAGGCCCTGCTTTGCCAGCGCGGTGACCAGCTTGGAAATCACCGACTTTTCCAGCAGCACCAGTTCGATCAGCCGCGTCAGCGTGAGCCCCGGCTCCAGCCCGGCAAAGCGGAGCACGCGCAATTCCCTGACCCCGATGCCGAACTCGCGCTCATAGAAGCCTGAGGCGGCGTTCCTGGTCATATCGCAGAGGCGATTGAGGCGGAACGACATGTATTCGAGGATCGAACTGGCGGGGGAAGGCATGGGCACTGGCGTAGTGTTGATAGACGGCGAATGGATTCTAATGGCAATAGTTTCCCTCGGCAACTAATTGCGCGAGCGGACGGAAGGCGGATTGTCAGGTGTGGCTGAGGGTAGTGGCTTCGGTTGGGCGTTGTCGGAGGTCGACGGCACCGTTTCGCCCTGCCGGGCGAGTCACTTTTGTCCGAGCGACAAAAGTAACCAAAAACGCGTTTTCTGTCCTCGGCGGACGGCCAGTCTTATCGTAGTGTTCGACGGTTTTTGTACGGGTATTGGCTTCAGGGCATAGCTACGATGCCTGCCGCGTGGTAACGAGGCGGCGTGAGGCATTGACAGGCCGTCCTCCCGACCTCGTGAGAGGGGAGTGGTACGCAGCTTGAGGCCCGGAGGCATGTGCAGCCGAATCGCGCACCACCGTCGTGGTCCAAAAACTCTTGCCGCTGGCACGTCGCTTGATCAGGGTGCCACGCCGCTCTCACGAGGTCGGGAGGACAGCGCTGTTCCCGGCGTTGCCCCTGGCGATCTGCGCGGCAGGCAGTCCAGCTATGCCCTGAAGCGAATACCCGTACAAAAACACGCGCACGCTACGATAAGACTGGCCGTCCGCCGAGGACAGTAAGGCGCTTTTTGCCTCCTTTTTGGCGCCGTCAAAAAGGAGGTCGCCGGCTACGCCGGCGAAACAGCAGCGCATCCAAGAACCACAAGAACCACAAGAACCAAACCCACAATCCGGCGAAGAACCAACAAAAATGGCCCGTCGTAACAGGCCAGGCAAACGAGTCAGGGAGTTAGGCGTACGCTCAGCCTATCCGGAAATCAGTCAAGCAGGTGCCCCATGCGCGAGCGCTTGGTCGCCAGGTATTTTTCATTCTCGGCGTTGGACGGCACGATATGCCGCAATTGCTCGGTGACTGTGATGCCAGCCTTCTCCAGCGCCGCGGCCTTGAGCGGGTTGTTGCTCATCAGACGCACGGACTTGACGCCCCACTGGTGCAGCAGGTCGGCGGCGAAGGCGTAATTGCGCGCGTCGATGGCCTGGCCAAGGGCCAGGTTGGCATCGACGGTGTCCAGGCCGGTGTCCTGCAGCGCATAGGCACGGATCTTCTCGGCCAGGCCGATGCCGCGCCCTTCGTGGCCACGCAGGTAGAGCAGGATGCCGCGGCCTTCGGCAGCGATCTTTTTCATGGCCAGGTCCAGTTGCGGACCGCAATCGCAGCGGCACGAGCCGAATACGTCACCGGTCAGGCATTCGGAGTGCATGCGGATCAGGACGTCTTCGCCCGTGACATCTCCCACGCTGAGGGCCAGGTGCTCGATCCCCGAATCGGCGCCCTTGAAGGCGTGCGCCGTGAATTCGCCGAAACGCGTCGGCAGTCGCGCCGAATCGATCAGCTCAATCTCTGTGTCATTCATACCGGTATTCAATGGAAATGGGCGCCAGCTGGCTGGCACCGACCAGCAATTATGAGCGGAATTCCGGCTTCGCGCTTGCTCCTGGCCGATCCCGGGCGTCGGCCCATTCCTACAGCCGCTTCCGGCCATCGCCTACGCGGCCTCACAGGCCGCCTCCCTAGACTGGAACCAGAAGGTCCTGAGCAGGCGGCCGGAGCGGCGCGGAGATCACGTGCGCGGCCCTGCCTGCATCCAAGCAATATCCTGCAAGGAGAAGCGTCATGGCAGGCAACGTCATCACCAGCGAACAGGCCAGCACCAAGCTTGCGGCCCTGTTTGATTCCGAAGCAGCGGCCTGCAACGCAGCCGAACGCGTTTGTTACGAGGCTCACCTGAAGCGCGGCCAGGTGCGGATGATACGCCCGCATGAGCGCCACTTCGGCCGCAAGCTTGAGCCGGAAGAGCACGGCATTGTCCGCACGGCCGTGCGCTCCCACCTGATGCTGGGCGGGCTGGGGATCATCCTCGGCCTGGCCGTGGTGGGCATCCTCTACCGACAGGGCATTGAGGCCGTGGTGCAGAACCCGGGCCCGGCAGCCGGCGCCGCCATTTTCCTGGGCGCGATCTTCGGCATGCTGCTCGCCGGACTTGTCACGGCGCGGCCCGACCACCAGGCCGTCATCACGCCGGTTCGCGAGGCCGTCGACCACGGCCGCTGGGCGCTGGTGGTCCACCCGGCCTCGCCGCAACAGTGCGACGAGGCCGTGCGGGCGCTGCGCAACAGCAGCGGCGAGGTGTTGCGGACCATCTAAAGGGGTCCATCAACCCCGCGGCAGCGCCCTGCTGTACAGCACCTGCTCGTCAGGGCTGCACCGAGGGCTCGCGCTTCAGCGTGCGCAGCACGAAAGTGGAATGGCTGTGGCGCAGCCCCGGCAGCTTGTAGAGCTTGTGGCGCAGGAATTCCTCGTAGCCTTCCGTGCCCGCCACGGCCACCTTGATCAGGTAGTCGTACTCGCCCGTCAGCAGATGGGCCTCGAGCACTTCCGGAAGTTCGGCCAGCGCCGCGCCGAAGCGATTGAACATCTCGTCATCGTGCCGGTCCAGCGTGACTTCGATCAGCACGGTGTCCGGCAGGCCCAGGGCCTTCTGGTTCAACAGCGCCGCGTAGCCCTGGATCACCCCGCTTTCCTCCAGGGCCCGTACACGGTTCCAGCACGGCGTGGCGGACAGTCCGACCTGCTCGGCCAGGCGTGCGTTCGACAGCCGCCCGTCACGGCGAAGCTCGCGCAGGATGCGGCGATCGATCTCATCGAGTTTTGGGACGGTTGCCATCAGGCAGACTCCGGAGAAGAATGAACACCTTCAAAGTCTACACGACAGAGATGATTATTCTTTTTTTGTGGGCATTCTGCAGTGAATAAAGAAGCCAATTTTGGGATCTCGCTGGTAAATTTACCTGACCGATCCAGTTGCTTCCTTCGCCACATGCCAACCTCCGCCCTCCCCACTCTCCAGCTCGCCCTTCGCCTTGACGACGCCGATGTCTTCGGCGCGATGGAATGGGTGCTGGCCAACGCCCGCCGCACCGGCCTGACCCTGCAGCAGCTTGGCTTCAACGCCGGCACGCAGGCCAACCTGACGGTCAGCGCGCCCGACACCGACCTGCTACAGCTCTTCGTCAGGCGGCTGGACAATGGCATGGATGTGGAAGTGCTCCTGGCCGACTTCAGTGACGACGAAGAGGCGCTGGAAGACGTGGAAGCGGCTACCCTTCCCGCCTCGCGCCCAGCCTCGCAAGCCGCCCTGCACGCCTGAGCTATGCAGCCGCCGGCAGCAGTTCGATGCCATCGAGCTGCGCGGCGCAGGTGTCGCGCACGATCGCGACGAAGTCGGCCACATACGGCCGCTCCGCCATGGTCGATGGCACCATGGCATACAGCTCGCTCCACAGCCCCCTGGCACCGATGCGCTTGGCCAGCACGTAGTCGTGGTCAACGTAGTTCTTCACGCCCCAGTTGGGCAGCGCGGCCACGCCCCGGCGGCTGGCAACCAGCTGCAGCACGGCCACCGTCAGTTCCGCGGTGCGGCGCTGCAGGCGGATGCCGGCCGGCTCCAGCACTTCGCGGATCAGGTCGATGCGCTGCTCGGGCACGGGATAGGTGATCAGCGTCTCGCCTTCCAGGTCTGCCGCCTCAATGCGCCGCTTGTTGCGCAGCCGGTGCTCGTTGGCGATCACCGCCAGGATCTCGAAGCGGAACAGCGGCGCCACCTCCAGCCCGCGCCGCGCGGGCGGCTGCGAGCCGATCACCATGTCGGCCTTGCCGTTGGCAAGCAGCGCCAGCGGATCGGCATGGAATCCCGCCACCAGGTCCACTTCCACCTCCGGCCAGCGGCGGCGGAACTCGTCCATGACCGGCATCAGCCAGTCAAAGCAGGTGTGGCACTCCAGCACCACGCGCAGCTCTCCGCGGGTATCGCCCTTCAGCCGCTCTATGTCGCGATCTGCCGCGCTGATGGCCGCGAGCGCCTCGCGCGCCAGCGCCAGCAGCCGTTCGCCGGCCGGCGTGAAGCGCAGGCCCTGGCGGGTGCGGTCGAACAGCGGCAGCCCGTAATGCGCCTCGATCGCCTTGATCTGGTGGGACAAGGCGGACTGGCTCACGTGCACGCGCTCGGCGGCGGTCGCCAGCTTGCCCGACTCGGCGATGGCCACCAGCGAGCGGAAATGCCGGACTTCGATCATGCCGCGGCTCCATGAACGGATCGCGGCCAAGCCCGCCCTTCAGTCCTGATATGAATTTTGCTCATACATTGTTTAAAACTTGTCGCTTGATTCATTTTACGGGGAATTCGACACTGTGCGCCAGACATCTTCCGGAGCAAGACAATGGCACGCACACATATCCTCGGTTTCCCACGCATCGGCGCGCGCCGCGAGCTGAAGTTCGCGCAGGAGGCCTTCTGGCGCGGCGAAACCAGCGAAGCCGCATTGCGCGAGGTCGCAGCCGGGCTGCGCCAGCGCCACTGGCAACTGCAGGCCGCCAGCGGCCTGGACACCGTTGCCACCGGCGACTTCGCCTGGTACGACCAGATGCTGAGCCTGACCGCGCTGCTGGGCGTCCTGCCGAAGCGCTTCGGCTTTGACGCCGCCCAGCTCACGCTGGGCCAGTACTTCGAGCTGGCGCGCGGCAACCGCGAGCAGCCGGCGATGGAAATGACCAAGTGGTTCGATACCAACTATCACTACCTGGTCCCCGAGCTGGATGCCGACAGCACTTTCGACGGCGGCCCCGACTGGTTCTTCGAGGAAATCGAAGAAGCGCTGGCGCAGGGGCTGAAGGCCCGGCCGGTGCTGATCGGGCCGGTGACCTACCTGTGGCTGTCGAAGAGCCACGTGTCCGGCTTTGACCGCCTGACGCTGCTGCCGAAGGTCACGCAGGCCTATCGCCGCATCCTGGCCCGCCTCAAGGCACGCGGCATTGAATGGGTGCAGATCGACGAACCGGCCCTGTGCCTGGATCTTGGCGCCGCCTGGCTGAACGCCTACGACCAGGCCTACGCAGAGCTGGCAGGCGTGGGGCCGGCCATCCTGCTGGCCACCTATTTCGATACTGCCGCCGATCATGCCGCCCGCGCCGCCAGCCTGCCGGTGCAGGGCTTCCATATCGACCTGGTGCGCGCGCCGCAACAGCTCGACGCCTGGCGTCGCGTATTGCCGGCCAGCGCCGTGCTGTCCGCCGGCGTGATCGATGGCCGCAATATCTGGCGCGCCGACCTGCGCCGGGTGCTGACCACGCTCTCGTCCCTGCACGCGGAACTGGGCGACCGCCTGTGGCTCGCCCCGTCGTGCTCGCTCCTGCATGTGCCGGTCTCGCTGGAGCACGAGGTGCGGCTCGATGCCGAGCTGAAGTCGTGGCTGGCCTTCGCCACGGAAAAGCTCGGGGAACTGTCCGTGCTCGCCCGCGCCCTCAACCACGGCGAAGCCAGCGTGGCAGCCCAGCTGGAAGCCTCAGATGCCGCGCAGGCCTCGCGCCGCAACTCGGGCCGCGTGGTCAACCCGCGCGTGCAGCAGCGCCTGGCCGGCGTGACAGCGCAAATGGCCGAGCGCGCCAGCCCGTTCACCGATCGCATCGAGCGCCAGCGCGAAGCGCTGCAACTGCCGCCGCTGCCGACCACCACCATCGGCTCGTTCCCGCAGACCAGCGCGATCCGCCAGACCCGCGCCGCCTACAAGCGCGGCGAGATCGGCGCGCTGGAATATCTGCAGCGCATCCGCGGCGAGATCAAGCTGGCGGTGCGCAAGCAGGAGGCGCTGGGGCTTGACGTCCTGGTGCACGGCGAAGCCGAACGCAACGACATGGTCGAATACTTCGGCGAGCAACTGTGCGGCTATGGCTTCACCGAGAACGGCTGGGTGCAGAGCTACGGCTCGCGCTGCGTCAAGCCGCCGGTGATCTACGGCGATGTCTATCGTCCGGAGCCGATGACGGTCGATACCGCCCGCTACGCCCAGTCGCTGACCGACCGCCCGATGAAGGGCATGCTGACCGGTCCGGTCACGATGCTGCAATGGTCCTTCGTGCGCGACGACCAGCCGCGCGCGACCACCGCCCGCCAGCTGGCTCTGGCCATCCGCGACGAGGTGTGCGACCTGGAACACGCCGGCATCCGCGTGATCCAGATCGACGAGCCGGCGCTGCGCGAAGGGCTGCCGCTGCGCCGCGCCGACTGGAACGCCTACCTGGACTGGGCCGTGAACGCCTTCCGCCTGTCCGCGGCCGGCGTGGCGGACCAGACGCAGATCCACACCCATATGTGCTACGCGGAGTTCAACGACATCCTGCCGGCGATCGCCGCCATGGACGCCGACGTGATCACCATCGAGACCTCGCGCTCGGCGATGGAGCTGCTCGAAGGGTTCGGCGACTTCGACTACCCCAACGAGATCGGGCCGGGCGTCTATGACATCCATTCGCCGCGCGTGCCCACCGTGGCCGCCATCGAAAGGCTGCTCGACCGCGCCTGCGAGGTAATCCCGCCGCAGCGCCTGTGGGTCAACCCCGACTGCGGCCTGAAGACGCGCGGCTGGGAGGAGACCGAGGCCGCGCTGGCAAACATGGTGACCGCGGCACGGGCACTGCGCAGCCGGCTGGCCGGCAAGGGCGGGCTGGCATGGCAGCGTGTGGAGCGGACTGAGGGCGTCACGGCCGCCCCGCGCCATGCGGCTGGCTGCGTCGACTGCGCCACGCACGCCAGCTGACAAGGCGTTCGGTATTGACGACAACGCTTCTTGCTTGTCGTCCCCGCGCAGGCGGAGCCCCAGTGGCCCTGAAAGACGCTGGATCGCTTCGCTACGCTCGCCCTTCGGGCCGGCCGACCCGGAACAAGACCCTGGCCCGCCCTGCACGTCTGGCGTTTCCGTAGTAAAACTCACGGATGGCGCCCCGAGGCTGGTCACCAGCCCCGGGGCAACTGCTTCCCGCCCCTCGCGGGGCCGCCAACGTGAAAGGGATCGTCATGAAGATCGATTTGTCGGGCAAGACTGCCCTGGTTACCGGATCCACCGCCGGCATTGGCTTTGCCACCGCCAAGGGGCTCGCGCTCGCCGGGGCGCGCGTCATTCTCAATGGCCGCAAGGCAGACTCGGTATCGAAAGCCGCCGATGCGCTGCGCGCCGCGGTTCCGGGCGCGCAGGTCGGCACCTTCACCGGCGATCTCGCCACGCCGGAGGCAGTAGACGCACTGCTGGTCCAGCAGCCCTCGGTGGATGTGCTGGTCAACAACCTCGGCATCTTCGGCCCGCAAGATTTCTTCGAAACGCCGGACAGCGAATGGACGCGCCTTTTTGAAACCAACGTGATGTCGGGCGTACGGCTGTCACGCGCCTATGCGCCGGGCATGGTCCAGCGCAAGTGGGGCCGCATTGTCTTTGTCTCGTCGGAGTCCGGGCTGAACATCCCGGCGGACATGATCCACTATGGTTTTTCCAAGACTGCGCAACTGGCCGTGTCGCGCGGGCTGGCCAAGCGGCTGGCGGGGACCGGCGTGACGGTGAACGCCGTGCTGCCGGGACCGACTCTGTCGGAGGGCGTGGAGGCAATGCTGGCCGAAGAGGTGAAACGCACAGGCAAGCCGGTTGGGGAAGTGGCCGCGGAGTTCGTCAAGGCGCATCGCAGCTCGTCCATCATCCAGCGCGCGGCCACCGTCGATGAAGTGGCTAATATGATTGTCTATGCGTGCTCGCCGCAGGCCTCGGCCACGACCGGCGCCGCGCTGCGCGTGGATGGCGGCGTGGTGGATACCATCGCCTGAACGCCTCGCGCAGGCTGGCAGTGGCCGCAGAACAGGCACGGCGGCTGCCAGGCGGAGCGCGTGAGCGCGCACAATGCGCGCTTGCACAAACGTCCGGTCGGTGGAAAGATGGCGGCGACAGGCCGCCCGGCCAGAGCCTGACTGCCCGAAGTCCCTGGGCGCGAAGGCTCCATTGACAAGGCTCCACACAATGCAAACCCCAGTACGATCCCGCAGGCGGATAGCTGGCGTCGCCACCCGCCTGCTGGTGGCCTGCGCCGCCGGCAGTGCCACGCAGGCCATGGCGCAGACACCCGCGCCGCTGGCCGAATGGCAATTCTCCGCCGGCATTCCGCTCGAAAAGCTTTTCGAAGAAGCCATTCCCGACTGGGAGATCCGTCTGGGCGGCGCGGCGATGGTGCGGCCGCGCTATGACGGGTCGTCGGAATACATTCCCATCTTCGGTCCGAGCATCGACATCCGCTATCGCGACCTGGCCTTTGCTTCCATCGGCGAAGGCCTCGGCATCAACGTACTGCGCGGCAAGAACTGGCGCGCGGGGATTGCCCTGACGTACAACCTGGGCCGTCGCGCGCAGGAGGACTCGCCGCACCTGGACGGCATGGGCAATATCAATATCGCGCCCGAGGCCAAGCTCTTTGCGGAATATGCGATATCAAAGGAATTCCCGCTGGTGCTGCGCATCGACGCGCGCCGCAGCCTGGGCGGAACGGACGGCTGGGTAGGCGATATCGGCGCCTACATGCCTCTGCCGGGCAGTTCGGAAAGGTTCTACTGGTTCGCCGGGCCGACCATGACGCTGGCGGACTCCCGCTACATGAATGCGTGGTTCGGCGTCAGCCAGTCACAGGCGCGTGCGGGCCGGCCGGAGTTCCATGCCAGCGGCGGCATCAAGTCCTATGGCTTCGGCGTCAGCGCGGTCTGGTATTTCACCAAGCACTGGTTCGCCACCAGCGACGTAGCCATCTCGCAGCTGGTTGGCGACGCGGCGAGCAGCCCCATCACGCGCAAGGCGACCAACGGCGTCTTCGATTTCTCGATCAACTACGAATTCTGAGGGCAGCCAGCGCCGCCACGGCAAGCGGGCGGCAGCGGCCTCTGTGACTGAGGCCTCTGCCGCCCGTGGGCGCTTGCTGACTGGCTCGCCGCTTACTGGGCAGCAGCCTTTTCCGGCGCCTTCTTGGCCGTATGCTTGGTGGCGTGGGTCTTGCTCTTGTGCACGCTCTTTTCCACCTTGGCCGGCTCCTTCGATTCAGGCGCGGCGGCGGGCGTCTGGGCAAACGCGCCCGCAGCGAACAGGCCCAGGGTCAGGATGGCGAGTACTTTTTTCATGTTGATCTCCGGAAGGGCGCGCGGCATTGCGCGTTGCCTGTAACAACGGGGGCCGCCGTCAAGGTGTTGACGGCGTGGCGCAACGAGTGTGTAACCGATCGTTTCAGGGTCCGGTCCGGACAGAGGGGTCTGGCGCCGTGCGGCTACTTCGGGTTGGCGAGGTAAGGCGCCCAGTTCTCCCTGTCGCTCGTCGCAACCGGCACCAGCCCCGCGCGGTCCGCTCCGGCGCTCAGCACGTACTGATAGCCGCTCCCGTCTACCAGCCGGCTTCGCAGCCTCGGACCGTCCCACACCCATTTCTGCTGCAACGCGTCGCTGCACGCGCTCACCGCCAGCAAAGCCCTGTGATACGCGGTGAGGCACAGGTCCTGCGCCACCCGCGAACGATAGCGCTCCTTGCCGTCCAGCCCCCACAGCTGCTCGCGGCGGCCGGTACACGGGCGCAGCGCGACCTCCCGGGGCGCTCCGGGTCCGGCAACGGGTGGCGCCTCGATGCAGGCGTTGTTGTGGCCCAGGGACTGGAGCACCACGCTCGGCTCCGGTTCGAAGTACGGATGCGACCAGTCCACTTCCATGTCTTTGCCGAAAGACACCCTGGATGCCGTGGTGGCGCCGCGCATGGCCATCAGGAAGAAGACATTGGGGACGACCTTTCCGCCCAGGGCCATGACTTCGATCTCGCTTTGCAGGCGGAATGTCGAGATGCCCCGTTTGTCAGGCGGTGCCTGGAAGATGGCGGAGAAGCCCGGCACGAAATTCCGGTGGCTGATGGCCGAGAACTTGTCCTTCCTGAATACCCAGCTGTGATCCCAGTGCGCGCCGGTGAAATAGCAGGCACTGCCGAAGTCGCGCCGGCTGAGCCAGTCGCAATGCCGCTCCGCATACTTGCGGTCCCACACCCAGGCAGCTTCGCCAGGCCGCCTTCCGCTCTCGTTCTCTACGGTGTACTCGTATGTCGTCGTGAGGACTTCACGCTTGCTCGTGTAGGAGAACGATCCGGACACGCCGGCTTTTGGCCCTTTCATACCGACCTCGCCGCTAACGCCGACGCCCACGTCGATGCCGCTCGTCTCCCGCACGGTCTGCTGCGGGTTGACCTGTTGCGGGACATGGCCGACCAGCCGGACGTCCCTGTCATTCGTCGACACCGTGAAGCGATACTTGCTGGCGAACGGCCCGAACCAGGTGTAGCGATGCGCCCACGACTGGAACCACGTATGCCCTTCGTCCACTTTGGACGCCAGATGGATACCGGCGCCGCCCATCTCGGGCAGGACGGAGATGCGAAGATACTTGGCGTCCTCGCCCACCCCGCCGCTTGTGCTGACGGCGATCGAGCGGATCATGTCGACCTGATACCGTAGTTCGGCATTGGCCTCGCCTTTGCACGCATCGAACCGTTCTCCGCCAAAGGCATTGGCGCTGCTCATTTTCCGGTGGAGCATGCACGGCAGGCTCTGCCTGACAAATACGCTGTAGGTGTACTCCGGCCGGTATGGCTCGCCCGCCGGCAGCGCGGACTTTGCTCCGCCCTCGCTGCGCAGGCGCAGTTGTTCGGCATTGCGCCCTTCAATCAGCTCGGCGGCATAGGTGCGCGCCGTGCTGACGAGGTCTTCCGCACTACTGTCGACTATTTCCGCATCGGTAGCGGGCGAAGCACTGCTGTCGCCCGGCTCCGGCTCTCCTGCAACCGCCTGGCTCACGGCAACGGCCGCCTCCACCGCACGATACTGGGGTCCGGACGGCGACAGGCGCAGGACCAGCACCTTGCTGTCGACGCCGAGCCCGCCGATCACTGCACTGGCGTGCCGCATGCTTCCCGATGGCGCGGCCGTTGCATCCAGCACGACCACCGCACCACCCATGTATGCGCGCCGCGCGGCCAGCAATTCTTCTTCTGTCGCACCCGCCGTGACGTACCGGATGTCCTGGTCCGAGAGCGCAGCCTGGAGCGGCGTTACTGGCGTTATCGTCCACCGCTCCGCCGAGGCCTGCCTGGCCGCATCGCGCGTGGCCGGTTCTCCGGGGTCATCGCTCCCGTCGCCGCCGCACCCGGCAAGCCAGAGAGCGGCCATTGCCAGGCCGATACGCTTCGTGATGTCGCTTTGCAAGATCTGCCTCCTTTATTGTGGATTGGCCGTCCATGCAAGGCATGGCGAGCCGAGGCCGATTCTTTCAGTAGCGAACAATGATTTGAATTCAGTTTTTCCGGTCAACCATTAAATATATTCTCATCATCGCGATTTTCATCCAATTTTTTCTTAATGAATTCACAAGATATTTCCGAGGCCTTTGTTAGAAAATTAATCTGACATGGGCTGCTCGTCAGGCACCGGCATCAGCGAAACCCTAGTGAAAATCCCGACTCGCCACCAGCAGCCTGCCCAGCAGCGGACTCAGGTCCACCAGTTCCTGCGCCACCAGGTGCCGCACGTCGCCCTGCCGTTGCCAGGTACCGATGACACCAAGCAAGGTGGCCCCCAGCACTTCCTTGCGCTGCCGCTCCACCAGGTCTGGCCACAGGATGACGTTGACCGTGCCGGTTTCATCTTCGATGGAAGCAAAGATGGTCCCGCTGGCGGTGGACGGACGCTGGCGCACCGTGACAATGCCGCACGCACGCGCCCGGCGCCCGTTGCCATAGCGCGCGAGTTGCTGCGCCGTGACGAATTTCATCGCATCCAGCCGGCGCCGCAGCAGCGTCAGCGGATGGGACTTGAGCGACAGGCCGAGGCTGGCGTAATCAGCCGCCACGTCCTCCCCAAGCCGCGGCGCGGGCAGCAGCAATTCGTCTTCGGCGGGCGGCGCTTCATACAGCAGGTCTCGATGCGCTGTCTGCACGGCCGCCGCGCGAGCCTGCCAGCGGGCTTGGCGGCGATGCCCGGCCAGCGCGGCGAGCGCGTCGGATGCAGCCAGCGCATCGATGTCGTGCCGGTCCAGCTGCGCACGCGATGCCAGGTCTTCCACGCCATCAAAGGGCCGCTGTGCACGGGCGGCTTCGATGCGCAGCGCGGCTTCCTTGCGCATGCCCTTGACGCGGCTGAAGCCAAGCCGCACAGGTGGTTGCGATGACGCCTCCGGCGCCGCCAGCTCCAACGCGCAATCCCAGCCGCTGACGGTCACATCCACCGGCAGCACATCCACGCCGTTGCGCCGGGCATCCTGCACCAGTTGCGACGGCGAATAGAACCCCATCGGCTGGCTGTTGAGCAGCGCGCACAGAAAAGCGGCAGGATGGTGGCACTTGAGCCAGGCGCTGATATAGACCAGCTTGGCAAAGCTGGCGGCGTGGCTCTCCGGGAAGCCGTATTCGCCAAACCCTTCGATCTGCTTGCAGATGGCGAGCGCGAAGGACTCGGGATAGCCTTTCGTGGTCAGCGCCTTGATCAGTGCGTCCTGGTGCTGCCGCAAGTCGCCGCGCCGCCGCCACGCGGCCATCGAGCGGCGCAGCTGGTCGGCCTGCCCCGGCGAGAAACCGGCCGCGTCGATGGCCAGCTGCATCACCTGCTCCTGGAAGATCGGCACGCCCAGCGTGCGGCCCAGCACTTTTTTGATGACCGGGTTGAAGTAAGTGGGCGGCTTGCCGGTGCGGCGGAAGGCCTCGCGCCGCTTCAGGTAGGGATGGACCATGCCGCCCTGGATCGGGCCGGGCCGCACGATGGCCACCTCCACCACCAGGTCGTAGTACTGGCGCGGCTGCAGCCGCGGCAGCATGGACTGCTGCGCGCGTGATTCGATCTGGAACACGCCGATGGTCTCGGCCTTGCAGATCATGTCGTAGGTCTTCTTGTCTTCCTTCGGGATGTCTTCCATCCGCGCGGGCACGCCGGCCTGGGCCTTGTTGTCATCCGGGTTCGGGATCATCGCCAGCGCGCGCCGGATCGCCGACAGCATGCCCAGCGCCAGCACATCCACCTTGAGCAGGCCCAGCGATTCCAGATCGTCCTTGTCCCACTGGATCACGCTGCGGTCTGCCATGGCGGCGTTCTCGATCGGCACCAGCCGCGACAGCTTGTCCCGCGCGATCACGAAGCCGCCCACGTGCTGCGACAGGTGGCGCGGAAAACCGCGCAGCTGCTCGGTCAGGCTGGCCCATTGCTGCACTGCCGGCGACTCGCGGTCCAGCCCGTAGCGCGTGATGCGGTCCAGGAAAGCCTGCCCGCCGTCCCACCACGCCTGGCCCTTGATGACCTGCTCGATCACGCTGGCATCGATGCCCAGCGCCCGCCCCACGTCGCGCAGCGCGCTGCGCGAGCGATAGGTGATCAGTGACGCCGCCAGCGCGGCGCGGTCGCGGCCGTACTTTTTGTAGATGTACTGGATGACTTCCTCGCGCCGCTGGTGCTCGAAGTCGACATCGATATCGGGCGGCTCATCGCGCTCGCGCGACAGGAAGCGGCCGAACAGCAGGTTGGCCTGCTCAGGACTGACCTCGGTGATGTAAAGGCAGTAGCAGACCAGCGAATTGGCGGCCGAACCGCGCCCCTGGCACAGGATGCCCTCCCCGCGCGCAAAGCGCACGATGTCATGCACGGTCAGGAAGAACGGCTCGTACTGCTTTTCCTCGATCAGTTCCAGTTCTTCCTTGAGTTGCTTCTCCCATTCCGGATCCATGCCGTTGGGAAAGCGCACCTTCATCCCGGCCTCCACCTCCTTACGCAGGTAGCTGATCGGCGTTTCGCCCGCGGGCACCAGCTCTTCGGGATATTCATAACGCAGCATGTCGAGCGAGAAATCGCACAGCCCGGCAATCTCCAGCGTCTGCGCCAGCGTCGCGGCCGGGTACAGGCGCGACAGCACCTGGCGCATGCGCAGGTGCTGCTCGGCATTGGGCGCCAGCGCCATGCCGCATTCGGCCAGCGGCTGGCTCAGCCGGATGGCGGTCAGCACATCGGACAGCGGCTTGCGCGAGCGCACATGCATGGTGACCGCGCCGGCCGCCGCCAGCGGCACGCCGGTCTGCGCCGAGACCGCCTCCAGCCGCGCGCGATGCAGCGCGTCGGCATGGCCCTGCAGCTGTTCGAGCGCAATCCATGCGCGCTCGCCAAAGACATCGCGGCACCATTGCGCCTGCTCGCGCAGCAACTCCGGATCGGCGCAGTAGCCGGGCAGCAGCAGCGCCAGGCAATCCGGCATGCCCTGCAGGTGCGATTGCTCCGGCTGCGGCGCCGACAGGTCTTCCGGATGCAGCAGGTAGCTGCCCTTCTGCGCGCGCCGGCGGCCCAGCGTAATCAGCTCGCACAGGTTGCCGAAGCCTTCGCGATGCTGCGCCAGCAACACCAGCCGCAGCGGGGGCTGATCGCCGGTGCCAGGCTGCGGCGTCAGGCTGAAGCGGCTGCCGATCAGCAGCGAGAAGGCGTCGGCGCCCCTGGCCTGCGCCACCAGCCGCTGATGCCGGCCGGCGTGCGAGTCATCGATGGCCTGGATGTCGTCGTGTTCGGCGTCGCCAGCCATGTCCACGCCATCGATGTCGTCAGCATCCTCCCCCAGTGCCAGCCGCGCCGCGCTGCGTTCCACCGCATCGTTCAGGCGCTTGCGCAAGGTCTTGATGGCGTCGTGCGCACGCGCGGTGCCGGCTACCGAGCATTCGTCGGTCAGCGCCAGGCCGGAATAGCCGAGCCGGAAGGCGCGCTCGATCAGCTCGACCGGGTGCGAGGCGCCGTCCAGGAACGTGAAGTTGGAGATGCAATGCAGCTCCACGTAATCGGGCAGCGCCGGCAGCAGCGAAGACAGGACCGGAGGCGTCATGCGAACAACCCGTGCAGGAACCAGCGGTACTCGCCGCCATCGTCCTGACCCGCGTGGCCGGGACGCTCGCGGTAGATCCAGCAGCGCAGGCCATCAGCGCGCTCGGCGATGAAATAGTCGCGCGTGGCCAGCGCGCCGTCCCACCAGCCGGCTTCGATCCGCTCGGGCCGGGTCAGCAGCGCCAGCGGCCCACCATGGCTCGGGCGGTGGCGCTGCACCGGCAAGGGCAGCGGTTTGTCCAGCAGCCAGAGCGGGCGTTCGGGCAATGGCGGCATTGATGCGCCAGCCAGCTTGCCGCCCGCGGCATCGTCGACCGGGCACCAGCGGTTGGCGCGCTCGGGCCGGTGGTCGGCCAGCGGCTGCGGCTGCAGCACGTTGTCGCGGCCCAGCCGGGCCATCAGGGTGTCGAGCAGGCGGCCCAGCTCGGCCGGCGTGCCGCCCGGCTCGGGGAACAGCGCATCGCTCTGCGGCAGGTACGCCTCCATCGCCTCCACCCGCAGCGCCAGCCCCGTTACCGGTGCATGGAAATTCAGCTTGCCGAGCTTTTCGCGCAGCAGGCGCGACAGGTGCGCCGGATCGCGGCTGGGCTGCGCCAGGCCGATGGTCACCGGCGTGCCGGCGATATCCGCGCCGAGCCGGTAGCGCTCATGCTCGAGCACCAGCACGCAGCGCGTGACGCCGGCCTGCTGCACCGCCAGCCAGCCGGCCAGCGCCAGCAGCAGGCGCTGCGCGCCAACCAGCACGCCTTCGGCCGATTCGATGCGGCCCGGCAGTTCCATACGCTGCACGAACGCGGGCGGCGCGGCAAACCAGGCAAAGCGCACCGGCGCATCGCCATAGGCCTGGTCCAGCCGTTCCAGCAGCGCGGGCCCCAGCCGGCGCGTCAGGCCGGCCCGCGGCAGGCGCCGCACCTCGCCCAGCGTGCGGCAGCCGATGCCGTCGAGCCAAGCCGGATCGGCCAGCATATGCAGGGCCTCCACCGGCAGGCGATCCAGCAGGCGGCCCATGCGTGCGGTCCGCACCGCCCGCCGCGCAGGCCGCACGATGCCGCGCCGCGTGCGCCGCATCGGCTGCCGGGCGAGCCATGCCGCGCCGTGCGCGGTGGCGCCGCATCCCACCTGCGCGAAGGTGCCCAGCTGGCGCACGCGCGCGCGCACCGCGCGGCACAGCGCGCGGTGGCCGCCAAACAGGCGCAGGCTGGCCGTGACATCGAGCATCACCGTGGCCGACTCCGGGTCTTCGTCCAGCGTCACGTTGGGCGTGAAATGCAGCAGCGTCAGCGCGACCGCGGTCATCAGCGCTGCCTCGGCCGCGGGGTCGCGCTCCAGTTGCGCCACCTCGGCCGACAAGGCCTGCACGCCGCCGCGCCGCATGCCGTAGCGCACGCCCAGCGACATGGCCGGACCGTTGGCCAGCACCACCCGCTCGCGCTCCATCACCGCCACCGGCAAGGCATGGTGGAGCGTGCCGGGGGCCACGGGAGCGGAAGGAGCGGACTCAGGCCAGCTCGGCTGCAGCGCGTCCAGCGACAGGCGCGGCAGATGCACCGCGATCCAGTACGACATGGGCGGAGCCTCCCGCAACATCAGAAGAAACAGCCGGAACTGGCCAGGCCCCTGCCCGCGTGGCGGCCTCCATGCCATCCAGGCGCAGCAGCAGCGGCGTGTCTCGCACCGGCCCGCGCCGCTTGTGGAAGACGATCGACAGCACATTGCCCGGCAGCGGCGACAGCAGCAGCCGCAGCACCGCCGGCGACGACTCGCGCAGCGCCGTGGCGGGGCGCAACGCCCACACCGCCGCATCGCCGGCCTGCGCCAGCACCTGCAGGCGGCGCAACGCCTCCGGCCGCGCCACCGGCAGCCACACCAGCACGGCGCCAAAGGCCTGGCTGCGCAGCATCTGCTCGGCCGCCCACAGCATGTCGGCCTGCCGCGCAGCCTTGCCCGCGCCGGCCGGGGAACGCACCCAGTAGAGCTGGCGCGCCGGCAAGCCGGCCGCGGCCAGTCCCATCGCATTGGGCAGGCAAGGCGGCCCCACCAGCCCGATGCGGCGCCCGGCCGCGCCCAGCGCGCGCAGCGCCGGCAGCAGCAGGCGCAACTCACCCGCCCCGCTCTGGGCCGTCAGCAGCTCGGTCAGCCCGCCCACTGGCCAGCCGCCCCCGGGCAACTCGGCCGCCAGTTCGGCATAGCCGGTCGGACACACCGGCAGGCTGCCGGCACGGCCCAGCTGGCCGGCCCGCCACAGGCCGGGATAGCGGTGCTCGAGCGCGGAAAGCGCCTCCTGCCGCCGCGAGGCCGGCAAAGGCTCCGCGGCAGCATGCGCAGGGAACAGGAAACCCTCCGCCGCCGTGGGCAGGGCTGCGTGCGGTTGCGCAGTCATGTGAAGTTGGAGTCCCTCGACGGAAGCGCGAAGGACTAGGATGTTTACGATACCTGTATATTTATACAGTATCGAGGGCGAGCGCAAGAGGGAGAGGCAGGCGGTGTCGTTTTACGCCCGGAAGATCAGCATGCTGGTCATCACATCGACTTGCCCACCAACAGGCCAGCTCGCGCCGGCGGGAGAAGGAGAGCGCGCATTCTGACCCGACCATGCAGCGCTAAGTGTCCTACCGCACGCCCACCGCAACGCATACTTGAGGGACCCGGCGACGATCGACTAGCTTGAAAGCCTTGGGCCGCTTCGATGAGGAATCATGATGAAGAGGGTCATAAGGCGCCTGGCCACGATTGTTGCCGTGGGCTTCGCAATGGGCCTGTTCGCCGTCAGCGGTGCGCGGGCCTCCGACATCGTCTGTCAGTCACCTGCGGGCGGATCCCTGGTCCGCTGCGAAGACCCGCATGGCAACGGGATGAGATGCACGCTGGCGACCGACACCCCCCGCCCGCGCACGCGCCAGCAGCACCTGATCTGTGGTTCCACCACGCTGCCAGTGCGCTACGAGCGCATCTATGCCGAGCAGCAGAGGATGCTGCGCAAGGGCACCATTCGAGACTCAGACATCGCGGCCTGGCGCGCCCGGCGCGATGCCTGCGACTCGGTACGCTGTCTGGAAGGCATGTTCGCCAGGTTCTGGCGGGAGCGGGATTCGATGCGAAACGCGCCGGGCCGGCCCGCCTCCCCGCCACACGCCGCTTCGGCCATGTCAGACCCGGCCAGGCATGAGCCGGCACCGACGACTGCGCCGACGCCGCGCACGCAAGAACAACCGACGTCGACCGAGTCGCTGGCCATGCAGGTCAGACCGGAACTCACCGCGCTCACTCGGCCGACCGCAACCCCCTTTGAAACACCGGCTGCCTGGCAAGCGGCAGCCCGCCCCGTTGCAAAGGGCATGAACAGCAGCCCGGACAAATCCGGTCCGGCCGCGCTTGCCCTGGAGAGCCTGTTTTCCGGGCTTGCCATCCTGGGCATGGGTGTGGGTTTCCTGTGGAATCGCCGTAACGCTTGTGCACGGGATTGGCCGCCTTCCACCATCCCGGCGGCCATGGTTATCGCCTATGGCCTGCTTTTTGTGAACGCAGTGCTGCTGCCGTTCACGCTTGGCTTGAAGTAAGCGCGCTCGCCATGGGAAGGCACTGGCGCGCTCGAGTCTGCTGGAAAAGATCATCGTTCAATCAAGGAGGCTGAACATGCGCATGCTTCTCAACATTCGAATTCCTCACGAGCCATTCAATGCTTTTGTGCGCGATGGCACCATCGGTGACGTGATGGAGAGGATTCTGGCCGAGACGAAACCGGAGGCCGCCTACTTTACCGAGCAGAACGGAACACGCGGAGCGATTCTCGTCGTCAATCTCGACGAACCATCGCAGATCCCCGCATTCGCAGAGCCCTGGTTTCTGATGTTCAATGCCGATTGCGAGTTTCGCGTGGTGATGGCGCCTGAAGACCTCAGGAAAGCAGGACTGGGAACACTTGGAGCGAAATGGCAATAGCAACCATGGCACGGCAGCACGCGGCATCTATGCGGACTAACGACAGGACCACCGTGAAGCAACGCGTCAAGTTGTGTGTTTCGATGCTTGCGGCTGTCTCCGGCATTGCGCAAGGCGACAGCACCGTGATCGTCAATGGCTCGCGCGTTGTCGTGACGGGCGACTCGGTCGCCGTCGTCAACGGCAAGGTCTACGGCGGTGCCGATATGGTGAAAGCGAAGGGCCCAGTCGTCAGCCAGCGCCGCTCACTCCCTGCGTTTTCCGGCATTGACATGATGCTGAGCGCGGATGCGACGTACCGGTTCGCTCCCGCCCCGGGCATTACCATCTCGGCCCAGTCCGACATCATGTCGAAGATCAAAACGACCGTCGAGGGCGGCACGCTGGTGATCGCCTCCGATGGCTCGTTTACTGCGGACCAGCCAATCAAGCTGCTGGTCGAAGGACCGGAGCTGTCGCGCGCGGTCGTCTCTGGCTCGGGCAAGCTTGTGGCCAACGGCCTGCACGTCAATGCAGTCATGCTCCAGGTATCCGGTTCAGGCTCGATCGTGGCCGACGGCACTGCCAACGAAGTCAAGACTACGGTGTCGGGCTCAGGCAGTGTGGAACTGGCGAACCTGCGCGCGAAATCGGTTTCCGCTGACCTGTCAGGAGCCGGGCTGGTCTCGGCCTATGCCTCTGAATCCGCGCAAGTGGAGTTGAGTGGCGCTGGCAATGTTCGTATTTCCGGCAATCCCGCCAGACGCTCGGTAGACCGAAGCGGTGCGGGATCCGTACGGTTCGAGTAGCCACGGAAATGGCGGGT
Organism: Cupriavidus sp. IDO; assembly: GCF_000812465.1. GTDB lineage: Bacteria > Pseudomonadota > Gammaproteobacteria > Burkholderiales > Burkholderiaceae > Cupriavidus. Next base: position 71,082 of record NZ_JWMA01000027.1, on the reverse strand, counting down.
GAAGCCGGCCGGCCCATATCGACCCAAATATCTGGTCGATATGGACACAATCACCCGGCACCGGCGTCAATGCCCGGAGCCCCGAATCGAATCGGGTGAAAAATACGCTTCGTTGAATTGGGGGCTGCTGTTCAGGCGTACCGACTTACCTTCGTTGGTCAGCCGGTCTGCGAGATAGGAGCCCGCGATGAGATCGTGATAGAACGCAACTGCCGGGTAGTAGCGGCGGGCATCGTAGGCGTAAAGAGAGGCTTGCATATTGGTGCGCCACAACTGGCCGCGGGCATCGTAGTTGTCAGCAAGCACGGCCATCCACGTGTCCTCGTCCAGATACAGTACGCGCCTGGCGTACTGATGCCGGAAGCCTTGCTTCAGCGTGGCTTCGAGAACCCAGACGCGGTGAAGTTCATAACGGACGAAGTCGGGGGTGGGATGGTTGGGGCCCAGCAGCTCGGCATACTTGACCGCGGGATTGACCAGCTTGTAGTTGTGGTAGGGAATATAGATCTCCCGCTTCCCGACAATCTTCCAGTCGTAGCGTTCGCCGGAGCCATTGAACAGGCGATCGTCATCCACCGTCCGGAAGCCACCCGGGCCAAGCGGCTGGTCGAAGCCAAACTCCGGTGCTTGCCGCACGCGGCGGGTGCCGGGATTGTACTGCCACGTCCTGGCGGTATCCGAGCCTTCGCGATCCCAGTAATTGTGGGAGACGATGATACTGCCGCGCTCCCGTAAAGGCAGATCGGTTTCAACGCGCGCGAAGGTTCGGTTGATGAGGGGCGAGCCGTCTTCGAATGCGGTGCCGTTCACCGGAGACCAGATGTCATATTTCCACTTTCCCCAGGCGATCTTGCCGTCGCGATACACGACTGCCTGGTCGTAAACCGCTGCCTCCTCGGCGATGGCGGAGGAGAAGCGCAGGTTCCACATCAACTCCAGACCACTCTTGGGTATGGGAAAGGGCGCGGTGGGCGGATAGTCCTTGAGGCCGTTCGCGTCGGTCGTCAACTGCGTCCTCGGTGCGTGGTTGTGGATCGCCTTGTAGAGGGAATCACCATAGCGAAAGTCGCGATGACTGGGATAGATCGCCATCCTGAAGGTTGCCGGGTACAGCCTGAACATGGCGAGCTGGCCGTCGCTCAGGTGAGCACGGTACTGTTCCAGGTTCTGGCCCGTGACCGTTGCCAGCGGCTTCTCCGCTGCGTAGGGATCCGGATATGGGTCCCCCGCCCGGAATGCCAGGCCTGCGGGCGCGGCCTGCCACTTTCCGCTCCACGGCGGGATGCTGCCATCCTTGTTCCCGGGCCGCTCGGCACCCATTGGCGTGAGCGGGCCGTCCAGGCGCCTGACTTCGTCAGGGGTCATCGCGGCAAAGGAAGGTGCGTTCATCTGCGAGGCGGCAATCAGCGCACCGGCTATTGTGTAAGGAAGAAATCTCTTGTTCCTCATCGTCTCTCCTCCATCTTCGATGGTGTGATGTCTTTTGGCTTCTAATGGCCAGGCAGGCCGAACGGCTTCTGGCCGCGCGCTAGAAATTCCCTGGCTCAGCGACTCGTAGCACCAGTTTGGTAGCTGCCTTGCCCGACTGGACCAGATCAAGCGCGCGTCCGGCATCGTCCAGCGGCAGGCACTCGATGCGAGGCGGTCGCAACCGCCCGGTCCCGAGCAGTGACGTGATCTCGCGTAGCCGTGTGCCGCTGGGCATCCTGCTGAACGCCAGGGCGGTCCGGACGCCGCGCCGGGCGGCTTCGGCAGCATCCGGGCCGTTGTCGCCCCTGACCAGTGTCAGGATGGCCACGAGGATGCCGCCGGGCTTGAGAAGATCCATGCCATTCGGCAGGGTGCCGCTTCCAACGGCGTCCAGTACCAGATCGGTGCCGCCTGGCGCCCATGCCCGCATGGCGGCAGCGATATCACCGCCCCGGTAGTCGATCGCCAGACGGCAGCCGAGGGCCATCAATTCGTCGCGGCGCGCTGCACTGCAGGTGGCAGCGACGGCTGCACCGGCCGCGTTCGCCAGTTGGACAGCGAACGTGCCGACCGCGCCTGCACCGCCATGGACAAGCACCGTCTGGCCCGGCTTGAGTCCGCCTTCGTCGAAGAGACCCGTCCAGGCGGCCAGCGCCGGCGTGGGGACTGCCGCGGCTTCGGCAAATCCCAGGTTGTCCGGAATGGGCACCACCGAATCCTGGCGGACGGCAACGTACTCGGCATAGGATCCCCATTTGCCTGCGCCGGCATCGGTTTGCGCGAACACGCGCTCCCCCGGAACAAAGCCGCTCACCCCGGCCCCCACCGCTTCCACGATGCCGCTGACATCGAAGCCGATCACGAACGGGAAGCTGTATTGCATGAAGTGGCTCAGATAGCCTTCACGGCATTTCCAGTCCGCAGGATTCACACCGGCACAGGCCACACGGATCAGGACTTCGCCTGCAGCGGGTTCGGGCACCGGGACGTCGGCGATTCTGAGTACGTCAGGCCCACCTGTACGGTCGATGACGGCAGCACGCATGCTCTTCTCCATAAGCTTATTTTTCGGACAGGCCGGACTGGTTCAAGCCAGGATGCGCCCATGGCGGGACAACGGGCGGGGGCAGCTTGCCGCGCCCGTCGAGCGTACGGACGTCCAGCCCGCAAGCCAGCGGGAAGTGCAGGCTATGCGCAATGTGGCCAGTGCGCTGGCGAGCCGGAACGCTGCATAGCGCGAGTGCCGTTTCCACCAGGTACTCCACCAGCTCGGTTGGATAGCCGTCCGGGATATAGCGCTCACTGCCCGGCGTGCGGATTGCCGTGCTTGGTGCTACGGAATTCACCGCGATATTGTCGGCCTCCAGTTCCGCCGCGAGTCCCTCGGTGAATCGATTGATGGCGGCCTTGACGGCGGCGTAGGCCGTCACCCCGCCCGTCTGGTCAAAGTCGTGATAAGGGCGTGAAGGCGACAGGGCGGTGACAGATCCCAGGTTCAGAATCCATCCCGCGCCGCGTGCGCGCATCAGAGGGATGGCTGCCCGGGCAAGCACAAAGGGGACACGCAGGTAGTGCTCGATCGTTCTGTCGAAGACTCCCAGGGACATCGATTCGATGCGGCTGTATTCCGCCATGCCAGCATTGTTGACCAGGATGTCGAGACCGCCTGCTGCCTTTGCGGCCTGCTGCACAAGGTTGCCACGTTGCACCGGATCCTCGAGGTCGGCCGCCAGTGCAATGGCACTGCCCCCTTGCCGCCTGATCTGCGCGACTGTCTCGGCCAGCGTGCCACGCTCGCCCTCATGGCCAACGTGCCTTGCCGTGACGACCACCAGGGCGCCCTCCGCCGCGAAGCGCTGCGCGATGGCGCAGCCGATTCCGCGGCTGGCACCGGTAACAAGCGCAATCTTTCCTGTCAGTTTCCCGTGTCTGGTCATGGGGCGTCACCCTCTCTACTGGTGTGGTTGGCAATCAGGCTCGTCGTGAGCGGACAAAAGGCATGGGAGATTGCATCGACCGTCCATTCGGGGAACTCGGGGTCAAACCATCGGTCGACCCGCCCCCAATGAAACGGGTGCATCAGGTACTCGCCCAGCAGGTCGTCCACGCTGGCGAACTCCTGTTGCCAGACATGGGTCCACGCGCCGGGCGACAGGACACGGGCAAGTCGCCAGTTGAGAATGCCAGGCATGTAATCCGGCATCCGCAACAGATCCCGCTCCAGGCTGCGGACCTGCCATTCGGGCGCCTGGGACCGGACACGGAACATCAGCGTGCGCCAGATCCCGTGGCAAAGTTGCGGGGCACGCATGCCGCCCCAGATCGCGGTGTATGTGACGCTATCCACCTGTGCCACGCCTTCCAGGGCAGCAGCCAGGCTGGCAGCCTGATCAGACGAGTCGGGCGATGTCGGGGCGGATTGCAGGTCGAGCGTGTAGTCGCCAGCTCCCCAGCTTCCCGCAAGGTTGCGGCCAACTGCCGCGTGGCAGATGGCTGGCAGTTCTCTGACGCGGGAAAGGAGTGCCTGTTCCTGTGTTCGCGCGTCCGCCCCGGCGATGCTGGCGCACAATCGGATCTGCGCTGTCTCAAGCTGCATCGCGAGACTCCTTGCGCCGTGGCAGCACCGGTGTCGCATCGGTCATCACATGGCGGCGGCGGACTTCGCATATCGCGTCGACTGCCGACCAGAACGCGAGGACCGGGGCGTCGACGCTGGCGCGCATGGCGTAGTAGGCCGGCGCATCCGGCACTTGCCACAAAAGCCATAGCGTATTGGGCGCATCTTCCAGCGCCACGGGCGGCGAAACCCAGCGCTGCAAAAGCGCCAGGCCCCTGGCTGCGCTACCCGGCAGGTATTTGCTCTCCAGCAGGCCAAGCACGGTGGGCAGGTGCGCGGAGGCGAGCACGATTTCATCGAGCACGTGGATCATCGTCGGGCCTCGCTCGGCGCAGGCAGAGCGCAGCAAGGCCGCGATGCCGGAATCCGGGATCTCCGGGAGGGGAACGCTGTCATGGGTTGTCCCGTATATGCAGATGGTTGATTGCGTGGCAACCTCCCTCGCCCAGGCCGTGCGCAAGCATTTTTGCGCGCTGGAAGTGCCGGGATCATTATGGGAGGCCCGGCAGCCACGGATCCCTACCCGGACGATCAACAATCGCTACCGAAGCAATCAGGACGAGCACCCATGAATGCCCACTTACCGGGAAATCCCGTTCCGCACGGCATGGTGCAGCGCTTGCTGGAGGAACTGAAACGGCAAGGCGTCGAGGTGCCGCCCGCCACCGGCGCTTCCGGGCAGCCGCGGCCCGCCCAGTTCACCGCGCTCTATCGCGCTTCGATCGAGCGGCTGGAAGCCCTGGTCGCCAAAGGAAACGGCCACCCTCCGATGCGCAAGCAGGAAGTGGATTTATTGTGCCGTTGTGTATTGAGTTGCCAGACGCTCAGGGAGGCGATCTGCTGCGCGGCCGATTTTTGCGCGATGCTATATCCGCGCGCCGGTGCCCTCAGTCTCGGACTGCGTGGAGACCAGGCGGTGTTTCACATGGACTCCCTGCGACGTGTGAAAACCTCTGCGGCCTGCCTGGTCGACCTGACGGGACTCTTCTTCTATATGCTGCTGTTTGGCTGGCTGATCGGCCAGCCGGTGCGTCCAACCCACGTCTTCCTGGCGCACCCCCGGCGCGAGGACGCCATGCCGTTCCTGGGGTTGTTCCATGCCGCCGTGTCCTCCGGCGCCCAGACCTACGGATTCGAATTCGATGAGGCTTTTCTGGATCGGCGTGTCGTGCGCCAGGCGGCAGATCTTGACGCGTTCCTGGAAGATTTCCCTTACCGGCTGATCGGTGCGCCGGTCGAGGTGGTACCGTTGAGCCAACAGGTGCGCGGGATTCTCCATGCAGCGCTGGCGCACGGTGCACGCCTCCCGACGCTGGCTGAACTGGCCATGCACTTCGATGTGAGCGAACCGACCATGCGCCGCCGTCTCGCGGCCGACGGCAGCAGCTACTCGGTGCTGCGCGAGCACAGCCTGCAGGAGCATGCCGAGCGATGCCTGTGTACGACGAACTGGTCGGTGGGAAGGATCGCGGAGCAGCTTGGCTTTGCCAGCGAGGAAGCGTTTCGCCGGGCATTTCAGCGCTGGACAGGCCGCGCACCCACCCGGTTCAGGCGCGAGACCAGAGGTGATCCTGTGAAAGGTCGTCGATAAAGAGAACCGGGAAGCCGGTGGCTCTCAAGGTTGGCTTATCCCGCAGCCAAACGCGGATTCCAGCACCTGGCATTGCAGCAGAACCGGCCACCGATTGGCCTTGTCCCATTCGGCTGAAATTGGCCGATTGTATTGAAAAACCCGGCGGGCGTGGTTTCCGGTGAGACATGCGTAGTATGTTGCTCGACCCCATCAGCGCCGGCCTCGCTAGCACACTGTGCTCACCATTTTTTGCGCATACGGCGCGAACCATGCTTTCCTGCCTTCGCGTTGACAAACTCACACCGTTTCTATGATCCTTCGTATTCTCCCAATACTGTCAGCCCCCAGAAGGAAAAACATGAGGAACTTACCCGCGTGTCCCGCCGAGCCGACGCCTCGCAAGAATGCACGGGGGCGCCGTCTGTCGTGCTTGATCGTCGCATCGTGGCTGGGCGCCGGCGTGGCGCACGCCGCCGCACTGGCGCCCGAGGCGGCGCAACGCCAGGCACAAGCCAGCTATCGCGAGTACTTCGAATTGCTGACTATGCCGAATGATGCCGTGGTGCCTGAGGACATTCGCCGCAATGTCGACTGGCTCGAACAGGCGTTCCGCAAGCGCGGCTTTGCGACGCGGCAGCTGACCAACGATGGTAAGCCGATGCTGTATGCGGAATTCCCGGGGAAGAATCCCGCGCGCAAAACCGTGCTGTTCTACATGCACCTGGACGGCCAGCCGGTCATCGCATCTCAGTGGGCGCAGAAGAGCCCCTGGACGCCGGTGCTCAAGCGTAAAGCAGCAAACGGAAATTGGGAGGAAATTGATGCCTCGCGCTTGTCAGCCGGGCCGGTCGATCCGGAGTGGCGTGTGTTCGGCCGCTCGTCGGCAGATGACAAGGGACCAATCATGATGATGCTGACTGCCATCGACGCGTTGAAGGCGGCTGGCGACCAGCCGACAGTCAACATCAAGGTGATCCTCGACAGCGAGGAGGAGAAGGGCTCGCCCTCCATCAGCAAAGTCATGCTGGCAAATCGCGAGCTTCTCTCCTGCGATGCGATGGTGATCCACGACGGCCCAATGCATGCGACGAACCGCCCCACCCTCATCTTCGGCAATCGCGGCGCTGCGCGGGCCAAGCTGACCGTGTTCGGGGCCAAGGTTCCGCTGCACAGCGGCCATTACGGCAATTTTGCGCCAAATCCGGCGCAACGGCTGGCCAACCTGCTGGCTTCGATGAAGGACGACAGCGGACGCGTGACCATTCCGGGCTACTACGACAAGGTCCGGCTCGGCGAGGCGGAGCGCAAGGTCATGGCGGCTGTGCCGGACGACGAGGGTGCGCTCAGGCGACGCATCGGCATCGCGCAGGCCGACAAGGTCGGCACGAATTACCAGGAAGCAATGCAGTATCCATCGCTGAACGTGCGCGGTATGGGCGCCGCCGCCATCGGTGACAAGGTAGCGAATATCGTACCCGACAAAGCCGAGGCAGAACTCGACCTACGCACCACGCCTGAATCGGATGCCGCCTACCTGGGCAAGCTGATCGAGCAACACATCGTGAAGCAGGGATACCATCTTGTGCAAGGTACCCCGACCGATGAAGACCGCGCACGTTACGACAAGCTCGCCAGCTTCACTTACCAGAGCGAAGGCGCCGATGCAGCTGGTTCGCCGATCGACTCGCCCGTAGCGAAATGGGCCTACCAGGCGATTGCAGACACCTTTGGCACCACGCCGGAGCCAGTGCGCATCCGAATGATGGGCGGCACCGTGCCGACCGCAACGATCGTCGAAGTCCTCCAAGTGCCTTTCGTCATCATTCCCCTGGTCAATGCCGACAACAATCAGCACGCGGCAAACGAGAACTTGCGGCTGGGCAATTACGTTAGTGGCGTGCGAACGGTCTACGGGCTGCTAACCCAGCAGTTCTAGCGTGTGCTACAAGCGTGTGATGAACGCGGGCCGGCAGAACTGGGGCCGTGGCGTTGACAACCACGCCCCCCAATGCGAGGGGTATCAAAGGGTTGCCTTCATCGCTGCTGCCCCCTCAGAAGTTATTGTTATTCAGCCGTGATTTTCCCATCCTTAATCACCTTCGCCCAGGTAGCAAGTTCTTGGGTCACGAATTTGTCCAGAGTCGGAGGGTCCATGTAGGCAGCAAAGCCACCCTGCTCCTCAATCTTCTTCTTGTACTCCGGGCTTTCCACGATTTTCCGAATCGATGTGGAGAGCTTCTTGACGATGTCCGGCGGTGTGCCTGCCGGAGCGATTACCGCGAACCAGGACTCCACGTTGTAACTTGGCAGGCCCGCTTCAGCAGAAGTTGGGACATCGGGCATCGAAGGATGGCGCTTAGGGCCCGTGTAAGCCAGTGCCTTGATTTTTCCGGCCTTGACCTGACCGATTACCGATGGCGGTGTCGTCACGAACATGTCGACCTGGCCGCCAATGAGGTCGCTCACCACCGGGCCGGCACCCTTGTACGGGACGTGTGTTACCGGGACCTGCGCTTGATTGCCGAACATGACGCCCGCGATATGCTGGATGGAACCATTGCCCGATGACGCGAAGAACAAGCCTCGATTGTCCTTCTTGCCAAAGGAAATCAGGTCGCGCAGGTTCTGCGCTGGAATCTTGCCGCTGACAGCGATGACATGCGGGGCACGCATCACCAGCGCTACGGATGCGAAGTCCTTAGGTTTCCAACGCGCCTGGGGAAAGAGCGCCGGATTTCCCACGTGATAGCCGGAATACTGCATCAGGAGCGTGTAGCCATCCGGCTTGGCTCGTGCGACAGCTTCCGTGCCAATGTTGCCGCTGGCGCCCGGCCGGTTCTCAATCACGATGGGCTGCCCCAAGTCCTTGGCGAGCTGCTCGCCGATGAGCCGCGCAACGATATCGGTCGACCCGGCGGGTGCGCTCGGGACAATCATCGTGACAGGCTTGCTGGGATAGGCGTCCGCAGCGAACACCGGCCATACAGCCGCCAGTACGAGCGCCGTTACAGCGGCCTTAACGCTCCATTTCATTTTTTGTCTCCTATTGATGTATATGCCGGAAGGCATTGCCATCCCGGCCGTGTCACCGGTTGTCCGTCACTTCTGGAACAGCGCTTCCATCTCTTTCCGAACGCGGTACGCCGGTTGCTCAGCGTCGATGAACACGTCCTCCCACGTTAGGGACTGGTCCTTGGGTACATCGCGACGCAGCTTCAGGTGATGGGCCAGACCCAACGGCAGACTGCCGACACGGAGCGACTCCTTTGCAGGGAAGAGCTTGCCAAATACCGTGTAGCCGCCTTCGCCATCGAGCATCTCCCCTGCTTTCAAATCCCGCTTTGCGGTTGCGACAACATCTGCATTGAAGTGCTGGCCTACGCCGGTGGGCTCGCGGCGCAGTCCCACGCTCGCCACGGAGACGCCGAGCTCCAGGCCGATGAGGTGCCATTTCTTGTACTGCACCATGCACTGGCCGTTGGGGTCGGTGAAGACCTGGTATTCCTTGAAGCAGCGGCGAATGTACTCGGTGGGTGCCTCAACGCAGACCCAGACACCCTTACGGATGTCGTAGCCCACGGACGTACCATCGGTGTTCAGCGATGACACCACGTCGACTACCCCCTTTTCCGACAGCACACCGCCATCCGACTTGAGCCGCATGACCGTGGGAATCTGCTCGACGGAGGCCGGTGCAAAGGTGATACCTTCCGCCTGCACCTGAAGACCGGTGGCATTCGCAATGGCAGTGCTTTCGATAGCCGGCTTGGAGCCATCGAGGAAAGCATTGAACATCTTCGGGTTCATGCCACCGATGCGCGCCTGCTCGGCCGTCACGCCCCAGTGGTCCCAGACCGTATCGGGCGTCGATTCGCGGAACTTGGGCAGCCACTTGTGGCCACGCCCCGCGGCGACGATAGGGAACCCGCACGTGCGAGCCCAATCGACCAGTTCGCAAGCCAAGCCTGGTTGGTCGCCATAGGCCAAGGAGTACACCACTCCAGCCTCGCGGGCACGGTGGGCCAGCAGCGGGCCGCAAAATGCATCGGCTTCGACCGTTACATTGATGACGTGCTTGCCGTGCTTGAACGCTGCGAGACAGTGGTCGACCGCAGCAATGGGGTTACCCGTACATTCAATGATGATGTCAACGCCAGGATGCGCCACAAGCGCTTCCCAATCATCGCCGACGTGCGTCGAGCCTGTGCGTACCGCGTCGTCCAGCGACGCTGCCTTAGCGCGCCCAGGTTCCCAACCCACTCGCTCAAGGCTGGCGTGGGCGTTTGCCGGCACAAGGTCGGCAATCCCGACCATGTGCACGCCAGGAGTGCGAGGTACCTGCGCCAGGTACATCGAGCCAAACTTCCCTGCGCCAATGAGGCCAACGCGCACGGGCTTTCCTTGCTCGGCACGCGCGAGCAACTGAGGATAGAAATTCATGGTCCAATCCAGTAAGGTGGAAACTAAATGCGTCAGCTACGGGACTGGGCGAGGAAGTCCAGGTCGCAGCCTTCAGGGGCTTGCAGTACGGTGCGCTGATAGAGCTCCTGATAGCCGCCGCGTTTCTGAGGCAGTGGCTTGCGCTCGGCAAGACGGCGTGCGATTTCTTCTGGCTCGACCAGCAACTCGATGCTCTTTTGAGACACCGACAAGCGAATCCGGTCGCCGTTGCGCACCGCTTCCAGGGGGCCACCGGCCGCCGCTTCAGGAGACACGTGCAGAATGATGGTTCCGTAGGCGGTACCGCTCATGCGTGCATCCGAGATACGCACCATGTCCTTCACGCCAGCCTTTGCGAGCTTTGAGGGAATGGGAAGGTAGCCGGCTTCCGGCATCCCCGCGGCCAGCGGACCAGCGTTCTTCAGCACCAGGATGTCGTCAGCGGTCACGTCGAGGTCGGGCGAATCCACCCGGTTTGCCAGGTCTTCCAGACCCTCGAACACCACGGCACGACCTTCCTTCTCAAAAAGAGCCGGCGTTGCGGCAGCGCGCTTGAAGATTGCGCCGTCGGGTGCAAGACTGCCATGCAGCGCAATCAGGCCGCCCACATTGCTCACCGGTTCGTCGAAGGACCGGATGACTTTTCGGTCAACCCAGCCAGCTGGTTCGTCAAGGCGTTCGCGGAGCGTTCGGCCGTCAACGCTCAGGCAGTCCAGGTTCAGCAAGGGCCGCAGTTCGCGGAGCACCGCTCCCATACCGCCTGCGGCATGGAAGTCCTCCATGTAGCCCTCACCCACCGGTTTAAGGTCGACCAGTACCGGAGTTTCATCGGAAATCTCGTTCAGACGTTCCGGGCCAATGCGAATGCCGAGGCGACCGGCAATGGCAGTCAAGTGAATGATTGCGTTGGTCGAACCTCCCAGCGCCATCAGGATACGAAAGGCATTTTCGACCGACTGTTCCGTCATGATTTGTGAAGGCAGGATGGGCGAATGTGCAAGCCGTACGGCTGCCTTGCCGGTCTCCTCTGCGGCCACCAGGCGTTGGGAATCCACTGCAGGAATTGCAGCCGTACCCGGCAGCGACATGCCCAGGGTCTCGGCGATGCATGCCATCGTGCTTGCGGTGCCCATGACCGCACAGGTGCCCGCGGTGGTAGCCAGACGTGTCTCTACGGTCTGGATTTCGCACTGGTCGATTTCCCCAGCGCGGAACTTGCCCCAAAACCGGCGGCAATCCGTACATGCGCCCAGTCGCTCACCTTTGTGCCGCCCTGTCGACATCGGGCCGGTGACCAGTTGGATGGCGGGGCGATTGGCAGAAGCAGCGCCCATCAGCTGGGCCGGCACAGTCTTGTCGCAGCCACCAATGAGCACGACCGCGTCCATCGGTTGCGCGCGAACCATCTCCTCGACGTCCATGGACATCAGGTTGCGGTACACCATGCTGGTCGGGTTGAGGAACACTTCACCCAGCGAAACGGTGGGGAACATGCGCGGCAGGCCGCCTGCGGCCAGCACGCCGCGGGAAACGGCGTCCACGAGTTGCGGCATGTAGCGATGACAGTTGTTGAAATCGCTGGGTGACGCAGCAATGCCGATTACCGGTCGGGACAGCAGTTCACTTGAAATGCCCATCGAATGGGCCATCGAGCGGCGCAGGTAACGCGCAAAGTCGCGGTCACCATAGTTAGTCAATCCATTGTCGAGGCCAAGGGGTTCAGCCATGTTACTTCTCCGTGCGGGGTGCTGCGGCGCTGAACTGCACGGCTAGCATGTCTTCAAAGAATCGAGTCATCGAACCCTTGTCGCTGGCACCGTGGCCCGCCAGAAGGCTCATCTGATAGGTGGCGGTAGCGGCTGCAAGCACCGGCATGGGGATGCAATGGCGAGCGCCTAGCTCGGCGGCGCTGACCAGGTCCTTGTAAGCGGCCTGGAGCGGATAGCCATCGCTGAAGTGGCGCGCCAGGATGCGAGGGAGGAAGAACTCCGACGCATAGCTGCGTCCCGTTCCACTGTTGATGACCGACGCAATCTTCTCCGCATCAAGCCCCATTCGCCGCGCCATCGGCAGAATCTCTGCAAGCGCCGCGCAGTTGATGTCAAAGAGCAGCTGGTTCACGAGCTTCGTCAGCTGTCCACTGCCGGCGTCTCCCATGAAGAGGATGTTGTTGCCCATGCGCTCAAGCCATGGCCTCACCGTCTCGAACGTCTCCTTCGCGCCGCCACACATGACGGTGAGCGTGCCGGCTTCCGCGCGCGATTGCATTCCCGACACCGGAGCATCCAAAAACGCGAGATTGGCCGTGGCCAGACGCGAATGAATATTCAGCGTGGCGCCATGCTCCATGGTGCTGGTATCGACAACGATGGAGCCAGGACGAAGCAGGCTTGTCAGCCCGCCGTCACCAAACAGCACGTCTATCACTGCAGCGGTACCCGGCAGACTCAGAAACACAATTTGGGCGTCTGCCAGGCCAGCCAGAGAGTCGGACGTCGTGGCGCCGGCTGCCTGCATTTCGGGATAGGCGTCCTCTACCTTCGACGTGACGCGCAGGTCCGTGTCAGCGTGAATCAGATTGAGCGCCATCCGCTTGCCCATCTGGCCAAGGCCAACGAAGCCCACGATGGTGCGGTCGGATTTTGCGGCGGTCATGCGTCGACCCTCTCGGAGATTTCAATCAGATTCAGGTCGGGGTCGCGCAGGTAAATCGAACGAATGCGGTAGCTGGCGCCGGTGCGAGCGACCGGCCCCTCGATGATGTGAACGCCACGGCCATTAAGTCGCGCGATGACTTCATCCAGCGGAATCGCCGCAATGAAGCAGAGGTCCAGAGCGCCCGGTACAGGCAGATGGGCTTTCGGCTCAAACTCCTTGCCCTTCACATGCAGATTGATTTTCTGCTCGCCGAACTTGAAGGCTTTGCGGCCTTCGCCGAATGTCTCGAGGGTCATTCCGAGCAGCCCAACGTAGAAGTCGACACACGCTTCCTCGTTGCTGGTCGTCAAGACAAGATGGTCCAAGTGATGAATCACCAGCGTCTCCTTCTTGCAATTTTGCGAATGACCCGAATGTATGCGCGCAGAAAGCACGGGTGGAATTCTTAATTTCGCACACATCCTTCGCATTTTGCGAAGCCGCGACCTGACGGGACTTGCTAAGATGTGGCTATGTCACCGGAACTCATCAATCCCGCACGTGTTGATTTCGTCACACTCCGCCTGTTCTGCGCGGTGGCGCAGACGGGCAGCATTACCAAGGGCGCGGAGCGGTGTAACCTGGCACTTTCAGCCGCAAGCAGGCGGATTTCTGACTTTGAAGCCGCTTCGAGGGCAGTACTCATGGAGAGGACTGTCCACGGCATTCGGCTGACGCCTGCTGGTCACGTTGCGCTTCAGCACGCGATGCGCCTTTTCCAGGGGTTCGAGCTTTTTAGCAATGAGCTCAGCGAGTACTCGAATGGCTCTCGGGGACATGTTCGGCTGTGGGCGAACATGTCCGCCTTGGTTGAATTTCTGCCTTCTGCACTTGAGAGCTTCTTGCACCTTTACCCCGATACACGTGTCGAGGTCGAGGAGCAACTCAGCGGTGACATAGTCCGCGCGGTGGTGGAAGGGATGGCCGACGTAGGCATATTCGTCGAAGGCGCGCCGACGCACGGCCTGAATGTGCTTCCCTATCAGACCGACCGCCTAGTCGTACTTTGCTCAAAGACTCACCCTTTGGGCGAAGTAGACGAAATCGAATTCCGAAGCTGTCTTTCTTATGACTTCGTGGGCCTGAATCGCGGAAGCTCACTGCTCAACACCATCTCGACTGCGGCGCATGACATAGGCTTCCCTTTGCGGCTGCGCGTTCAAGTTCGAAGCTTTGATGCCATGTCCGAAATGATTGCTTCGAATCTGGGGATTGGCGTACTCCCCCTCGGAGCATGCTTTCGAAAGCTCGAGCCCCTGGGCTTGAAAGCTATCCGGCTCGTGGATAGCTGGGCAGAGCGAAGACTGCTGATTGCCACGAGCGCCTCCCGCGCCCTGTCGGGCTCAGCGGCCCTTCTCGTCGAGCATCTGGTTAAGACGCCTGGTTGAACGGCTAACTGGCGGTAAAGCCGCTGCTTCCCGACCGCCGCTTAATGCCCGCGCGACCTGCACGCTGCGCGAGGAGGATCTTCCGGGAGCCAGGAGGTAGCCCTCGCAAGCGCTCGGTGCGTTGAGCACTACAAAAAATAAAGTTATTCGCTGGATTGAGCGCAATAAAGACAAATAACCTGCCCAGCGAAAAACTTAAGCTGACACCTCGACCACCACCTCCTCGCCTTCCCCAACCGCGGCGATCCGCTCAGGTCACCGGCGCCGGATTGAACAGCACCAGGGCGTTCTTGATCTTCCAGTGCTCCGCCCACGACTTCTTGCCGCTCGCCACCGCAAGGATGGTGTGGAACAGCTCCCAGCCGATATCCTCGATGGTCGCCTCGCCGGTCGCGATGCGCCCAGCGTTGACATCCATCAGGTCGTGCCAGCGGCGGGCCAGGTCGTTGCGGGTGGACACCTTGATTACCGGCACTTCGGCCAGGCCGTAAGGCGTGCCGCGGCCCGTCGTGAACACGTGCATGTTGATGCCGGCGGCCAGCTGCAGCGTGCCGCAGACGAAATCGCCCGCGGGCGTCGCGGCATAGATCAGGCCCTTCTGCGTCACCTTCTCGCCGGGGCCACTGACGCCATGGATGGGGCCGGTACCGGACTTCACGATCGAACCCATCGCCTTCTCCACGATGTTCGACAGGCCGCCCTTCTTGTTGCCCGGCGTGGTATTGGCGCTGCGGTCCACCTCGCCCTTTTCGAGGTACTGGTCATACCAGGCCATCTGCTTTACCAGCGCCTCGGCCACCTCGGGCGTTGCCGCCCGTGCCGTGAGCTGGTCGATGCCGTCGCGCACTTCGGTCACTTCCGAGAACATCACGGTGGCGCCCGCGCGAACCAGCAGGTCGGTGGCAAAACCCACGGCCGGGTTCGCCGTCACGCCGGAGAAGGCATCGCTGCCGCCGCACTGCATGCCGACCACCAGGTCGGCGGCCGGGCAGGTTTCCCGCTTGCGGGCGTTCAGGCGCTCGAGGTGCCTTTCCGCCGTGGTCATGATCGAATCGATCATCGAGGCAAAACCGACGTGCTGTTCATCCTGCAGGCAGACCACGTCCGGCTCGCCTTCCTTCTGGATCGGAATGGTTCCCGCACCGATCAGCCGCGTGGGCTGCAGCTTTTCGCAGCCGAGGCTGACGATCATCACTTCGCCGCCGAAGTTGGGATTCAGCGCGATATTACGGATGGTGCGGATCGGGATGTTGGCATCCGGCGCGTCGATCGCCACGCCACAGCCATAGGTGTGCTCAAGGCCCACGACGTCGTCGACGTTCGGATACCTGGGCAGCAGTTCGTCCTTGATGCGCCGCACGGCGAATTCGACCACGCCCTCCACGCACTGCACCGTGGTGGTGATGGCGAGGATGTTGCGCGTGCCGACCGAGCCGTCCGCATTGCGGTAGCCCTCGAAGGTGTAGCCATCCAGCGGTGGCAGCTGCGCAGGCACCCGGGTGCAGACCGGCAGGCTGTCCAGCTCCGGCGCCGCGGGCATCCGGATGACGCGCTCGTTGACCCAGCTCCCCCGGGGCAGGTCCTTGAGCGCATAGCCGATGACCACGTTGTAGCGGATCACCGGATCGCCCTCGCGCAGGTCGGCCAGCGCGACCTTGTGGCCCTGGGGCACCGCCTCGACCAGCGTCAGGCCGCTGGAGAACGTCGCCCCGGCGGGCAGGCCGCCGTCGTTGGCCACGATGGCGACGTTGTCGTTCTCATGCATCGTGATGTACAGCGGACGCGCCGGCGCCTGTTGCGCTTGCGGCTGTGCGTGTTTCACTTCATTCATCTTTCCTTGCTCCGAAGCTCACGGGACCTGCAGCGTGCACGGCGCTTACGCCGGCTGCAGCTCGACCCGCTTGATGTCTTTCACGATAACCAGATAGCAGAACACTGTCACCAGCGCATTCACGCCGACGAACACCAGCGCGCCATTGAAGGAACCGGTCACGCTGAGGATGTAGCCGATCACCAGCGGCGTCACGATCCCCGCGATGTTGCCGAACATATTGAAGATACTGCCGGCCAGGCCGATAGCTTCCTTCGGCGCCGTATCCGCGATCACCGCCCATCCGAGCGCGCCGATGCCCTTGCCGAAGAAGGCCAGCGCCATCAGGCCGACCACCACCCATTCGTTGTCGACGTAGTTGCACGCAACCATTGTGATCGACATCAGCATGCCCAGCACGATCGGCGTCTTGCGCGCCAACGTGAGCGAATATCCGCGCTTGATCAGGACATCCGACAGTCGGCCACCGAGGATCCCGCCCAGGAAGCCGCAGATCGCGGGCAGCGAAACCACGAACCCCGCCTTCAGGATAGACATGCCGCGTGCCTGCACCAGGTAGACCGGGAACCACGTCAGGAAGAAATACGTCAGGACGTTGATGCAGTACTGGCCGAGATACACCCCGATCAGCATGCGGCTGCGTAGCAGTTGCCTGACCTGGCTCCAGTTGATGCCGGCATCCTTGCGCTGCGCCTGCGCTTCTTCGCCTTCGCCCATGTGGATAAGGCCGCCGCCCTGCTCGATGTATTCCAGCTCGGCACGGCTCACGCCGCGGTGCCTGGCAGGACTTTGCACGACCTTCAGCCACATGAAGGCGAGCAGCATGCCAAGCATGCCCATCCAGATATACACGTGATGCCATCCCATCGCGTGCGTCACCCAGGCCATCAGCGGCGTGAAGGCCACCGCGGCGAAGTACTGGGCCGAGTTGAAGATTGCCGACGCAGTGCCGCGCTCGGTGGTCGGGAACCAGCTGGCCACGACCTTGGCATTTGCCGGGAACGCCGGTGATTCGGCCAGGCCGACGGCAAAGCGCAAGGCGAACAAGGCCACCATCGCGGCGCCCACCGAGGAGAACGTGCCCAGGCTGCCCTGCAGCAAGGTAAACAGCGACCACAGGAAGATGCTGGCCGCATTGACGCGGCGCGCGCCAAAGCGGTCAAGCAGCCAGCCGCCCGGCACCTGGGCCATCACATAGGCCCAACTGAATGCGGAGAAGATGATGCCCATCTGGATGGCATCGAAGCCGAATGCTTCGCGCATGGCCGGGCCGGTGATGGAAAGCGTTGCCCGGTCCGCGTAGTTGATCGTCGTGACGATGAATATCAGGAGCAGGATTGCATATCGGGTCTTGCCTGTTTTGGAGGCGGCCACATCCTGGCGCGCTGTCGCGGTAACTGCCATGTCATCTCCAGAACCTGACAGTGGCGCGGCCCCATCAGTGTTACGTTGTCTGATGACATTCTATACCTTCGGCTTTTTACGGAGGCTCGGGATTTCCCTAGATAAGCTAGATAAATCCGGCGAATTTCGCCTAGTAAAGCGCCTTATATATCGCTTACTACCCGCTTTCCGCCCCATAAGTCGCCCTAGTTCCCTTCGCTCCCGTTGTAGGATGACCCATAACAAAATCAGGCAGATACGCTACGGCACCCCTAAGGCGCGGCAGGCCCGGTCTGGTCGGTGGATGGGGTGGCCACTGCGGGCGCGGCCTGCCCGGGATCAACTGCCCCCTTGGCACTGTCGGCGGACGGGTTGCCGGCTTGCTGTTGCCTGCCCCGCCCCCGGCCGCCGTGGCGCCCCGCGGACGCCGACTGGCTCTTCACTTCGCCCTGCCGCAGTTCCTGGTTGATGGAGTCGACCGAGCGAGGCGGCGGCGTCATGCGGGCGAAATTGCTCTGGATATTGCGCAACGCCTCGGCACTCTCGTCGGTGGCGGGTGCGCCCTGTCCAAAAGCGGCAGGGGCAATCATCAGGGCGGCGGCAGGTGCCAGCAGGCCCCGGAGGAGGATTCGAGGGTTCATGGTGCATCGATCTTTTTGCGATGCCCTGATTGTGGAGGCGCTATCGGATTTCGAAGTATTAATTGTGTTGCGGCAGATTACGTCCATGGTGAGGCAGCCGCCGCAGCATGATGCGGCCGGGGCTACGGAGGCGCTACGTCGCCGCGGCGCTATAGATGAAAGCCTCGCCCGATGTAGACGCCGGCAATACGGCCAGTGCCGCGCGATCCACACGCGCCTCCGCCCCGCCGCGCAGGAAGTCCTCGAATACCGCGCCGGCCAGTGGTCTTGCCAGCAGGAAGCCCTGCACCTCATCGCAACCCAGCGCCGCCAGCTTGCTCATCTGGGTGTCCGTCTCCACGCCCTCGGCAATCACATTCATATGCAACGCGTGGGACAGCGTGACGATGGCCGACAGCAGCGCTTCGCCCTCGGCCTCGTGCAGGTCCAGTTCCTGGGTGAAGTACCGGTCCACCTTGATCTGCCGGACCTGGAAGCGTTGCAGGTAGGCCAGGCTGGAATATCCCGTGCCGAAGTCATCGATCGCCATCTCGTACCCGCTGGCGTGGAACCTGCGGATGGTCTCGGCCGACTTCTCGGCATTCTGCATGGCAACGGACTCGGTGATCTCGAACATCATGTGTGCCGGCTCCACGCCGGCCGCGCGCACGATGGCGTCGATGCGCTCTACCAGGTCAGGCACGTTGAACTGCACCGGCGACAGGTTGATGGAAATCTGCACACGGGGCAGCCCCTGCGACTCCCATTGCGCAATCCAGCGGCAGACTTCGCGGATGACCCATTCGCCGATCTGGATGATCTGCCCGGAACGCTCGGCAATGGGAATGAACTCCAGCGGCGGGATATCGCCGATCTCCGGGTGATGCCAGCGGATCAGCGCCTCGGCCCCGGTCAGCGCCTGCCGGCCCATGCAGAACTTGGGCTGGAACACGATGCTCAGATGCCCCTCCTCCAGCGCCCGCTGCAGGTCGCGCTGCAGCGTCAGGGTGCGGATGGCATTGGCGTGCATGCCGGGTTCGAAGAAGCGGTAAGTGTTGCGGCCACCCTGCTTGGCGTCGTACATGGCGGCGTCCGCGCTATGCAGCAGCGCCTCGGTATCGGTGCCGTCGCGCGGGTACAAGGCAATGCCGATACTCGCGCTCACCCTGAGCCGCACGCCATGCAGGATCGCCTCCTGGCAAAGCATCCGCAACAGGCTGGCGGCAACGGTCGCCGCGTTGGCGGCCTCAGAAAGATCGCGCAGCAGGATCACGAACTCGTCACCGCCCACACGCGCCACCACATCGTTCCTGCGTACGCTGGCGTTGAGCCGTTCCGCACACGTCTTGAGCAGTTCATCGCCAACTGCATGCCCGAGCGAGTCGTTGATGGTCTTGAATCCGTCCAGGTCGACGAACAGCACGGCGAACACGCCCTCGCCGCGCCTGAAGGTACGGATTGCCTCGCCGACCTGCCCGGCCAGCAGCAGGCGGTTGGGCAGGTTGGTCAGCGCATCGTGCGTGCCCAGGTGCTGCAGCCGGTGATTGGCGCGGCGCAGGGAGTTCGCCAGGCTGCTGGCATGCCAGCCAAGGAACAACAGCGTACCCGTCAGCAGGACCAGCGAGGCTGCCGAGACGATCATGGCCAGCCAGTTGGGATCGAGCTTGTTGACCGACAGGCAGACGCTGCCGGGGGCGAAATCCGCCGCGCTCATGCCGGTGTAGTGCATGCCGGTGATCGCCAGCCCCATGACCAGCGCCGAGCCGAGCCGCTTGGGCACGATATGCTGCTCGTCCGAGGCGCCGCGCAGCGTGAATGCAATCCAAAGCGCTGCGCTGGAAGCCGCAATCGCAATGCCGACCGATGTTGCCACGATCCAGGCGCTGTAGCGCACCGGCGGCGACATCTCCATGGCCGCCATGCCAACGTAGTGCATCGCCGCGATGCCCAGACCCATGAGCGTGCCGCCCACGGCGATCCGCATCGCGGAAAGATGACCGCGCGTGACCAGCGCGAGGGCCAGGAAGGACACCACGCTGGCAATCAGCATCGATATCGCCGTCGTGGCCAGATCGTAGCCGAGCGGCACAGGCAGCGAAAAGGCCATCATGCCGATAAAGTGCATCGACCAGATGCCGATGCCCATCACCACCGCGCCGCCGACCAGCCAGGGCATCTGCTGCCAGCGCGACGACAACTGGAATATCCGGCTCGCCAGCTCCAGCGCGGTATACGAAGCCAGCGACGCCACGATCAGCGACAGAAATACCAGCAGCGGGTTGTACGTGCCATTCATGACGTGAACTCTCCCGAAAACCTTCTCGCGGCGCTCTTGCCAGGCGCTCAGGACGTGATGGTCCAACCGACATGATCGGCATGTCCTCGTCATTCTTTGAGAGGGGTTTTTCATTACCCCCAATGGGGGTGGGGAGCGCGTGGCACCACTGCAACCCCGCACAGGACCTCGCCTGAGGCCGGTAAGTGCCCGTATTTCCGCGCGCAACTGCCGGTCCTGATCGTCGCACCGCAACAACATCATCAAAACTGATGATGCGCAGGCGTTGGGCTCAAAGTGATGATTGCGGCGGGCGAACCTGCGACTCGCCCGCTCTTACTGCCCTTGCCCACCCGGCCAAGGGCATTTTTTTATGACTGAAAGACTCGCCTGCCCGCGAATACTGGCATTCCGTGGGAGCGCCGCGATTCTTCCATTGCCTGTACATATCGTGCAAAATGCGCTGGCCGAGGCCCGATGCGCAGAACGAATCCCGGAGGGCATGGGCCTTTTTTCCGACATCCGTACGCAGCGCTGAAGAAAGGGAGGCGCCATGAGGGCGATCGGAGTTGCTGCAATCGTTGGCACCTCGGTCGGGGGATGCGCAAGATCGCCATCCCTGAGCGTGCTCGGTGCCTATTTTCCCGACTGGATGTTTTGCATCATCGCAGGCGTTGCGCTTGCCATCGTCTGCTACGTGACCCTGGAGCGCGCCGGGTCCGGATACTGGCTGGGCCCTCCGGCAGTGGCTTATCCGGCACTCACTGCACTATTCTCCCTTGTTGTCTGGTTGATCCTGTTCCGGCACTGACCCTTTTCGGGGAAATCATGACGACAACGGACAGCAAGAAAAAGAAGACATGGCCGGCCATCGTACTGGTCGCTGTCACGCTGGCGCTGCTGATCCTGGTCATCTGGTTGCTGGACCGGTCGCCGCGCACCGACGATGCCTATGTCTATGCCGATGCCATCGACGTGGTGCCGGAAGTCAACGGCCGCATTGTCCAGCTCGCTGTGCGCGACAACCAAGCGGTAAAGCAGGGCGACCTGCTGTTCCAGATCGACCCGCGCCCGTACCAGGACGCCCTGACGCGGGCCAAGGCATCCCTGGTCGCACTGGACCAGCAGATCATGCTGCATCAGCGCACGGTGAATGCGCAGCAGTACAACGCCCAGTCCGTCCGGGCAGCCGTCGAGCGCGCGCGGGCTGCCGCCACCCAGGCGACGGACACACTGCGCCGCACCGAGCCGCTGCTGCCGCAAGGCTATGTGTCTGCGGAAGACGTCGACCGCGCACGTACCGCGCAGCGCGCCAGCCAGGCCGAACTCAATGCGACACAGCTGCAGGCGCAGCAGGCAGCGGCAGCGGTAACCGGGGTCGAGGCACTGGTTGCACAGCGCGCCGTGGTCCTGGCAGAAATCTCCCTGGCCGAACTGCACCTGGAGTTCGCCACCGTGCGCGCGCCCTTCGACGGACGGGTGGCGTCGCTGAAGACTTCGACCGGCCAGTTCGCTTCCGCGCTCAAACCGGTATTCACGCTGATCGATACCCGCAACTGGTATGTCGTGGCGAACTTCCGGGAAACGGAGCTGAAAGGCATCCGGGCCGGCACGCCGGCCACCGTCTACCTGATGAGCGACACCGGCCAGCGCTTTCGCGGCACGGTCGATTCGATCAGCTATGGCGTCGCGCCCGAAGAAGGCGGCCTGGCGCTGCCCGGCGGCCTGCCACGAATTCAGCGCACGCTTAACTGGGTGCACGTTTCGCAGCGCTTCCCGGTCAAGATCCGCATTGAAAATCCCAATCCGGAACTGTTCCGGGTCGGCACTTCCGCGGTCGCCATCCTGCATCCCGAGGATGGCAGAGCCAGCGCGCAGCGCTGAGGTCGCGGCATGAATCCGAGCACCTACCTGCCGGACAGCGTGCTGCGGGCGCAAGCATACCTGCGCAGCCAGCTTTCCCCGTATCCGGGACGCGTCAACATCATGCTGCGTTGCATGCTGACCAGCGCCATCGTGCTCGTCGTGTCGATGGCGCTGCAGGTGCCGGAGCTCCCGCTCTCGCTGCTCGTGGTGTTCTACGTCACGCAATCGAACGTCGTGGTCACCCGGCTGGTGGGCGTGATGTTCATGGTGGGATCGACGCTGGCCGTCGGCCTCTCGATCCTGGTCCTCAAACTGACGTTTGACTATCCCCTGCTGCGCATCGTGGCGGCCAGCGCGCTGTTCTTCGGCAGTGTTTATCTGATGCGCGTGCTCAAGATCGGCATCATCTTCTTCATCGTCGCCATTGTCGTCATTTACGTGCAGACCTTCGTCGACCGCACCGATCAGGCCGAACTGCTGATCCGGGCCGTCCTGTGGGTGTGGGTCGCCGTGAACTACCCGATTGCCCTGACGCTGCTGATCAACACGCTGCTGCTGCCGGCCGAACCACAGCAGCAGCTGAAAGCGGAAATCCACCGGCAGCTGGACGCGGTCGATATCCATCTGAGCCGCCTGATCGACGGTACACCGGTGGCCGAGCCGATCACGCCATTGGCAATCCAGCAGGGCGCCCTGACGCTGCAGAAGCTGCTGAAGTTCGCCACCATGCGGGATGCGCGCTACCGGCACGACATGGCGCATCAGCTGGCCTGCGTTGCCATCGTGTCGCGCCTGTATCGGGCAGCAGCCGAGTTGCCGGACGACATGCCGGGCCCCTCCGCGGCGCAGCTTGCCGCGCTGCGGCAACTGCGCACAAATTGCCAGGCGCTGGATGCAGCATTGGCTGCAGACAACCGATATCAGTACACGCCGCCCGCAGCACCCGCTCAGGGCGGCGCTGCGCCCTTGCCGGCAGCCGCAGAAGAAATGCAGCGGGCACTAGTGGCGCTGGCCGATGCCGATTCGGCCGCCGGCGCAGCCGCCAAGGCGCCGCCGGAACCACCGATGATGGCTCCGGATGCCCTGACCAACCCGGCATACGCGAGGTTCGCGCTCAAGACGCTGCTGGCCGTGCTGATCTGCTATGTCTTCTATACGGCCGCCGACTGGCAAGGGGCGCACACGATCATGCTGACCTGCCTGATCGTCGCCCTGCCCAGCCTGGGCGCGTCGATGCAGCGGGCGATGCTGCGTGTCGGCGGCGCACTCACCGGCAGCGCGCTGGCGCTATTCATGGTGGTGTTCGTCGTGCCGCGCCTGGAAAGTATCCAGGGACTGCTGTTGATGACACTGCCGGTCGTCGCGCTCGCCGCGTGGATCGCCGCCGGATCGGAGCGCGTCAGCTACGCGGGCATTCAGATCCTGTTCACGTTTTCCCTCGCCCTGCTCGGAAAATTCGGCCCCACCATCGATCTCACCGAAATCCGTGACCGCGTGGCCGGCATCCTGCTGGGCGTTGCCATTGCCACCCTGATCCAGATGTCGGTATGGCGGGAAGCCGAGGGCGATGTCCTCAGGCAGAAACTGGCCGGCATGCTGCGCGCGGTTGCCCGCCTGCTGCAACCGGCCGCCGCAGGCACCATGCCCGGGCACCTGACCTATGCGCAGCAAGAACTGCAGACCTGGGCCGTGCTGTCCGATTGCGAAGACACGCTGGCCCGCGTGACGCTCGAACCGAACTGGCAGGAAGGCGAGCATGCACTGCTTACGCTGCGCGCGCAGGCGGTGCTTGCGCAAGGACGCGAGATCATGCTGGCTGGCATCGCACTCCACAATGCGCTGGAGTCAGGCGAGATTCGTCCGGGCAGCGCCGATGACGACGCAATGCGCGCGTTTCAGGCGCAGGCCGCTGCGCTGCTCGGCCACTACGCCGATGCGCTGATTGCCAGCCCGCCCTCGGCGCAATCGCCTCGACCCGCCGAGCTCGCGGTGCCCGGTGATCGGCACTTCGCAGGACCTGTGCTGTCGGCCATGCACAACCTGGTTCGCCAGCTGTGTGGCCTGCCCGAGTGGCAAGCGGCGGCGGCACCCTCCTCAATGCTGCTTCGTGAGTCCCATGATGCCGGTTGACTGCAAGCCACCTTGCCGGCCTCATCGGCCCAATCGGACTTGCCGGCTCGCCGCCGGCCTGCTGGCCGCCGGGCTCCTGTGCGCGGCAGGCGGCTGCGCCCTGATTCACGAAAACGGTGTGCCGTCTGCGGAAGTCCCCCCTGAACAGATCCGCCTGGCCGACGATATCCGCCTGGCGCGCGATGGTTGGCCACAAGCGCGCTGGTGGACGCACTACGACGATCCCCAGCTCGCCGCCCTGATCGAGCGCGCGCTGGCGGAAGCACCGGGCATGGAGGTTGCGCGCAGGCGCGTTGCACAGGCGAAAACGGAAGTCGAGCTGGTCAAGTCAGGTACGGGCCTGCAGGCGGTGGCCATTGGCGCGATCGATCGCGAACACGTGTCCGCCCACGGATTCCTTGGGCCATTCGCGTTGAACGAGCCGGCCCTCGGGCTCGACGGCCCCTGGTACACGGAAGGCATTGTCGGCATCGGCGCCAGTCTCGACATTGACCTCTGGGGCCTGCAGCGCGCGCAGGTCGAGGCGTCTATCGGCCTGAGCAACGCGCGCCTAGCAGAAGCATACGCTGTCGAGCTGGAGCTTTCGACCGATGTGGCGCAGCTGTACTACGGCATCCAGACCTACTACCAGTTGATCGGATTGCTGGAGCAAGCGCGGGAGGTGGCCGCCTTCTCGGTACAGACGCACCAGGCTCGCGCAGCCCTCGGGCTGGAATCGCGCACCCTGACCGAGGAAGCGCAGGCGCAACTGCTGACGGTGGAGCGCCAGCTCGTGGCGGCACGCGGCACCGGAAGGCAGTTGCGCGAATCGCTGCGGGCGCTGATCGGGGCCGGGCCTGACGATATGCCGGAGATCCGGCCGGTCGCGCTGCCGCAGATCAGCACCGGCGTTCCCGATTCGCTGTCGTATGAACTGTTGGCGCGTCGTCCGGACCTGCAGGCGTTGCGTTGGGTGGTGCAGGCGTCGTTCAGCCGGATCGACGCGGCAAAGGCCGCCTTCTACCCACGCTTCGACATCCGGGCCTTCTTCGGCTTCAACGCCCTTCACCTGTCGGACCTTTTTATGCGCGCAAGCCAGCAGATCAACCTGATCCCAGGCCTCACACTGCCGATCTTCGATGGCGGGCGGCTGAACGCGAACCTGGGCGGCGCCCGCACGGCGAGCAATACGCTCATCGCGCAGTACAACCAGGCCGTGCTCAACGCGGTGCGCGACGTGGCCATTACCGGAACACGCCTGCAGGCCCTTGACGACGAGGCACAGCTGCAACGACGCAAGGTTCAGGCCGTTTCATTCGTTCGCGACAGTGCCGAAGCACGGTACCAGCGAGGACTCGGCAGCCGGTACCTGGCGATGGAAGCACGCCAGCCCCTCATTGCCGAACAGATTGCGCAGCTGACGGTGGATGGCCAGAAGATCAGCCAGGAGATCGCGCTGGCCAAAGCGCTGGGTGGTGGCTACCGCGCCGATCCGCCGGTTGAGCTGAAGCCGCGCTGAGGGATACCTGATGCTTGCATGATAAGGGGTGAGTCCTTGAACATTTCGGTCGTATCCGCACTGGCTGCGTTGGCCGGCACGTTTATCGGCGGCCTGACATCCGTATTCGGCGCCTGGCTGGCGCATCGCACCCAGGTCAGGGAACAGTGGCTGGCGCAGGACCACTTCCGCCGGGAAGACCTGTACAAGGCATTCATCGAGGAAGCGTCGCACTGCTACATGGACGCATTGCAACATCACGTGCCGGATATGCCGGCGCTCGTCAGCCTCTACGCGAAGATGAGCCAGATGCGCATACTGTCCTCGCCCGAGGTTGTGGCGAAAGCCGAGCAGGTCGGGCAGACCATTGTCGATGCCTACTTGTCCCCGGACAAGAGCTTCGTGGAACTGCGACCCATGATCGCCGATGGCTCGATTGAAATCCTGGGCCCGTTCAGCAAGGCCTGCCGCACGGAATTCGAGATCTCCCGCGTACGTCGGATCTGAGCGGGCAATCTGACAGGGTTACCGCGGCCGGATGCCAGCCCGGTGGGCGGCTGCCTGAACGCCATAGACCGCTGCCGCAGTCACCAGCCCGGTGATCAGCACCCCCAGCAGACCCAGCAGCACCGAAATGATCCGGCCCAGATCAGTGGTCGGGACCACGTCTCCGTACCCGATCGTCAATGCAGTAATGGCACAGAAGTAGGCCACGCGCCCCGCGGACGCCGGCGCTCCCGTGGCTGTCTCTACCGCCCCGCCGGCGTAGTGCATGGCGATCGATAGCACCACGAATACTGAAAACAGAATGAACAACAACCCACGCAGATGCGAGAGCACTCTCGCAAACTCGCCAATCGCATCGCGTGGCTGGATACGTGGTTTGGTGGCGGCACCGCCGGCGGGTTTATCCATGTTGCGCTCCTCCCGTGAATCCTCTTTTGAATTTTGATGATGAGAGCCTAGACTCAGTTTTCCTGACGCGCACGGGCAATCGCATGCCTGTGCTCGGTCAGATACTTCAAGTCTGCCAGCGGGGGCGCCCGTGACGCGGGACAGCATTTTTTCCGACCTGAATGTCGTTGACCTGGCAAGTTGAATCGCCGGCCCCGCCGCAACAACGATCCTCTCCGACTACGGCGTCGACGTGCAGAAGGAAGCCGCGGGACGCTCCGTGGACGCGCTCGCGTCGGAGCGCGACCAGTGCAGCCATTGCGGACGATCTGGCAGGAACGCTCGCAGCCGCCGGCGCCGAACGTATCCGGGGCCTGACCGGAGACAGCCTCAACGGCTTGGCATTCAGCCTGGAGCGCGCCGGCAGCATCCGCTGCATGCCAACGTGACAGCACGTTTGACTCACTGCACCCTGACGACCAAACTGTAAGCGCCACCTCGCACAAAAAGGCAGCCCCCCAGGGAGCCCGACATGCCCAAGGAAAAGGCCCGGCCCGACCTGTCTGATTCGGGCGGGCACAGGAAGTCCATATCCATCCTGGAAAGACGTTCCAGGCCCTCTTTCGAAGCGCATGTCCGGGAGACATGACCATGCAACACGGATGGCAACGCCAGGCCGCCCGCCGTCGCCCACTCGCCGGAGCGTCCCGCAGGGCAACAGGCTCTGTCAGCCCGCCGATGCCCCGGTGGCTGCATGACTACCGCAAGGAATGGGCGGCACCGGATGTGGTAGCCGGGCTGACCGCTGCCGCGGTGGTCATCCCCAAGGCGCTTGCCTATGCCACCATTGCCGGCCTGCCCGTCCAGGTTGGCCTGTATACAGTCTTTGCCCCAATGCTGATCTACGCCCTGCTCGGCAGTTCGCGTACGCTCAGCGTGAGCACAACCACGACGCTCGCGATCCTGGTCGCCGCCGCATTCGCGAGCCTTGGCCCACACCCCGCCCCATCGACGCTGATCGCGGCGTCGGCCACGCTGACGTTCCTGGTAGGCGCCATGCTCCTCGCGGCGCGGCTGCTGCGGCTTGGCTTCGTCGCCGACTTCATCTCCGAGCCCGTGCTGATCGGTTTCAAGGCCGGGATCGGCATTGTCATCGTGGTGGACCAGATCCCGAAGCTACTCGGCATTCATATTCAAAAGGGTTCGTTCTTCCATAACCTGCTGGCCATTGCGCAGGGTATTCCGCATGCGTCATTGGCGACTGCGGCCGTGGGCATCGCGATGGTCGGGATCCTGTTGTCAATGGAGCACTGGCTGCCGCGCGCGCCCGCGCCCCTCATTGCCGTTGCCGCCGGCATTGCCGGCGTTTCGCTGCTGAACCTCCCGGCCCACGGCGTGGCCATCGTCGGCAAGGTCCCGACCGGCCTGCCGCCGCTGACTCTGCCCGACCTGGAACTGATGCAGCAGCTATGGCCGGGAGCACTAGGCATTGCACTGATGAGCTTCACGGAAAGCATCGCCGCCGGCCGGGCGTTCGTACAAAGCGGCGAGCGGTCCCCCGCCGCGAACCGCGAACTGATGGCCACGGGCTTCGCGAACCTGGGAGGCGCATTCCTTGGCGCCATGGCTGCCGGCGGCGGGACCACGCAGACTGCCGTCAACAAGATGTCGGGCGCACGTTCGCAACTGGCCGGCCTTGTGACAGCACTGGCGGCGCTGGGGACAATGCTGGTGCTCGCGCCATTGGTGGGCCTGATGCCGGAAGCCACCCTTGCCGCCGTGGTCATCGTCTATTCCATCACGCTGATCAAGCCTGCCGAATTTCGCCTGATTCTCAGTGTGCGACGGACAGAATTCAGTTGGGCCGTGATTGCCATGGTCGGCGTTGTCGTGTTGGGCACGTTGCAGGGCATCGTGATCGCCATCATCGTGTCACTGCTGGCGCTGGCCTACCAGACCTCCGACCCGCCCCTCTATGTGCTGGTCCGCAAGCCGAACACCAACGTGTTCCGGCCACGGTCGGATGAGCATCCTGAAGATGAAACGATCCCCGGCCTGCTGATGGTGAGGCCGGAAGGACGCGTGTATTTTGCGAATGCGCGGCATATCGGCCATAAGCTCAGGCCGATGGTTGCCCAGGTCAGGCCAAAGGTGCTGGTGCTGGACCTGGCCGGCGTCTCGGACCTGGAGTACACCGCGCTTCATATGCTGATCGATGCGGAAAAGAAGCTGCGCGAGGAAGAAGAGGTCCTGCTCTGGCTCGTCGGCATGAATCCCGATGTGCTTGCCATGGTCCGCCACTCTCCGCTGGGGGAAACGCTGACGCGCGACCGGATGTTCTTCACCCTTGACCTGGCAGTCGCCAGATTTGAAGCGGACCACGTCAACGCCTCCTGATCTCGTGTCCCAAGGCACGTCCTGGAAGCCGGCCACACGGCGCTTTTTCGACTATGTTAAGAGGAGCTTCAGATTCATCTGGCGACCGGCAGGCGGCCGGCATGCCATACGCTACCGGGATGACTGCAGGGAGGTAGGCCAATGGCTGCGTCGGTGCCGATGGAACGTGCCCAGGCCGGAAAGCCGCACTGGCGTATCGAGAACGGCACAGCCATTCTTGAAGGGCTGTGGACGTTTCCTGCGCTGCACGGCCAGATTGCCGCCACCGAACAGGCACTTCACGCCGTGGCCGCATCGCGCTGGGACATCAGCGGCGTGGAGCGCTTCGACACCGTTGGCCTGCGTCTGCTTGTGCGCAGCTGGGATCGCGTGCTGCCGCAGCAGCTCGTCTGCAGCGACGCGCAGCGCGCACTGCTGGAACAGATCCTCGCGGTCGGCGATGCGCCGCCTTTGCCAAGGCGGCATATCCTCGTCGATACGCTGACGGCAATCGGTGAAGCCCTGCTCCATCCGTTCAGCCATGTCGGGGATTTTCTGCGCCTGCTGGGCGGCTATGTGCTCGCCTCGCTCGTCATCGTGCTCAGGCCCCGCCTGATGCCATGGCGCGAACTGTCGGTGGAAAGCTATCGGGCAGGTGTCACCGCATTGGGGATCACCGCGCTGGTCGGCTACCTGATCGGCATGGTGCTGAGCTACCTGTCTGCGCAGCAGTTGCTGCAGTACGGCGCGAACATCTTCATCGTCGACTTCCTCGGTATCGCCGTCCTGCGCGAGCTGGGGCCCCTGTTGTGCGCCATCCTGATCGCGGGCAGGTCGGGGTCGGCACTGACCGCCCGGATCGGCGCCATGAAGCTGAGCCAGGAGCTGGATGCCATGAGCGTGCACGGGATCTCGCATACGCTGCGGCTCTACTGGCCGATGATTTCCTCTCTGGCCCTTGCCGTGCCGCTGCTGACGCTCTGGACCACACTGTTCGCCCTGGCCGGCGGTGCGGTGGCCGCCAGGGGGCAACTGGATATCCCGTTCTCGCTGTTTATCGACCGCTTCCGGGATGTCGTACCGGTTCGGCAGCTCTATATCGGACTGGCCAAAGGCGTCATGTTCGGCTTCGCCATCGGCATGGTCGGTTGCCACTTTGGCGAACGCGTGAAGCCGGACAGCACCAGTGTCGGCACCTCGACCACGGCTTCCGTGGTGGCATCGATCACGCTGGTGATCGTGCTGGACGCGATCGTCGCCGTGGCACTTTCACTGACGGGCAAATGAACATGGCTGAGCCCGCACAACCGGCCTTGCCCGTGCGCATGACGGGAATCTGGACGACCTTCGGCAGCAAGGTCATCCACCAGGATGTCAGCCTGGAAGTCAGGCCGGGCGAGGTGGTAGCGCTGGTTGGCGGCTCCGGCAGTGGCAAGACCACGCTGCTGCGGCACATGATGGGCCTGACCGAGCCGGCCAAAGGCACCGTCGAAGTCTTCGGCGAACACATCCGGTCGTCCTACTTCCTGCGGCAGCGCTGGCTGCGCGAACGCTGGGGCGTGTTGTTCCAGTTCGGCGCCCTGTACAGCGCCCTGACGGTGCTCGAGAACATCATGGTGCCGCTGCATGAACGCGGCAACCTGTCCCGCGCAGAGATGATGGACATCGCCTATCTCAAGCTTGCCCAGTCGGGGTTGAAGCCGTCCGACGCGGACAAGCTGCCGTCTGAGTTGTCCGGCGGCATGATCAAGCGCGCCGCCCTGGCGCGCGCGATCGTGCTGGACCCGGAACTCCTTTTCCTGGACGAACCCACGTCCGGTCTCGATCCGGTGGCGGCCAGCGAGTTCGTCGAACTGATGCTGTCGCTGCGCCACCTGCTTGGGCTGGCGGCCATCGTCGTGACCCATGAGATTTTCCGGCTGGAACCGATGATCGATCGCGTGGCGGTGCTGGCCGACCAGCACGTGGTGGCCAACGGCACCCTGGAAGAGGTCCGCAAGGTCGATCATCCCTTTATCCACCAGTACTTCATGACTGGCGCGTCCTGACTGTCGCCAGGCCAATCCACGGGAGGCATCATGGAAAGCAAGACCTATGCGCTCTTCACCGGCATCTTCTTCGTCGTGCTGGTGGCGGCCGGCGCCGCGCTTGCCGTGTGGATGGCGCGCAGCCGCGACATCTATTCACAGGATCTCACGCTGATTTCCGAAGAATCCGTGAGCGGCCTCAACCGCGAAGCGCCCGTGCTTTACCGCGGCATTCCCGTTGGCAAAGTGGCCGATCTGCGGATCAATCCCAAGAACCAGAAGCAGGTCGTGATCACGGCGCGCCTGTCGCAGCCGTTGCGCCTGAGTACCGCGACCACCGCGAGGCTGGTCAGCCAGGGCATCACGGGCCTGTCGGATATCGAACTGCTGGACAGCGGGCGCGGTTCCCTGCTTGACCAGGACAACGCAACCATCCCGCTGGAGCAATCGTCGTTGCAACGCGTCGGCGCCTCCTTGCCCGAAGCTGTAGACGACTTGCGGCGGCTCACGCAGGCGCTGATCGAAATCGTCAACCCGGCCACGCGCGAAGACCTGCAGAACACCATGCACAATTTCAGCATCGCGTCCGGCGAACTTCCGGACTTGCTCAAGTCCGCCCGCACCAGTCTGGGCGGGGTGGACCGCCTGACGGGCGACCTGCGCGGCCTTACCTCGGACCTGAAGACCGAAGTGGCCGGCTTGCAGCGCGAAGCCACCGGCACGCTGTCCGGCTTCAAGGGCATGGCAAGCAGTTTTGACCGTTCCGCTGCGCGCGTGGACCGCAATATCCTTCCCCAGCTGGAGCAGACACTGCAAGGCGTCGATGAAATGACCAGCTCGCTCAATGAGGTCGCGGTCCAGCAGCGCGACGACCCGCAACGGATCATCTTCGGCAAGCATCCGTCCAGGCCCGGCCCGGGCGAAGTCGGATTCGGAGGCTGATCGTGCCGGCACATCTTCCCCGGACAGCCCTCGCATGCCTGATGCCGGGCGCGCTGGTTGTATGCCTGCTCGCGGCCTGCGCCTCGGCACCCACGCAACCGACCCGGTGGTCCATCGCCGGCGGGGAGCGTGCCGCGACCGCCGCCGGCAAGCTTCCGCCCGGCCTGCAGCTGCGCGTCACGGCCGCGCCCTGGATCAACCAGACCGGCTTCCTGTACTCGCTCGACTACAAGGCCGCCCAAGCAGTCGAAGCCTATGCACACAACCAGTGGATCGACCGACCGCCGGTGCTGATCGAAGACCTGATGATGCGCGCCTACGCCCAGGCGCGGTCCTCGCCACAGCCGGCACGTGGGGCCGGCGAACCGCGTCCGCTCGCGCTCAACCTGCGCGTGGTCGAGTTCGTCCAGCACTATGCCAGCGCCACCGAGAGCGAGGCGCGGGTAGCAGCGGTTGCAACGCTGAGCGAGTCGAACCCGCCGCAGGTACGCAGCGCGATGTTCCGGGCACAGGTACCGACACGCACGCCGGATGCAGCCGGCGGCGCGCAGGCATTCTCGGAGGCCAGCGATCAGCTGATCGAGCAGGTCTTTACCTGGGCGGCGGCGGCACCATAGGGCGCCGCCCGCCTCGCCCCACACTGGTTCCCGCTTACCTGCCCACGATGGTCAGGCAGGCAACCGCCTCTTCCACGCCGTGCAGGCCGCCGCCGTTCTCGGCAATGGCGATGCGGGCACCATCCACCTGGCGCGCACCGGCTTCCGCCCGCAACTGGGTGACCAGCTCGAAGATCTGCCCCAGCCCGGTCGCACCGATCGGGTGCCCTTTCGACTCGAGCCCGCCAGACGGATTGACGGGAATCCTGCCACCGATCGAAGTTTCCCCACGCTCCGCTACCCAGCCGCCCGCACCCGGCTCGCACAAGCCCATGGCCTCCACCTGGATCACCTCGCCAATGGCGCTCGCGTCATGCACTTCCGCGACCGAGACATCGGCCGGGCCAATGCCGGCGATCCGGTAGGCATCCGCCGAGCCCTTGCGCACGAGGTGCGCGCCAAGGTCGGCCGGCGCACGATCGCTGCCGCTCACCACCACCGAAGCCAGTACCCGGATCGCGCGGCTGCGGCTGCCGGTCAGCCGTGCCATGCCAGCCGCATTGCAGACAATGGCTGCCGCCGCACCATCGCTGATGGGCGAGCACATTGGCAGCGTCAGCGGGAAGGTAATGGGTGGCGCGCCAAGAACCTGCTCGATCGAGAAGGCTTCGCGGTACTGCGACAGGGGGTTGTGCACCGAATGGCCGTGGTTCTTGGCGGATACGGCGGCGAACTGCCGCTGTGTCGTGCCGAACTCGCGCATATGCATCCGGCCCATCGCCGCGTAGATGTCCATGAAGACGCTGTATGGCCTGGGCGAGCTGCTGCCCGGCGGCACTTCGACACCGTGCCCCATCGCCAGCAGGGCGGCGGTGCCGGCGGCTTTCTCATGGACATCCCAGGCGCCATCGAACACACTCAGCGTGCGTGCCTTGTCCGCCGAAAACATCTTCTCCGCACCGACAGCCAGGGCAATGTCCGCCGCCCCGGCCTTGACGTACTGGACGGCCAGGTGCAGTGCCGAACTGGCACTGGCGCATGCGTTCTCGATATTGAGCACGGGAATGCCCTGGATTCCCATGCTCCGCAGCGCAATTTCACCGCGGATCATGTCCTGGCCTTCCATATGCCCCTGCGTGCAATTGGCGAAGAATGCCGCCTGCAGCGCTCCTGCCTCGCATCCGGCATCTTTCAAGGCCATCGTGACCGCTTCGCGCGTCAGGTCCTTGATGCTCTTGTCCATCTGCTTGCCGAACGGCGTCATGCCAACGCCCACGATATACACCGTCTCACTCATGGTATGCCCCGTTTCGGGGGCGTCTCGCCGGTAGCCCGGCGCTAACGCCCCCTTGCATTCAAGTCTCAGAGGGAAGCCGCTTCCCAGGCGAGATAGCCCTGTTCCGCCTGGGCGCCGATCAGTTCCCGTGCACCGAACGCGGCGGCCGGAGAGGCAAAGCCCACGGCTTTCAGCTTGCCGGACAGGATGCGGCGAGCCGCTTCGGCATTGAAGACGCCGGTCTGCGCGTACGGCGAATTGCCCCGCAGCACGACGGACACCGACGCGGTATTGCCGCGGCCGTAGCACGACAGCACGCACCGGTTCACATCGGGGTCTTCGCGCGGCGGCTCCACGGTCGTCATGCCCAGCCCCCAGTCATTGGTGACCTGCTCGCGCTGCTCGTGCGGGAGCTTGCGGCACTCGGCTTCGAACTTCTGCAGCAGCCCGAGCACCGCCCCAAAGGCTTCCTGGTTCTTGAACGAAACCAGCGTGCGGACGTTGCGAACGCGGCTGTCGCCCTCATACCAGACCGGCTCGCCCCCGCCGCTCCACGGCAACGCGCTCAGGCTCACGTGCTCGCCCGGTACATGGACGGTGTAAGGCGTGGCATACGGCCACTCGACCAGTTCGCGGTTCTGGATGCGATATTGGGGGTTGGTGCACATGCGCAGGAACGACATGGTAGAGGCCACGCTGACCTGCGAATCCGCAAGGTACACCGACTCCAGCGTATCGATGCCCGGCGTTTCCAGGGCCAGTTCCGTCGCCAGCACACCTTCGGCCCACATATACGAGTTCGCGGGGCACAGCAGCAGGTCGCGCTGACGGAATTTCTCACCGAACTCCCGCTTCAGCTGGAACATCCAGTCCTGCTCGCCAGTGGTGTCCAGGTAGTGCGCGCCCGCCTGCAGCGCCGCCGTGACCACCGGCAGGCCCAGCTGCATGAATGGGCCGACCACGTTGATGACGAGCTTGCGCCCGGAAAACAGCGCGACGAGGTCCGCATGGTCGTGGCGCACGCCAACGCAGTGGTAGTCGTGCCCCTTCAGCTCAGACACCGCTGCCATCTGCGCCTCGACGCGCGCCTGGTCCCGGCCTGCGGCAATGAAGGGAATGCCGGCCACCGCCAGCTTCCAGGCGATCAGCTTTCCGGTGTAGCCACTGGCGCCATAGACGACAACTTGATATTGATCGGTAGCCATGCTTTGTCTCCTGCTGTTTGTGTGAATGCTTGTACGAATACTTGGTTGAGGGCCGGCCGGCGCAGCGCCGCGTCACGCCCGCATTTCGCGATAAAGCTGCTTGCCTTGTGCCTTGAAGGCCTCCAGCAGGAAGCGCTCCTGCGGCTTCTCCGATGCCGTCTTGGGAATCTCGGCCAGGACCTGCAGGTAGGACGGCACCATGCCTGCGTTCAGACGCTGCCTGCACCGCGAGAAGACAGCCTGCGGATCGATCTGCGTGCCGGCGACAGCCACGATGGCGGCCACCACGTCTTTCTCGCCAGGCGCGCCGGACGCGGCAGGCACGCCATAGACATAGACGTCCGCAACGTCGTCGCACTCGGCAATGACCTTCTCGATTTCGCCCGGCTGGATGAAGTCGCCGTTGTGGCGAATGCCGCCGCCGATGCGATAGTCGAAATAGAGCCAGCCTTGCGCGTCGCGATGCCCGATATCCCCCATGCGCAGCCATCCTCCCTGCGTCTTTCTTTCAGAAGCCTCGGGGTTGTGCAGGTAGACCACATCGGCCGGCGAGCCATTGGCCAGCTGGAAGATCAGCTCGCCTGGCTGGCCTGGCGCCACGTCGTGATCGTCCTCGTCGACCAGCCGCACGTTGAGGAACGGCGGTGGCTTGCCGATGCTGCCGGCCGGCCCCTCGCCCGTATTGATGGTCAGCCCGCCCTCCACCGCGCCATAGAACTCCACGATGCGCACGGCGAAGCGCCGCGCGAACGCATCCCAGATGGCGCCAGGCATGCCCGCGCTGATGACGAAGCGGACCGGGTTGTCGGCATCGTCGGCCCTGGGCGGCTCGCTGTAGATCGCCGTGGTCATGCCGCCGAGCAGCGTGAAGGTCGTGCAGCCGCACTTGCGCGCGATATCCCACAGGCGCGACTTGGTGAAGCGCCGGCTGAACACCGCGCGCATGCCAAGCTTGAGGCTCGCTGCAAGGGTCACAATCTGCGCGTTGCCATGCGTCAGGGAGAGGCCCGTATAGGGCCGGTCATCGCGGCTGTACCCGAACAGCGGTGCCCACCCTGCCGCGGCTCCGTAGCGGGCGTGCCGCATCACCACGCCCTTGGGGTCACCGGTGGTGCCAGAGGTGTACATGATCTGCATGGGCGCCATCGGATCCACGCTGCGGATCTCCGCCGCCGGTACCGGCCCGGACAGTACCTCGGAGACACGGCGGCTGCCTGTCCCCGGGGCTGGCACGTCAGGCTCGCCGGACTCCAGCACCCAGACCCATTCCAGCGACGGCACCTGGTCCCGGACCGCCTCCAGCGCCTGCATGGCGTAGTCAGCGCAGATGACTCCCTTGCAGCCCGAGTGGCGCAGCATGTAGGCGAGCTTGTCGCCGCGGGTGCGAGGATCAATCGGCACGAAGACCGTGCCGCTGATGGAGGCACCTACCATGGCTTCGACGAACTCGGGATGGTTTTGCATCAGCAACGCGAAGCGGTCGCCTGGCGCCATGCCCGCCTGGCCGAGTCCGGCCGCGATCCGGCAGCCGTTCTCCCAGAGCTGGCGGTAGGTGCGGACTTCCTCGGTCCCGCCAGCGCTCTCGAAAGTGAGGACGTCGCGGTCCGGTTCCGATTCCACCCGGTTGGCTACCAGGTTTGCCAGGATCAGTTCGTCGCGCGCGGCTTGTGCGGTACTTGACATCACAGCCGCTCCTCATCGATCAGGTAGAACCCGCCCTTGATGGCGAGGACCTCGTTGCAGCCGTCCTCGATGAGCGAAGCACGCGCATCGCGCAGGATCTTCTCGATCGGGTATTCGCGCGTGAGCCCGTTGCCGCCGAAGATCTGCAGGGCGTCGCTGGCAACTTCGAAGGCGTGCTGCGTCGACGTGACCTTCGCCATCATCCCGGCATGCAGCGCGGGAGGATCGTTGGTCAGGTTGTACTGCACCACGCGCTGGGCCAGCGCGCGCGAGCATTCGACCTTCCTCGCCAGGTGGAAGAGGCGGTGCGCGACAGACTGGTGACGGATGATCGGCACGCCCCCCTGCTTGCGCTCATGCGCATAGCCGAGCGCCAGTTCGTAGGCGGACCTGGCAGTGCCGGCAAACACCGTGGCCATGATGGAATTGGCGAAGGTGTGGATGGCATAGACAGCCTGCAGATAGTCATCGGGGCCGGCAAGCAGATAGTCCTTCGACAGGCGCACATCGTCGAAATAGATCTCGCCCTGGTTGAGCGCGCGCTGCCCGATCTTGTCCAGCGGCTTGCCGCGCGTGACGCCCGGTGCGTCCATTGGCACATAGACCACGCAGCCGCGCTGCGTGTCGGGGCCATCGCCGGAATCCGCCGCGCAGTAGAGGATGCAGACCTCCGCGATGGTTCCGTTCGATACCCAGGCGGACTTCTGCCCGTTGATGACCACACTGTCGCCATCCAGCGTCGCCACGCAGTTCGGCCGCCCGTACTTGCCCTGGGCGTGAAAGATCATGCGGTTCGCATCGAGCGAGTCGGACCCGTGATCGGGCTCGGTGATGCCCCAGCAGCCCAGCATCGTGTCCGGGAAGCGTTCCATCAGGAAGCGGTTGCCGAACGCGGCTGCCATGAAGGCGGGCAGCAGGCCCGCGCCGATCGAGATCGCCAGGCCGGCATCGCCCCAGCCCAGTTCCTCGAACAACACGCTCATGACCTGGGCCCGCTCGGCCGGCTCGAGTTCGAACATGGTAGCGATCGTGAAGCCGAGGTCGAGATACTGTTTGCGTGCTGCCCAGAACGGCGATTCGGGCGCGATCGCGGCGTCCGGTGTCATGCGGTCGAGCTGGATCCCGACTGGCCGCAGGACGTCCTCCGCAAAGCGGTGAACCGTCTGCTGGACCATGGCGGCCGTTTCGGACAATGCTGGCTGTGCGCCCAGCGGGCCGAGCTTTGGCTTGGGCGAGGCCGGCATTGCGGGTGCGACGGCGTCTGGTGTTGCCTTGGCATTCATGTCTTGTCTCCTTGGTCTGGCGTGGTGGCCGGTATCCCGTGGCGCCTGCGTGGGCGCTCGATCTCTGTGGCTGAAGATTAGGGCGGCGCCCCCGGGGCGACCATCACGCCGATCCGTGAATTTGCTTCCCCGCTGGTGTCACGGAAATCCGTGAATCGCGGGTGTAGAGCCGCTTGGCGCGCTGGCATCTGCCGCCCGGACGCGCTACGCTGGTGGCGATGTGACGCGTGCAACGGATCAGGCCCACACGGAGCTTCGCAACCCTATGATTCCTGGCGACCTGCCACCCGCCCCGGCGCTCAACGTGCTCAAGCTCGCCCCTCCGGCCGACGCCTCGCGTGGCGTGGAACGGAGTGCCATCGCCGACACCTGGGAGCATGCCCCGGCCACAGTCACGCTGGTCTGCGCACCCGCTGGCTTTGGCAAGACCACGGCAATGCGCCAGCTGCTCGGCGCAGCGCGGCAGCGGGGATTGCCGGTCGCGTGGCTGACTGTCGATGCCGCGGACAACGACCTCGGGCGGCTGGTGCCATACCTGCGGGCCGCCCTGGGCGCGGCGCTGCCGATGCCGCTCGACATGCCTGCGACCGATCCGGGGATCGATGCCTCACGTGGCATGGCGGGCGGATCCGCCCGCCAACTGCTCGACGCACTGTCCCGGGTGGATGCGCCGCTCGCGCTGTTTGTCGATGAGTTCGAACAGATCGCCGACCCGGCCGTGCTCTCGGTCTTCAGCGAACTGGCCTTCAGCCTCGCCCCCGGGCAACGCCTTGTGTTCGGGGCGCGCCACAAGCCCGCCCTCCCCCTCGGGCGCCTGCGCGTGCAGGGGCGGCTGCTGGAGGTCGATGCATCGATGCTGCGCTTCAACGCTGCCGAGATCCGGGACTACATGGTCGGATGCCGGGGCATCGCGATGGCCGATGCCCGACCTCGATGCCTTGCGGGCCAGCACTGAGGGATGGCCCGCCGCGCTGCAACTTGCCGCCACGGCCTTGAGCGGCCGCGCCGACTCCCGGGCCTGGTTGCGTCAGCTCTCCGGCGCCTCCGGCAACCTTGCCGAATACCTGGCCGAGGATGTGCTCTCGCGGCTGTCGGCGGAACATCGCCGCTTCGTGCTGCGCTCGTCGATCTTCGACGCCTTCTGCCCCCAGCTGTGCGATGCCGTGTTCGGCGAAGCGGACAGCGCCGAATGGATTGCCCTGAGCATCCGGGACAACCTCTTCCTGCTGCCGATGGAGGCGGACGGCGACTGGTATCGCTACCACCCGCTGTTCCGCCAGTTCCTGCGCGCGCAACTGGCGCGCACGTGCGGCCCCGGGATTTCCGGCCTGCATGCCAGGGCGGCAAGCTGGCTGGCAGCCACTGCGCGATATGGCCAGGCCGTCGCGCATGCCACCGAGGCGGGCGACACCGTGCTGGCCGCCGACATCCTCGAGCAATGCAGCATGGACTACGTGCGCGGCGGCCAGATGAGCCAGGTCGTGCAGTGGATGGAAGCGCTGCCGGGTGACGAGCTCGCGCGCCGTCCCGTGCTGCTGACCGCGGGCGCATATGCCGCGGTCTTCCTGCACCGGTATGCACGGGCCGAACAATGGCTCGGCGAGCTGGAATCCCACGGTTCGGCGCCCCACCGCGAGGATGTCGCCGTGCTGCGCGTCATGCTCTCGGCCTGGTCCGACTCGCTCGACGATGCCGTCCAGGCCGCACGCGAGGCGCTTGCCGGCCCCGAACAATCGTCTCCGTTCATCACAGGGCTGCTGCACAACGCAGTTGCCTATGGCGACATGCTGCTGGGCGAGTACGTGGCGGCGCGGCACACCCTGCTGCTGGCGCGGCGCGAGCTGGAATCGGTGGGCGCGCTCTACGGGCTGACATACAGCGCCTGCATCGAAGGCATGATCGATATGCTGCAGGGAAACGTGCGCGATGGCGTGGCGCGCTTCAGCGCGATCCTCAACCGTACGATTGCGGCAGGCCAGCGCTATACGAGTTCCGGACCGGTTGCGGGCGCGCTCCTGGCCGAAGCCCTCTATGAAACCGGCGAGATTGCCGCGGCGGAGGCATTGCTGGGCGAGTACTTCGGGCTGATCGGCGACACCTGCCTGCCGGACCACCTGATCGTCGCCTGCCGGATTGCATCGCGTATTGCAGCGCTGGCCGGCGACTCCCACAAGGCGCTTGGCTACCTCAACGGGCTGCAGGAGCTTGGCGATGCACGCGGCATCGCACGGCTGGGTGTGGCGGCCGCGATCGACAGGAGCCGGCTGGCCCTGCTCGCCGGCGACGTGGCCAATGCCCGGCATGCGCTAGCGGTCGCCACGTCCCGGTCAAAGCCATTCCATGTCTCACCATATGCGGAGGATATCGACGACATTGAGATCGCCGGATTCCGCCTCGCGCTGGCAGCCGGCGACAGTCGCGATGCCACGGCCCGCATGGAAGCTGCCGTGCGCCATGCGGAGCGCACCGGGCGCGCGCGGCGCGCGGCACGCTTGTCCTGGCTGCTGGCGCAGGCCGAGCTCGCCGCCGGAAGGCGGCAGGAAGCATCGACGTGGTCGGCGCAGGCCCTGCGGGCAGGACAGGCCTGGCAGGCGATCCGGCTCTTCGCCGACGAGCCATGGCAGCTCCAGCCGTTGCTGGCCCTCGTGAATTCGGAGCAGAGCGGTCTGGACCCCGCGTATCTGGAACGGCTCCTGCACGCTGCGAGCCCCCCGTCCCAGGCGGTCAGCCCGGCACGCAACGAACAGGACGGACTGCTCAGTCCACGTGAACTGCAGATCATCCGGCGGCTGGCCGACGGGCATTCAAACAAGGAGCTGGCCCGCCTGCTGTTCGTCTCCGAGAACACCATCGAGACCCACCTGCGGCGGATCAACGGCAAGCTGGGCACTGGCAACCGCATGCAGGCCGTGGCGCAGGCCAGGGTGCTCGGACTCCTGTAGGGCAGGAACGGCCGGCCGCCACCGCCGCGGCCCGGCGTCGTTCCTGCCTATTGCACCGCAGCACAACGTACCGGGACCGAGGCCCCATTTCCGAGTTTGTTGGGCGTATCATTTGCCGGCGGGGCCCTACGCCGGCAGCCCTACTCATTGCCACCGCGCTTGCCCCCGCCCGCTGTCGTGAGCAGTTCCAATGCCTGACCGGGGAACGGATGGCCATTGAGAAGCTACCCCTCCTGCTTGCCACGAAGCTGATTCCGCCGCGCATGCCGGCCGGACTGATCGATCGGCCGCGCCTGCTCGATCTGATGGACGCGGCCACAGCCCGGCGCCTCACCGTGATCAAGGCGCCCGCCGGGTTCGGCAAGACCTCGCTGGCAACCGCGTGGCTCACGCGATTGCGTTCGGGTGGCGCCCGCACGGCCTGGCTGTCGCTGGATGGCGGCGACGATGAGCCGGCCCGCTTCCTCCATCATCTGGCGAAGGCGCTGCGCCAGGCGTGCAGCAGCGTGGGCGCATCGGCCATCGGTCTCACGGCGGAAACCTCCCTTGTTCCGGCGCAAACCGTCATTGCGCCCCTGATCAATGAGCTCGCCGAGATCGAGGACGAGATTTACCTGTTCCTGGACGACTATCACCTGATCCACCTCCCGGCGATCCATGAGGCCGTGGCGTTCATGCTCGCGCATGCACCGTCGAATCTTCATCTGATCATCGGCACGCGCTCCGACCCGCCCCTGCCGCTAGCGCGCCTCAGGGCACAGAACGAACTGCTGGAGATCGAAGCGCCGATGCTGCGCTTCAGCCTCGACGAGACGCAGCGCTTCCTGGAGCACGAATGCGCCGGCAAACTCCCGGAGCCCGACGTCAGCAAACTGCATGCAACGACAGAGGGCTGGGCCGCCGCGCTGCGTATCTCCGCATCGACGCTGCTGCGGGAAAAGCCCGGTGGCAGTGGCTGGGAAATCGTCGTGCCGTCCGGCACGGCGCGCCCGATTGCTGCCTACATCGAGGACATGCTCTGGCGGCTGCCCGACGAGATGGTGCGGTTCATGCTGAGTACGTCCATTCTCGATGCCCTGACCGCACCGCTGTGCCAGGCGGTAACCGGACTCGACGCCAGCCAGTCCATGCTCGAACGCATTGCGACGCGGCAGTTGTTGCTGGAACCCATGGACGCGCACGGCCACTGGTTCCGCTACCACCACCTGCTGCGGGAGTATCTGCGCCAACGGCTTGAATCCGGCGCGCAGGAAGAGCTTGCGGCACTGCACCTGCGCGCCTGCCAATGGTATGCGGCGCGGCAGCTCTGGACCGACGCGGTGCGCCATGCGATCGCCGCGAACGACAGCGACGAGGCCATCAGGCTGATCGGCAACTGCGCCATGGCACTGGTCAGGAAGGGCGACCTGCTCACCTTGCTGGGCTGGCAACGCCAGTTTCCCGCCGACCTGATGCGAAGCCAGAACGAGGTCCGGCTGGCGATCGCCTGGGGCATGGCCCTGGCCATGCGGTTCGATGAATCTTCGGCCATGCTGACCTCCATCGAGGACGACATGACGGCGGGAACGCTGCCCGAGCGCGAACACATCCGCTGGGAATGCCAGGCGGTACGCGCTGTCGCCGCCGCGCTGCAGGACGATCCCCGGGGTGCGCTGGCCATTGCGCAGGCCTGCCTCGAACGGCCTGCCAGCCATGCCTGGACCACCAACGTAGTTTCGAACGTCGTCCGCTTTGCCCATTGGAAGGCTGGCGATCTCGACAGCTTCTACGCAACACCCTGGATTCCCTATTCGGACGAGGACGACCAGCGCAATGTGTTCTCGTCCGTGTATTACTTCTGCCTGCTTGGACTGGCCGAGCTGCAGCAGATGCATTTCGCGCAGGCCGAGCGGCATTTCATGAAATCCATGCGCCTGGCCGAGCACCATGTCGGACCGCAGTCCACCTCCGCCGCAGTGTGCGCGCCCCTGATGGCGCAGATACGCTACGAACAGGACCGGCTCGACGAGGCGGAAGCGCTGATTGCCGACCGTTTCCCGATCATCAATGCCGCGGTGCTGCTCGACAGCGTGATGGTCGCCTACCTGGTGCTTGTGCGCATCGCCGTCGCACGTTCCGAAACCGACAAGGCCTACGCCTTGCTCGACCAGGCAGAGAGCCTTGGCTACTCGCGCC
Source organism: Cupriavidus sp. IDO (assembly GCF_000812465.1). Classification (GTDB taxonomy): domain Bacteria; phylum Pseudomonadota; class Gammaproteobacteria; order Burkholderiales; family Burkholderiaceae; genus Cupriavidus. The sequence goes on along the minus strand of NZ_JWMA01000027.1, from coordinate 27,916 downwards.
GGTGGAACCGGCTGATTGCGACCGCCCTGATCGAACGCATCCGGCTCCTGCTTGCGGAAGGCAGCGTCGGCGAAGCCGCGGCGTGCGTCGCGCGGCTCGACGAGCTTGCGCAGCCTTCGGCCGCCCTTCAGTGGTCCAACGCGAGGCAGATCGAAAATTATCGCGCGCTGGGGGGCGCGTACCTGGCGATGGCGCAGGACCGCATGGAGGATGCCGCGGCATTGCTGAACACACTGCTGGAGAACGCCGGGCGCAAGCATCGCGACTACCTGGCGCTGCGCCTGCGCTGCACGCTCGCCATTGCTTACCTGCGTGCCAATGAACGCGAGAAGGCCGTGTGCGTGTTCCGCGAAATTCTGGAAGCCGCTGCCGCCGCTGGCGTGTTCCGGACCATTCTCGACCAGGGCGCGGAGACAGGTGCGCTGCTGCGCGCGGTTCGGGAGGACACGCCCTCCACATCGCAGAGCAAGGCACTGCTCGCTTACATCGAGCGCCTGCTGGAAGGCTGGCGTGCGCGCTATCAGCCCGAGGACAGCGCCGGCGCCGAGGCGGCACGTGAATCGCTGAGCGGCCGCGAACGCAACATTCTCGGCCTGATCGCCGAAGGGCAATCGAACAAGGAAATCGCCCGCACGCTTGGCATCGGGCCGGAAACGGTGAAGTCCCACGTCAAGAGCATCTTCATCAAGCTGTCTGTCGACAAGCGCGCCCACGCGGTTGCACGCGCGCAATCCCTCGGCCTCGTTCGCCCACATTGATGCGGCTCTGACGCCGCACCCGCCCCCGCTCCACCGCTTCGTGGCGCTCGTCTGCGCGTTTTCCCTACCCCCATCGACGCTCCCCTTTTCGGGGGATGGTTGCGTTGCTGCACCGCAGCGACGATAGACCCAAGCACAAAACCCCACAGATTCCGTATCTCAGGAGAACAGAATGCAGGACCAGGTGATGGGAATGACACCCTCGGCATATGCGTATCCGCTGCTGATCAAGCAGTTGCTGAATACGCCGCTTTCCCACGCAGCCGATCAGGAGATCGTCTATCGCGGCAAGCACCGCCAGACCTACGCCACCCTGCGCGAGCGCATCGGGCGGCTGGCCAACGGCCTGAGCCGGCTCGGCACCACACACGGCACCACCGTGGCCGTGATGGACTGGGACAGCCACCGCTACCTCGAATGCTATTTCGCGGTGCCGATGATGGGTGCCGTGCTGCAGACCGTGAACGTGCGCCTTTCGCCGGAGGAGATCCTTTACACGATCAACCATGCCGGCGCGGAAGTGCTGCTCGTGCACTCGGACTTTCTGCCCGTGGTCGAGTCGATCCGGGACAAGCTCGAAACCGTCCGGGTCTTCGTCAGCATCGACGATGAGGGCGGCGAACTCCCGGCGCACTCGATCCCCTTTTCCGCCGAGTACGAGACGCTGCTCACCGCGAGCCCGAGCGAGTACGACTTCCCCGACTTCGACGAAAACACCCGGGCCACCACGTTCTATACGACCGGCACCACCGGGTTGCCGAAGGGCGTCTATTTCTCGCATCGGCAGCTGGTGTTGCACACCATCACGCTGATGGCCGCGCTGGCCAGCCCGGAAGCCGGCCAGCGCTTCCACCGCGGCGACGTCTACATGCCGCTCACGCCGATGTTCCACGTCCACGCGTGGGGCATGCCCTACGTGGCCACGGTGCTCGGCGTGAAGCAGGTCTACCCGGGCCGCTACGCACCGGACCAGATCATGCGGCTGGTGCGCGATGAAGGCGTGACGTTCTCGCATTGCGTCGGCACCATCCTGCACATGCTGCTGGGATGCGCCGAAGGAAAGTCTGTCGACCTGACCCGCTGGAAAATGGTGATCGGTGGCGGCGCCCTGCCCCACGGCCTGGCACGCGCCGCACTCGAGCGCGGCATCGATGTGTTCAGCGGCTACGGCATGTCGGAGACGGGCCCGCTGCTGACCCTGGCGCAGCTCGCTCCCGATGCGAGCCCGCGCGACACCGACGAGGAAGTCCGCCTGCGCTGCAAGACCGGCGTGCCGGTGCCGCTGGTCGACCTGCGCATCGTCGACGCGGACATGGATGACCTGCCGCACGACGGCAAGGCATGCGGCGAGATCGTGGTGCGGGCGCCGTGGCTGACCCAGGGCTACCTGAAGAATCCGCAGGCTTCCGAACAGCTCTGGGAAGGCGGCTACCTGCATACGCAGGACATCGCCAGCATCGACCCGGATGGCTACGTGCAGATCACGGACCGCATCAAGGACGTGATCAAGTCCGGCGGCGAATGGGTGTCGTCGCTCGAGATCGAAAGCCTGATCTCCAGGCACCCCGCCGTCGCCGAGGTCGCGGTCATCGGCATCAAGGACGAGAAATGGGGCGAACGGCCGGCAGCGCTGGTCGTGCTCAAGCCCGACGCGGCCCTGGCCAGCGAGGATGACATCAAGCGGCACGTGCTCACCTACAGCGAGTCGGGCCATATCTCGAAGTATGCCTTGCCGCAGATCGTCAGGATCGTCCCCGCGCTGGAGAAGACCAGCATCGGCAAGCTGAACAAAAAGCTGATGCGCGAGCAGTTCGCCTGAGCTTTCTCCAACGATTTCAAGGAAACACGATCATGAGCATTCCTGGATACAGCATGGCCACGCTCGGCAAATTTGTCGGCCGGGAACTGGGCGTTTCGGACTGGGTACTTGTCGACCAGGCACGCATCGACGCCTTCGCGCAATGCACTGGCGACAAGCAATGGATCCATGTTGACGTGGGGCGCGCAAAACGCGAAAGCCCGTTCGGCGGAACCATCGCGCACGGCTACCTGACGCTCTCGTTGCTGGCGTCGCTGGCCATCGAGATCGGGCTGATTCCGAAGGACGCGTCCTCCGGGCTGAACTACGGACTGGACAAGGTGCGCTTCATGGCGCCGGTGAAAACCGGTTCCCGGGTGCGCAGCCGCGTGACCCTGCTGTCCGTCGAGGACAAGGGCAACGGGCGCTACATGGTGAAGATGGCGAATGAACTGCAGATCGACGGCGAAAGCAAGCCGGCGCTGCTCGCGGAAACACTGGCGCTGCTGGTGGCATGACACATCGGCTGGCACCAGGGCAAGACACGAGGCATGAGGAGACAACAATGACGGCAATAATCGAAACGCGCGACAGCACCGGCACAGCGGACGCAAGCGCGACCCAGGACAAGCCACGCTCGCGCGGGCCCAACCCGTTTATCGGCGTGCGCCCGGGCGACATCATGGCCACCGCGCAACAGATCGGCATGCAGGCCGTGCGGCATCCGGTGCAATGGCTGGAGCAGGAAGCCGCACTGGCACGCGAGCTGATGTCGGTGCTGGCCGGCAAATCGACGACTGCGCCGCAGAAGGGTGACCGGCGGTTCTCGGACCCGGCCTGGCAGGACAATCCGCTGTACCGCATGTCGATGCAAGGCTACCTGGCGTGGTGCAATGCGCTGTCTGGCTTCGTCGAGCGCTCGGCCCTGGATGACAAGAGCAAGGAGCGCGCCCAATTCGTGCTCTCGTTGATGACCGACGCGCTGTCGCCGACCAATACGCTCCTCGGCAACCCAGCCGCGCTGAGGAAGATCATCGAGTCCGGTGGCGCCAGCCTGATCTCCGGCCTGCGCAATATCGTCACCGATGCGCTGACGAACCAGGGCATGCCGTCCCAGGTGGACAAGAGCGCGTTCGAGGTCGGCAGGAATCTCGGCACCTCGCCGGGTTCGGTGGTGTTCCGCAACGAGGTGCTCGAACTGATCCAGTACACGCCGTCCACGCCCAACGTGTATGCGCGCCCGCAGCTGATCGTGCCGCCGCAGATCAACAAGTTCTATATCTTCGACTTGTCCGAAGGCAAGAGCATTGTCGACTACATGCTCCGGAACCAGTTCCAGGTGTTTGTCGTGAGCTGGCGCAATCCGGCGATCGAGCATCGCGACTGGGATCTCGACACTTATGTCAGCGCGCTGATCGAAGCCATCGCCGCGATCCGCGACATCACGGGCAGCGATGATGTGAACCTGCATGGGGCCTGCTCCGGTGCCATGACGATGGCGGCGCTGCTCGGCCACCTGGAGGCCCACAAGGAGAAGCTCGTGAACGCGTCCACGCTGATGGTGGCCGTGCTCGACAGTACCGCCGATTCGCAGATCGGTCTGTTTGCCACGCCGGAAAGCATTTCGGCGGCCAAGCAGGCCAGCATCCTGAAGGGCGTGCTGGAGGGCGAGGACATGGGGCGCGTATTCGCCTGGATGCGGCCCAATGACCTGGTGTGGAACTACTGGGTCAACAACTACCTGCTGGGCAACGCGCCGCCGGTGTTCGACATCCTGTACTGGAACAACGACACCACGCGCCTGCCGGCGAAGTTCCATGGCCAGTTGCTCGACATCTTTGCCGGCAACCTGTTCGCCAAGCCTGGCGCGCTGACCGTGCTCGGCACGCCGATCGACCTGTCCGAGGTGTCGTGCGACAAGTACGTGGTGGCCGGCATTACGGATCACATCACGCCATGGAAGGGTGTCTACAACACCGCCCGCACCTTTGGCGGCAATACCCGCTTCGTGCTGAGCTCGAGCGGCCATATCCAGAGCCTGATCAACCCGCCCGGCAACCCGAAGGCGAAGTACTTCCTCAACCCGGAACTGCCGGAGAGCCCCGACGACTGGCTCCTGAGCGCCAGGCCCGAAGCGGACTCCTGGTGGGACAACTGGCGCCAGTGGCTGGCCGAGCGTTCCGGCGAGCTGCGCCCGGCGCCGGCAAAGGCCGGCAACAAGCGCCATCCGCCGCTTGCCGCCGCGCCAGGAACTTATTTCGCCGAGTGACGCGGCCGGGCTGGCCTGCACGACTCAAGTTTTCACAGCCGCTCTATCCGGAGATCTTCATCATGGAATCCACCACACCGAACAACCTGTTCACCCAGTACACCAGCATGATCAGGCAGTTCAGGCTGCCGGGCCTCGACGCCAGCGCGATCATGGAGTCGCGCCGCAAGGATATCGAAGCGCTGTTGGCTGCCAACGGCACAGCACTTTCCGGCATCCAGTCGCTCGGCCAGAAGCAGGCCGATTTCCTGCGCGCGGCCATGGCAGACGTGCAAACGCTGATCGCACAACGTACGACCCCGGGTGCGAAGGCATCCGAGAGCAGCGGCGAACTGCTTCAGCAGGGCTTGCGCAAGGCCGTGACGAACACGCAGGATCTGGTCGATACTGCCTGGAAGACCCAGGCGGACTGCTTCGCGGTGATCAGCAAGCGCGTGGCCGAGAACGTCGAGGAATTCAAGGCGCGCCTGCAGCCCGGCAAGTGACCCGGCGGCCGGCACGCCGAACGCCGGCCCTTCTGAACGCGGTACCCCACACGGAAAGCCACCCGAATGCGTGAACCAGAAATCAGCCCCGAGGCGGCCAGCGCCTTGCAGATCCAGACCATCGACCTGGATGGCCAGGCGCTGCGTGTGGGCATCCGCCCCGGCAGCGACGCGTCGCCGCCGTTGCTGGTTTTCAATGGCATCGGCGCCAATCTTGAGCTGGTCGAGCCCTTCGCCGAGGCGCTCGGGGACGTCCGCGTCATTATTTTCGATGTGCCCGGCGTCGGCGGCTCGCCGGTGCCGCTGGTGCCCTATCGCTTCTCGAACCTCGCCGTGATGGCTGACAAGCTGCTCACGCGGCTCGGCCATCACGGACCGGTCGATGTCCTGGGCGTATCGTGGGGCGGTGCGCTCGCTCAGCAGTTTGCGCACCTGTATCCGACGCGATGCCGCCGGCTCATCCTGGCCGCGACATCGCCCGGCGTGATCATGGTGCCGGGCAAGCTCTCGGTCCTGTCGAAACTGGTCATGCCGCGCCGCTATACGGACCCGGCCTACCTGGCGAAGATCGGCGCGGAGATCTACGGAGGCGCCTATCGCACCAATGCTCACCTGTTGACCGAGCACGCCCGGCATATCCAGCCACCGCGGGGGCGGGGCTACGTCTACCAGCTGCTGGCCGCATGGGGGTGGAGCAGCCTGCCCTGGCTCGGTACACTACGCCAGTGCACGCTGGTCATGCACGGCAATGACGACCCCATCGTGCCGCTCACCAACGCCAGGATACTGGCCGCGCGCATTCCCAAGGCGAAGCTTCACGTCATCGATGACGGCCACCTGTTTCTGATTGCACGCGCAGGAGATGTTGCACCCGTGATCCGGAAATTCCTTCGACAGGCATCGTGTTGAGCGATCTGACCGGCAACAGGGCCGGCAGGCGCATGGCTGCGGCCAGTGCGCCTGAACTGCTGAAGCAGCAGCGGCTGACCCGCATGCGGGCCACCGCAACGGGCCTGCTCGCCTGCATGATCGGCCTGCTGGTCGTCAGCATCATCTTCCAGCGCGACTATCCGGCGCTGGCATGGCTGCGCGCCTTCGCCGAGGCGGGCACCGTGGGCGCCATCGCCGACTGGTACGCCGTGGTGGCGCTGTTCCGGCATCCGTTCGGCATTCCGGTCCCGCACACGGCAGTCATTCCGCGGAACCAGGCGCGGATTGCCAGTGGCCTGGGCAGCTTCGTTGAACAGAACTTCCTGACGCCCGAGATCGTCGTCGACAGGCTCCGCGGCCAGAACACGGCCGGAGCCGTGGCCGCCTGGCTGGCCCGGCCGGAAAACAGCAGGATCATCGCCAACTCCGTCGCTGACTCGGTTCCCGCCCTGCTGCGCAGCTTCGACGGCAAGGAAGCCGCGCGCTTCTTCGAACGCACGGTGGTGCCGCAACTGCGCACGCTCGACGTGTCCCGCCTGGCCGGCAATGTCCTGACGATCCTGACCGAAGGCGATCGCCATCAGCCGCTGCTGGACCACGGGCTGCGGGCGCTGGAGCGCTGGCTCGTCGCCAACTCGGATATGGTCAAGGCAAAGTTCGGCGAGGCATCGAGGTACACGCCTGCCCTGCTCGATGCCTATATCGTCAACAAGTTCGTGGAAGGCATCATTGCCCTGCTGCATGAAGTCGTCGCGAATCCGGATCACGAGCTGCGCCAGCAGTTCGACGCCGCCGTGCAGGAACTGATCGGCAAGCTGCAGGCCTCCGACGACTATCGGCGTGTCGGCAAGGCATGGATGCGGGACTGCATCCGGTATCTCAGGCGGGAGGACTACTACCGGATCCTCTGGGAACGCGCGCGAACGCGCCTGAGCGCCGATATCGGCAGCGAACGGTCCCTGATCCGCGACACGATGGCCGCCGCGCTGGCTTCCATCGGCAAATCCGTTTCGGAGGATCCGGGCATCCAGCAAAAGCTCAATGCATGGTGGCTGGATCTCGTGCGCACCATGATGCTGCGCTACGGGCGCCAGATTTCCGCGCTGATCACCGAAGTCGTGCAGAGCTGGAACGCCGATGAAGTCAGCCGGAAGATCGAGGCCGAGATCGGGCCCGATCTCCAGTACATACGCATCAACGGCACCTTCGTCGGTGGCGCTGTCGGCGTGCTTCTCCATGCGGGGGCGGTGCTGCTGGCCTAGTCAGGCGCGGCGAGGGCTTCGGCTTTGACCAGCCGGCATGCATGCCTGAAAGCGCTCATTCCACTGATGCGGCCCTTGCCAATTCCCGGATACTGTATATATTTACAGTAACTGTATGGATGAACAGTGGGAGCTGCACATGGAACATCTGATCCGGGTTCAGAACGACTATGACCGCCAGGTTCTGGCGTGGTTGCGCGGGCGTATCGGCGACGCCGCCCTGCAGGCTGCCGCGACGCGGCTGGCCGGGGCGCGCAAGCCATACCTGTCCACCATTTGCCGCAGCCTGGGCATCCGGCCGCCCACTCGCCGGGAATTTGCCGAGGAATCGGCACGCGCGCACCGCGCTGTCGGCGAGCGCTACCTGGCCCGGATCCGCGAGATTCTCGGCCAGGCCTCCCCGGCCCCTCACGCCTGAGCCACCCGGCTGCCGTATCATGAAGCCCCGTCACCGTCACACGGCGACGGGGCTTTCCCTTGATCACTCCCAGTGCCTCACTGACTATCATCATGACAAGCCTTGCAGCCAGCACCCGGCATGCGGGCAGAACAATCAACCGGACACTGACATGAGCAAGATCGGATTCATCGGACTGGGCGTGATGGGCACGCCGATGGCGCAGCACCTGCTGAACGGCGGCCACACCCTCTTCGCGCACACGCGCAGCGGCGTGCCGCAGGCCCTGCAGGATGCCGGCATCCAGGCATGCGCCAGCGCCGCCGAGGTCGCCAGGCAGTCGGAGGTTGTCATCCTGATGCTGCCAGACACGCCCGACGTGGAACGCGTGCTGTTTGGCGAGAACGGTGTCGCGGCCGGGCTGGCCAGGGGCGCGACGGTGATCGACATGAGCTCGATCTCGCCCATCGAGACGCGCGAGTTCGCCCGCCGTATCGAGGCAGCGGGCGGCGAGTACATCGACGCGCCGGTCTCCGGCGGGGAAGTCGGCGCCAAGGCGGGCACGCTGTCGATCATGGCCGGCGGCAAGCAGGCGGTCTTCGATCGTGTGCTGCCGCTGCTGCAGCTGATGGGCAAGAACATCACGCTGGTGGGCGCGGTGGGCGACGGGCAGGTGGCCAAGGTTGCCAACCAGGTGATCGTCGCGCTGACCATCGAGGCCGTCAGCGAGGCGCTGGTGCTGGCCGCCCGCGCCGGCGCCGATCCGGCACGCGTGCGCGAGGCGCTGATGGGCGGCTTTGCCAGTTCGCGCATCCTGGAGGTCCATGGCGAGCGCATGATCAAGCGCACGTTCGACCCGGGCTTCCGCATCGCACTGCACCAGAAGGACCTGGACCTGGCGCTGTCGACCGCGCGCAAGCTGGGCATGAGCCTGCCGAACACGGCGTCGTGCCAGCAGCTGTTCAATGTCTGCGACGGGCTCGGCGGCGCGGGCTGGGATCACTCGGGCCTGGTGAAGGCCATCGAGCATCTGTCGTCCTTTGCCATCGGCGACACGCCGAAGCCGGCCGCCTGAAGACAAAGCGCGGCTGCCCATGTTGCGTGCGCGCATTGCCTTGCTGACGGCGCTGACAATGCTCGCCTTTGCCGGCAATTCGCTCTTGTGCCGGCTGGCGTTAAAGGGCACCGCCATCGACGCGGCAAGCTTCACGCTCGCCAGGGTCGCGTCGGCCGCTGGCGTGCTGTGGGTAATCGGGCTGGCAAGGCGCAGGCTTCGCAGCCCTGGCATGCAGCGCGGCACCGGCGGGAGCTGGTATTCGGCGCTGGCGCTGTTCGCCTATGCGGCCGCGTTCTCCTATGCCTATATCCGCCTGCCGGCCGGCACCGGCGCCCTGCTGCTGTTCGGCGCGGTGCAGGCAACCATGATCGGCTACGGCCTGTACGCGGGCGAACGCCTGCAGGGGCAGCAGTGGCTGGGGCTGATGCTGGCGCTGGCCGGGCTGGTGTGGCTGGTGCTGCCCGGACTTGCGGCGCCGCCGCTGGTCTCTTCGCTGCTCATGATCGCGGCCGGCATCGCCTGGGGCGTGTATTCCCTGCGCGGCAAAGGGGCGTCTGATGCCACCATGACCACCGCCGGCAATTTCCTGCGGGCCGTGCCATTTGCGATTGCGCTCAGTCTGCTGATGCTGTCGCAGCGCTCTCCGGACAGTGCCGGACTCGGCTACGCGCTGCTGTCCGGCGCGCTGACGTCCGGGATTGGCTATGTGATCTGGTATGCCGTGGTGCAGCATCTGAAAGCCGCCACCGCCGCGAGCGTGCAACTGAGCGTGCCGGTCATCACCGCGGCGGGCGGCATCGTGCTGCTGGGCGAATCACTGACCTTGCGGCTGGTGGCCAGCTCCGCCGCGGTGCTTGGCGGCATTGCGCTGGTGATTGCCGGAAAGGCGCGGTAACAGGCCTTTATCCGGCTGAAATGACTGACTGTGCGCAATCCGGCCGATCGCGCGAATTTGCGAAGCGCCCGACTCCTATAATCGGTGCAACGAGAGGTATGGCATCGGGTCCGAGGCGACCGGGCAAGTCGGTCCGACACCGCTCTAGCAAGCTCTACTGGAGGGCTCTGACATGGTGTCCCTGCGAGTACGACACTGCCTCTGCATCGCACTGGCGCTCGGCATCTGGCCGCCGTTGGCCTGGTCCGCGTGCCCGGATTGCCAATATGAGAAGTGCGGCATGTTCGGGGTCGGATGCAAGTGTGTGCCAAGACCCGGTTGCACGATCCCCGCGCCAATTACCGGGATCACACCGAAAAGCAGTTCCCCGGATTCTGCGCCTGCCGACACGCCGGTGCCGCCACCGCCGCAGGTTCAACAGCCGCCTGACCAGCCTGGTCACGAAAACTCCATGCCTCCCGCCAAAGCTGCAGCGAAGGGGGCCTCGCCCGACGGCGGTTCCGTCGCATCATATGTCTGCACCGGAAATGGTCCGCATCGCACGGTGACGGTCTCCTCAACCGGAAGGCGATGTGAAGCTGTCTACAGGACCGGAGGCGGTGCCCCGCAGGTCATCTGGCGCTCCAGCAATGACCCGGGAATTTGCGCTTCCAAGGCGGCTGCATTCGTCGCGCGCCTCAGAAGCTCGAACATCAGGTGCACTGCCCGCTAGCGTGCGCCGGAGCAGCGCATCCGCCCGCCGCCCCGATGGCACGCCTTAGCGCTTGTCGTACTCGTCGTGCCGGCGCCACCACACGCCGCTCTCGTTGCGCCCCCTTGGGGCGCGGTCGAGCCACTGGTACATGCCCCAGAGTCCATCCAGCCCGCGCGCATAGGTGGAATAGGTGTGATAGACCACGCCGTCCTCGAGCACGAACGCACTCATGCCCGGCCGGTCGCGCGTGTATGTGGGCGCGTCGGTGCCGCAGGCAGCCGCGAACTGGGCGACCGGCTCCGGGACCTGTGCCTGTTCCATCGCGTGGCCGCCACGCTGGTAGTTGTATTCGACGCTGCCCTCGCGCTGTTGCGCCTCGGTAATCGAGACATTGAAGTCGAAATTGAAGTCGCTGTCGAGCGAGGACGCCCAGGGGAACGTCCAGCCCATCCGCCGCTTGTATGCCTGCAGCTTCGCGAGCGGCGCGCGCGACACCGCCAGGAGCATGACGTCGTGGTTCGCCAGGTGGATGGCAAAGCCGTCGAAGCCATCGGCGATCGCCGAGCAGGACGGGCACCCCGCCTTGTAATCGGGGCCGAACATGAAGTGGTAGACAAGCAGTTGCGAGCGGCCCCCGAAAAGGTCCGCCAGCGAGGCACTTCCTTCATCGGTCTCGAAGCGGTAGTCCTTGTCGACGCGGACCCACGGCAGCGCCTGGCGTTGCCGTGCCAGCTCGTCGCTGCGCCGCGTCAGTTCTTTTTCCGCCTTGAGCAGATCGAGCCGCGCCGCCAGCCATTCTTCACGTGTTCCGGTGCTATGTGTGGTCATCGTTCGTCCCTCCATTGGGTGGGTAACTCATGTGCTAGATTAGGCCCCGGCTTCGAACGGTGGGAGTGACAAGTGTGGCGGGATTCGGATGGACTCACTCATTACAGCTGCGGCACGCGCACTCGCCGCGGGTGATCCGCTTGGCGCACTGAACCGGGTCGCCTTGCGCGAAGACGCGCCAGCGCTCGCACTTCGCGGCATCGCGATGGCGCAGCTCGGCGATCTTGTCCGGGCGAAGGCACTGGTGCGAAGCGCGGCGCGTGCCTTCGGCCCGAAAGAGGCCGTGGCCCGCGCGCGGTGCGTCGTTGCCGAGGCCGAGATTGCGCTCGTCTCGCGCGAGCTCGGCTGGCCTGCGAAGGCGCTCGACGCAGCACGAGCCACGCTGGAAGCGCATGGCGACCAGGTCAACGCTGCCTATGCCCGCTATCTCGAAATCCGGCGCCTCCTGTTGATCGGCCACCTCGACGAGGCCGAACGTACGCTCGCCACGCTCGATCCCGCGCCCCTCCCGCCCGCATCGAGGGCCGCTCACGAGCTGGTCGTTGCGGGCATCGCGATGCGACGCCTGCAGACAAAGACCGCGCGCGCGGCGCTCGCCCGGGCCGGGCAGGCCGCGCACCACGCAGCGATCCCCGCGCTGACCGCAGAGGTCGCAAGCGCCGCCCTTGCCCTGAATACGCCGGCAGCGCGCCTGATCACGCGTGGCGAGGAGCGAAGCCTCCAGCTTGATGAAGTGGAAGCGTTGCTGGCGTCGAAGTCGCTCGTGGTGGACGCGTGCCGTTATGCCGTGCGTGAAGGACGCACCGTGGTCTCGCTCGCCAGGCGTCCCGTGTTGTTCGCACTTGCCCGTGCGCTGGGCGAGGCGTGGCCCGCGGACGTGGCGAGGGATACGCTCATCGCGTGCGCTTTCCGGGCAAGGCACGCCGACGAATCGCATCGCGCGCGCTTGCGGGTCGAAATCGGGCGGCTTCGCTCGATGCTTGGCACGCTGGCCGACGTCAGTGCGACCGGGCGCGGGTTCACGCTGGTGCCGCGCGGTGCGCGCGACGTGGTGGTGCTGGCGCGCCCGGTCGAAGAGAAGCATGCGGCGGTACTCGCCTTCCTTTCCGATGGCGAGTCGTGGGCGAGCTCGGCCCTGGCGCTGGCACTTGGCGCCAGCCAGCGCACCGTGCAGCGCGCACTCGATTCGCTGGCGTCCGCGGGCAAGGTCCAGTGGGTCGGGCACGGGCGGGCGCGTCGCTGGATGACCCCGCCTGTGCCGGGATTCGCGACAACCTTGTTACTCCCCGCTCCGCTATTGGTTGATTAGGATGCAATCCACCATTGATTGAACAGGATGCCACCATGAAACGATCAGCCGCAGAAATCCTCCGCGAATATGGCCCCTTCCCGGGCGTCGACAACGTGCATGGGCTCACCTATGACGGCCAGCAAGTCTGGTTTGCAACCGGAGACAAACTGAACGCCCTCGACCCGGCAAGCGGGCGGGTTTTGCGCTCGATCGACGTTGCCGCCCACGCCGGCACGGCTTTCGACGGCCAGCACCTGTTCCAGATCGCCGAGGCTCGCATCCAGAAGATCGACCCGAAGACCGGCCGCGTGCTCGCCACGATCCCGGCGCCCGGCGGCGGCGGTGATTCGGGGCTCGCGTGGGCCGAAGGGACGCTCTGGGTAGGCGAGTATCAGGCACGCAAAATTCATCAGATCGACCCCGAAACCGGGGCGATTCTTCGCACCATCGAGTCCAACCGCTTCGTCACCGGCGTGAGCTGGGTCGACGGCGAGCTATGGCACGGCACCTGGGAAGCCGACCAGAGCGAACTGCGGCGGATCGATCCCCGCACGGGAGCCGTCATCGAGAAGCTGGAGATGCCGCCGGGCGTTGGCGTGTCCGGGCTCGAGTCCGATGGCGGCGATCAGTTCTTCTGCGGAGGCGGTAGCAGCGGCAAGGTGAGAGCCGTTCGCCGCCCCGGGCGAGGCACCGCGACCGGCGGCGACGCCGGGATCTCCGCCGAAGCTAAAGGCAAGTAATCAACGTGGCCGATGGGCGAGGTTTGCTCTCGCCCGTATTGCCCGCAACGAACCTCTCAGGGTCGAAGGGCGAATCCGTACAGCGCGACCGCATTCGCCCATCGCAGCGCATCGCCCAGCGTTCCGCCTTGTGCCGGCCCCGCGCCCGCCCAGCTGCAGAGCGCCCTGCATTCGTCCGCCCGGACAGGCGATTCATGGTTGGTCCACGGCCAGTCGCTGCCCCACAGCAGCTTGTCCTCGCCAACCACGTCGCGCCACCTTTGCGCCAGGATCGGCCAGCTTTGCGGATCGACGAGCCGGTACGGCGCACTGATCTTTACCCATACCAGACGGCGCTCGCGCGTCGCCCTGACAACGTCGAAGACGGGGTCCGCGACACCCGCTGCGCCCGGCCTGCCGAAGTGGTCCAGCACGACCGGAACTTCATGATCGCCCAGTGCGGCGTCAAGCTGGGACAACACGGCACTGCCGTCGCCATTGCTGGTATGGAGCTCCACGTGCCAGCCAAGCGCCGCAATTCTTGAGAAGAGCCTGCGCCATGGCACCGTGGCAATGCGCTGCCAATGCGGATCGCCGTACAGGTTCAGGCGGATGCCCCGCACGCCGGCGGCCTGCAACAGGGCCAGTTCATGGTCGGGAACGTCCGGATCCACCACCGCGACGCCTTTCAGGCGCCCTGGCATGGCACGCAACGCGGCAACCAGCGCGGCGTTGTCCGTACCAAGAAAGCTGGTCTGCACCACCACGCCATAGGGGTCCCCCAGCCGCGCGAGAAGCTTGTGCCATTCCTGCAATTCCGCTGCATAGGGCGGCCGATAGCGGGCCGACGGCGAGGCCGGCCCGGCATCGAAGACATGGAAGTGGCAGTCCACCAACGGCAATGCGCCTTTACTCATGAGTCAGCCCTTCTGCGGCGCGGGTAATCCCGAATATGGAATTCCGGCCCTCGTCAGTATTCTAGTCCTCTAGAGGACACAAATTTAGCACGAGCTCCGGATGCGAGACAACGATTTGTTCCAGATGACAGCTGTCGCCGCTGGCGTGAGTCGCTATGGGCAGATTGCGGCCCAATTGCAGGCAAAGATCGTATCAGGCGAGTGGCCGCCCGGAGACGCGATACCGGCGGAAGGCACCCTTGCGAAGGAGTTTGGCATTGCGCTGGGAACAATCCGCCAGGCCATTGCCGTGCTGGTGCAGGAAGGCCTGCTGGAACGCGTGCAGGGAAAGGGAACCTTCGTCCGCAAGGGGCTGACCGGGGCAAGCCTGATGCGGTTCTTCCGCTTCGGCCGGGAGGGCAATGACGAGCGGGTGGTTCCGCGCTCGGAGATCCTCTCCTGCCGCGCGGTGCGGCTGGACAAGGCGATGGCCGCCAGGTTCGGCCTGCCGGCCGGCGCACGCGGCCTGGCCATTGCCCGCCGCCGCTGGCTGGACGACAAACCCCGGCTCCTCGAATCCATCTGGCTGCCGCTGCCACGCTGCGAGGCACTGCAGCAGATCCCTGTTGCGGAATGGGGCGACCTGCTCTATCCGCTGCTTGGCCGCCGGTGCGGCATCACGGTTCACCGCGCCGTCGACGAGGTGACGTTCCGCACGCTGGCAGCGGACGAGGCCGGCCTGCTCGAACTGCCCGACGCGCATCCGTGCGCCGTCGTGACACGACACGCATTCGACCTGCGGGGCAGCTGCATCGAGTACCGGCTGACAAGGGGAGATGCCTTCGCCTTTCGCTATACCGCGGACATTCGATAAGCCGTTCCGCACCCAAGGAGACAGATTCATGCATTCACCCAAGGTGATGGCCGTCGCGATCGGCGCCACCGTCCTGCTGCAATCCTCGCTGGTGCAGGCTGCCGACGCTTCCCCGGCGTGGCCGACTCGCCCCATCACGATCGTGGTCACGTATCCCCCCGGCGGCGGCGCCGATCTCATGGCGCGACTGATTGCGCCCGGCCTTGGCCGCGAACTCGGCCAGACGGTCATCGTGGAAAACCGGCCCGGCGCCGGCGGACAGATCGGGGCCGCGTATGTCGCGAAGGCAGCGCCGGACGGATACACCCTGATGGTGGATGCCTCATCCTATGCCGTGAATCCGAGCCTCTATCCACGGCTGCCCTACGATCCGGGCAAGGCCTTCAGGCCGGTCAGCGTGCTGGCGCGCTATCCCAATGTACTGGTGGCCACGGCGAGCTTCCCCGCGAGCAAGGTCAGCGACGTGCTTGCCATGGCGAAGCAGAAGCCCGGATCGATCGCGTTCGCCTCCTCCGGCAACGGGTCCGCCCAGCATCTGGCAGGCGTGCTGTTCGAGCAGCGAGCCGGCGTGGATCTGCTGCACGTGCCGTACAAGGGCGGTGGCCCCGCCATGACCGATGTCATTGCCGGGCAGGTGCCGCTGTTCTTTGCCAACGTCGCATCGAGCCTGCAGCACATCAAGGCCGGCAAGCTCAAGCCGCTGGCGGTGACCAGCCCCACCCGCACCAGCGCACTGCCCGGCGTGCCCACCATGCAGGAAGCCGGCGTGGCCGGCTACGAAGTCTACGAATGGAATGCCGCGTTCCTGCCGGCGGCGACGCCGGAACCCATTGCCAGCAAGCTCTCGGACGCCCTGCAGAAGGTCATGACCAGCCCTGAGATCCGGCAGCGCGTGACCGAACTGGGTGGCGAGGTGGTAGCCGCGCCGCCCGCCGAAGCCCGTCACTTCATCGAAGCACAGACAAAACTCTGGGCCAGGGTCATCAAGGACGGCAACGTCAAGCCTGAATGACGACCGTTACGCCCGCATCGACATCAACACAATGCCTTCCGGAGACCTGCATGACCAAGATTGATCCCATCCGCCGCCATCTGCTCAAGTCCACTGCTGCGCTGGGTGCCTGCGCACTGGCACCATCGCTGGCCAGCGCCCAGGCGTGGCCGAGCAAGCCGATCCGCCTGGTGGTGCCTTTTGCGCCGGGTGGCAGCTCGGAAATCGTCGCCCGCTCGACCGCGGCGGAGCTGACCAGGCTGCTCGGCGTGTCGGTATTCGTGGAGAACAAGCCTGGCGGGGCAGGCAATATCGCGATGGGTGAAGTCGCGCGTGCGGACGACAATCACACGCTGATCCTTGGCCATATCGGAACGCTGGCAGTCAATCCCTACATCTTTCCGAAGCTGCCCTACGACCCCAACAAGGACTTCCGCGCGATTTCCCTGCTGTCCAAGGTGCCCAGCCTGTATGTCGTCCACCCCGACGTGCCGGCGAAGAACCTCAAGGAATTCGTGGCGCTTGCCAGGAGCAAGCCCGGAAAGCTGAACTATGGCTCCGCGGGCAACGGCAGTGCCGGCCATCTGGCTTTCGAGTACCTCAAGGCCGCCACTGGCACCTACATTACGCATGTGCCGTATCGCGGCAGCGGTCCGCAGATCACCGACCTGCTGTCCGGCAGGCTGGATGCTGCCGCTGTCGGCGCGCCGGCCATCATCCAGTTCATCAAGGCGGGCAAGGTGCGCTGCATCGCGACGGGCACTGCGCAGCGCATCCCGCAGTTGCCGGACGTGCCCACCGTGGCCGAACAAGGCTATGCCGGCTTCGAAATGACGCAATGGTACGGCCTGCTCGCCCCGGCATCGCTGCCGCAAGCTGCGACCGACAGGCTCGCGGACGCCACGGCGAAAGCCATGAAGAGTCCGGCGTCGGTCGAGCGCCTGAGCGCCGATGCCGCGCTTGTCGTTGGCAATACGCCGGCGGAGTTCACCCGCTTCATCGCGCAGGAGCAGCAGCGGTGGAAGCCCATCATTGCACGGGCTTCCATCAAGCCAGATTGATCTTCCTGGCGGATCAGCGGAACCCGCCGCCATGGAACACCAGCGGCACGCCTGCGGACGAGCGGTAGTAAACCACCTCGGCGATAAACAGCACGTGGTCGCCCACCACGCGCACGGACCGGTGGCGGCAGATGAAGTACGCCAGCGCACCCGCAATCAAGGTCGTGCCGCACGGCCCCGCGCGACACTCAGTGCCGGCAAAGCGGTCGATGCCGCCGGTGGCAAACCGCCGGCACACGGCTTCCTGCGTGCTTGCCAGCACGTTGATGGCGTGGCACGGCGCCGCGCAAAACGACGGAAGGCTGGCTGAGGTCCGCGCAAGACTCCACACCATCAGCGGCGGTGCGAGCGACACCGAGGCAAGCGAACTGATGGTGACGCCAACCGGCTTCCCCTCGACGCCGCCCGCCGTGACCACGGTGACACCGGTCGCAAACTGCCCGAGCGCATCACGGAACGCGCGCTGCCCCGGCGGCGTGCCGCCATCCGCATCGACGGTGCCGTAAGCGCTCTCGTCATACTCGCTGTCGTTGCTGGCTTCGGTCGCAAACGACAGGGATGCCAGCGCCGGCATCATTGCGCGGCGGGCCGCACGTCTCCGGGCGGCGCGTCGATATCCAGTCCGAGTGCCATGCGGCCGGCATATTCCAGCTGCGCACCGGCCTGCAAGGGATGGAAGCGCGCACCCTGCGCATCGCGGAAGCGCCGCTCCAGCCCGGCATCGCGATAGAAACCGGCACCGCCGGCGAGCTCCAATGCCGTATCCACGGTGGCCAGCACCGCGCGGGCGGCCAGCGCGCGGCCGCTCATGATGCGGTTGGTGGTGACGGCGCCCGGCGCCTGGCTGGCCGCTGCGGCGAACATGGCGTCGAGCGCGAGGCGCGCGGCCTCCACTTCGTTCTCGATGCTGCCAGCGAGTTCAACCGCGTGCGCGGACAGGCGGCGCTTCCTGGCCAGCGCCAGCGCGATATCGCGAGCCGACTCTGCAATGCCGACATAGACCGAGTAGATCAGCGGCAAGGCAATCATCGCCACCGTATGCATCATCGGATGCCAGACGCCTTGCGGGCGGCGCGCGGCGATCGAGGTGTCGGGCACCAGCACGCCATCGAGCTGCACGTCGTGCGAGCCCGTGCCGCGCATGCCCAGCGTGCGCCAGGTCGGGAGGATGCGCACACCCGGGGTCTTCATCGGCACGGCGAAGTGCAGCACCGTGGGGCCTGCCTGCGGGTCCTCGTACACGGCCGTGGTCATGAACAGGTCGGCTACCGGCGCACCGCTGGCGAAGACTTTGCGGGCGTCGATACGGAAGCCGCCATCCACACGGGTCGCCGTACCGCTGCCATGCAGCCAGTCGGAGCCGCCGCTGCCCAGCAACACGATCTGCTCGGCAGCCACGCGCTTGAGCAGGCCGTCGACGGGTGCCTTCTGGTTGCGCCAGCGCCAGGTTGCAGTGGCCACCGGGTGCGTGTGCATGGCGAACGCCAGCGCGGTGGATCCGCAATACTTGCCTAGCTCGCGCAGTACCGCGCCAAGCTCTTCGTGCGACAACCCCGCACCGCCGAGTTCCTGCGGCACCGCCGCGGCAAAGAACCGCTGCGCTCGCAGGTCCGCATAGTTCGCGTTGACGAACTGCTCCTGTGCGTCGATCTCGGGCGCGCGCACATCAAACACGCGCCCCAGCGAAGCCGCCTGAGCGAGCCAGTCAGCCTGCGCACCCGCGCTGGCATCCGGTGCGGTAATCATTTCCATGGCCTGGTCTCCTGTCGATACACAGAGGGTGGCCCCGCCGTTGTCCGGCATGGGGCACGGTGCTAGTATCGATGCCCGGTCCTCCACGTTGATTGATCGGGCGTCCGGCTTTCTTGTGCGAGACGCCGGATTTGGGGAGAAGTGACCATGGATGCTCTGTCCGATCTCCTGCGGGCTGTGCAACTCAGCGGCGCAGTCTTCCTCAACGGTGACTTCAAGGCACCCTGGTGCCTGATCACCGAAGCGGACAGCGGACTGCGCACCGCCTTCCTGCCACGCACCGACCGCGTCGTTTCCTATCACCTCATCACCGAAGGTGCGTGCTGGGCACGGCTGGTCGACGGCAGCGGACCCGGCCTGCGTGTCGAGACCGGCGAGTTGCTGGTCGTGCCCCAGGGCGAGGCACATGTGCTGGGAAGCGATCTCCGCCTGCAGCCCATCCCCTCCGCACCGCTGGTTTCAGACATGCTGGAGAAGAGTCCGGGCGAAGTCATGCACCTTTCCTATGGCGGCCGCGGTGACACCACGCGCATGGTCTGCGGCTTTCTCGGCTTTGACGACACCATGGGCAATCCGCTGCTGACCTCGCTCCCGCGCTTGTTCAAGGTGGGACTGGGCAGCGGCATTGAATCGGCATGGCTGGCAACGGCCCTCGCCTTCGCCACCTCCGAAGCCGCGGAACCGCGCGCCGGTACGGCCACGGTGCTGGCCAAGTTGTCGGAGCTGCTGTTCGTGCAGGCTGTGCGACGGTGCATCGATATGCTGCCGGAGAACGAGCGCGGCTGGCTGGCCGCGCTGCGCGACCGCTATGTCGGACGCGCGCTGGCGCACATGCATGCCCGGCCCGCGTATCCGTGGACCGTGGACGAACTCGCGGGCAATGTGGGCTTGTCACGCTCGGCGCTGGCGCAACGCTTCACCGACCTGCTCGGCCAGCCACCCATGCAGTACCTGGCGCACTGGCGCCTGCGCACCGCCGCCGTCGCATTGCGCAACGGCAGCCGTTCGGTGGGCGAGATTGCGTGCGCCGTCGGCTACGACTCCGAAGCCGCCTTCTGCCGCGCGTTCAAGCGCGAATTCGGCCTGCCGCCGGCCAGCTGGCGCAGGCATCGGCTGGGCGATCCTGAAGCCGCCGGCACGGGCACAGAACCGGCTATGGCTCAAAGAAGCCCATGAAAAAGGGGCCCGCATGGGCCCCTGGCTTGCCGCAACGCCGGCGGCGCCCTGACCGCGCCGCCCGTTGCTACATCTTCTGCTTGGTACTCTCGGCCGCGCCTTGCACCTTCTCGCCGCCGCGCTCGATATCCTTGCCTGCGCCTGCCATGGTATTGCAGCCGGTGACGAGCAACACGCCAGCGAGGGTACACAGTGCCCATAGCTTTCTCATGACGATCTCCTTGCTTCGTGTGGATGCGGCAAGCGCCGCAACGAAATCTTCGGGAAAAGTTCCGGGGCCCGAATCGACGCTTTGATCGTAGCAAGCGGGGCGCGCATGACGCGTCGGCAATCGTCCTACAAAGCTGTCAGCCGAACGAGCGGCATTTCGTCGGTATCCGGGCGACAACGGGCACAGCCGCCTTAGGAACGGCTTCCGCGTAGCGCCTGCGAGACAGTTTGCCCGCCGTTTGCGCGGAGAGCGCCGCAATCGCCACCCCTGCAACGAAATTGCCTGCCAGTCCCTATGTCTTGCATACACTTTATTCGTGTTGCAGGCATCGTCCGCCGGAGGTCCGGAAGTTCCGCAATACATCGTTGCCTGGAATGCGTTGAGTCAGGTCAACGGATTGGCGAAGTCTTCGAAAAGGATTCGGGGCACTGACCAGGCACTGACCATACTGAATGCAGGCAAGGGCCGCGCAATTGCCCTTCAGTCATCCACCTTCAGTCAGCAGACAAACGAGACCTCGGGAATCCACTATGCCGTTCCGCCTCAGGCTACACCCCACCGACATCTACCCCGATCCGATCGAGGCAAAGCTCAGCGAGCTGCGCGAGATTGCGGCGGAAGTGCAGCGCGCGCATGAGCGCAAATGGCGCCGGCACGGAACGCTGCTGCCAGTCAGCCACGAGCATGCGTACGCCAGGTATCCGCTTGGCAACCCGGATACCCGGCACTAGTCTGCGCAGCGTTGGAAAGCAGTACCGCCGCACCGAATGTGAACAAGTGTCATACGGTGTTGGCAAGGCAATTCTGCTGCGGAAGAATGGGCATCACTTTGCGGCTGCTTACTATGGCGGACGCAGCCATCGGCCCAACTTCCTGATGCAGCAGCCATGAATCGAACCACCCGGGATTGCGTAGTACAGCTGGTAACCTGCCTGAGGGTAAAGGGCCCGATGCGCCGCGGCGAGCTGGCCGCCGCCACCCGCCTGACGGCCCCCGAGCTCACCCGGGCCCTGAAGTCGGCACGGCAGATGGGCGTAGTCCATCACCAGCCTCAGCCCGACGGCATCCCTCTCGCCGAAATTCCGCTTGCCCTTACCGGACGTCCGTTGCCGCCTGCGCGGCGCGCGCCGCTGCGCAGCGGCGATACCGCCCTGCGGTTCCAGCCGCTGCTGGATGTGTGGGGCATCACGCGGCCGTCGTCGCGCGCAAAAGCAACTGCGTCGAGCCAGAGCCCGAAGACTGCACTGGATCGCTAGCAGATCAGCGGCAGATTCCCGCCTTTGCGAACGTCTTTGCCCGGCGCATGTGGCCCGACGCATCCGACCTCACCGACATCTCGCTCATCGAGCACGGCCACTTCCGGCCGCCGAATCAACAGCAGCGTCGGGTCAGACGCGCCTCAGAGGCTGTGGCATGGGTTCGTGCAGTCAAACCCTTGCCGGTTGCGCTCCAGGTCCATCGGATGAAGTGGGAAGTGACTATTGCAAAGGCTGTAAAGCGAGCACATCCAAACCTCGGTCAGCAACGAGACCGCCGCCCATGAAAATAAGACGATGACCGACGATCCAAGATTTTGATCAATCTTTTGGTTAGTTAATGCCAGCCGCTGAACGGCACGAATGTTGCGCCCTGCCTCTACTGGATAAGCATCCGGAGAGCCAGAAATGGCGCAACATGGCATGGCCGGCTTCCGGCAACGCGCAGACCATCCTGACCGCCAGGGCGGCGGGCGGCCCGGTTCGGACCCGATCCTCCTGCCCTGGCGCAACTGCTGGTGGGTAGAGCCGTGCAACCGCTTCGCCATGCTGGTCGACGGCGAAGCCTATTTCAGCGCACTGCGCCGGGCGCTGGCCCGCGCGCAGCGCTCGATATTCATCTTCGGCTGGGATATCGACAGCCGCATGGTGCTCGTGCCCGAGGGAGCGGACGACGGCTACCCACCCGGCCTGCGCGGCTTTCTCAATGCGCTTGTCAGCCAGCGCCCGGCCCTGCGCATCTATGTCCTGAGCTGGGACTATGCGATGGTCTTTGCGCTCGAACGAGAATGGCTGCCCTCGGCAACTTCGCACTGGCAGGCGCATCGGCGCCTGTCGTTCCGGCTCGACGGCAATCATCCGCCCGGCGCCTCGCACCACCAGAAAGTGGTGGTGATCGACCACCGGCTCGCCTTTGCCGGCGGCATGGACCTGACCCGCGCCCGCTGGGACAACAGCCTGCACAGCGCCATCGAGCCGCTGCGCCATGACCCCGACGGCAAGGCCTATCCGCCTGTGCACGACGTGCAATGCGCGGTCGACGGCGCTGCCGCCGCGGCACTGGGCGAACTGGCCGCCTCACGCTGGCTCCATGCCACCGGCCGCAAGCCGCGCGCAACAGCAACGGTAGCGTCAGACCCGTGGCCGCCCGAGATGGTGCCGGACGTCACCGACGTGCCGGTCGGCATTGCCCGCACCATCCCGGCTGTCGATGACACGCCCGCCGTCAGCGAGATCCGCGCGCTGCACCTGGACGCCATCGCCGCAGCCCGCCAGAGCCTCTACCTCGAGAACCAGTACTTCAGCTCGGGCCTGATCGCCGATGCGCTCGCCGCCTGGCTTGCCCAGGACACCGGCCCCGATATCGCGCTGGTATCGCGGCGCTCCGAAAGCGGCTGGCTGGAAGAACACAGCATGGGCGTGCTGCGCGCCCGGCTGTACCGCCAGTTGCGCGGCGCCGATTCACGCAACCGGTTCCGTCTCTACTGCCCGCATGTGCCGCAACTGGGCGGCGACTGTGTCAATGTCCACAGCAAGGTCATGTTCGTGGACGACAGCCTGCTTACCGTCGGCTCGGCCAACCTCAGCAACCGCTCGATGGGCCTGGATACCGAATGCAACCTGGTCATCGAGTCGCGCGGCAGCGACCGCATCGAGGCATCTATCCGGGCGATGCGCGCGCGCCTTCTCAGCGAGCATCTGGACGTATCGCCAACCGCGATCGACGCGGCACTGGCGCAGACCGGCAGCCTGCACGCGGCCATCCGGTCGCTACATCGGCCCGGCGGACGCACGCTGGAAGAATTCGTGCCGGAACTGCCGGACGAGGTGGATGCGGCGGCGCCCGCGGCCGGGCTACTGGATCCGATCGAACCGATCGATACCGGCCAGGTCGTTGCCGAACTCGTCAGCCATGAGGCTCGCCCGCGCGTGGCGGGACGGATCGGCATGCTGGTGCTGCTGGCCATCGCACTGGCGTGCCTGGCCTTCGCGTGGCGCTATACCCCGCCGCGCGAATGGGCCGACTTCCGCGCCCTGCTCTCGCTGGTCGAGCGCGTGGACGACATGCCGCTGGCGCCGCTCGCGATGATGGGTGCCTATCTGGCCGGTGCGCTGCTGATGGTGCCGGTCACCGTGCTGATCGTGGTGACTGTGGTTGTCTTCGGCCCGCTCTATGGCGGGACGCTGGCCCTGTGCGGCGCCGTCCTGAGCGCGGCGGCCGGCCACACCGCGGGCCGCCTGCTGGGCCGCGATGCGGTGCGCCGCTTCGGCGGGCATCGGCTGAACCGGCTCAGCCAGCAGGTCGGCACGCATGGCGTGCTCGCCATGGTGGTACTGCGGCTGGTGCCGCTGGCGCCCTTTACGCTGGTCAACCTGGTGGTGGGCGCTTCGCGCATCAGTCTGCGCGACTGCCTGCTCGGGACGGCCATCGGCATGCTGCCCGGCATCGTCCTCTCGGCGTCGCTGGTGGACCGGATCGCGGCGGCGGCGCGCAATCCGGGCTTGGCGACCTTTGCGCTGCTTGGCCTCGTCCTGCTGCTGCCGGTGGCAGCGTTGTTAACGCTCAGGCGCAGGCAGCGCCGCCGAAGCCATGCTGCCGTCCAGTCCTAGCGCCTGCGCCGGTAACTGGCAGTCATGAACTCGTTCCACTCGCCGTTCTCGCCCTGCATGCAGGAGGTCAGCACACGATGGTTGTCGTCCTTGAAAGTGATGACGTCCCGGTAGTTCGCCATCCTGCCGCTGCCGCTGCAATCGGGGCCTTCGGCACGCAGCGTCAGCTGCTTTCCGCTGGCATCGAGGTCGCCTTCATAGATCCACAGGTGGGTCATCATCGAGCCGATGAAAGTGCCGACAAAATGCTTGCGCGCCGGGTCGTAGCCCAGCGTCATCACCGTGGTGGACGGGCCGCAGCCCGGCATGTCGCCCTCGATCACGCATTGCACCCAGACATCCCCCACGGCGCTCACGCGTTCCATCAGCTGCCACTTTTGCGGCGCCTGGCCGGGTTCCATGGAAGCTTCGCCTTCCGAGATCCATTCCCCCAGCAGTCGTTGCAGCCAGCGGTGCTCCTTGTGTGCTTCGGTCTTCATTCGGCGTCTCCTGTCGATCACGCAATGGTTGACCCCAGCCTCGCACCCCGCCTTTGTGGATGCTGTACACAAAGCCTAGCAAATGAAATGGACAACGTCCACATTTAATCGCCAGCGAGGACGTTGCAGTGCGGCGGCAGCCGGAGAAAACCGGCTGCTGACGGAAGATACGCCCTATTCGACGCGATAGAAATCGATTGACTGCCCGGCATTCACCGCGCGCTGGAGCCAGTCCGGATATTCGCCGGTGCCGTCCCAGCTCTGGCCCAGTGCGTTGCGGTAGAGCACGCTGCCGTTGGTCGCCCGGGGCGCCGCGCCGCCCTTGACGGCTGGCGCGGCGGCAGGCGCCGGCTTGTCAAAACACCCGGCCGCGACCAGATCGTCGAGCGTCAGGGCATAGCGATCCATTTGCTCGCGGACCCAGGCGGCCGCGGCCAGTTTGGCTGAATCAGACTCAGACATGACTTTCGAGAGAGGCCCGCTGCGAATGCGGCAGGCAATGGAAAACCGGCGCGATGAAAACCGGCGGCCGGTCCGTTTGCCAAGATTCTACAGCGTTTGCCGGGCGCACCGGCCGGCAGCGTCTTGCCGAGGGGTGGCAGATGCGTCTTCCCTTCGCCTGCGCATTGCCGCAGGTCCAGCGTCCCGCCCCCCCGGATATGCCGCACACGAAATCCTAAAGCCTGCGCCCACGCTGCCGTTAACTAGGCGCTGGCCGGCGAAATATAACCAGACAGGCAAACGGCCCAGGCTCCGCCCTGGCATGCCCGAGACGTTGCCTTTCAGCCAGTACAAGGCGGCAGGAAAGCCGCCGTACTTCGGAGTGGAAACGGGAGGAAACATGGGGAACCTGGGGATTCGCGTACGTCTGGGCGCCGCCTTTGGCGTGATGCTGCTGCTGATGGTATCGGTGATCGCGGTGGCGCTGCCGCGGCTGCACGGCGCGAGTGACGCCGCGGCATCAGACTTTGCTCGCGATCTGATCATGGCGTTGGGCGTCGCGGCACTGTTCGTCGCGGTGGCGGCAACCTGGGGCCTTGCGCGCAGCATCGAGGCGCCGCTGGCGGAAGCTGTCTACATTGCCGAAACCGTGGCCGCGGGCGACCTGAGCCAGGAGTTCGAAACCGAGCGCGGCGGCGAATTCGGCCGACTGCTGGGCGGCATGGGCGAAATGGAAGACATGCTCACCGACCTGGTGACGCGCATCAAGACCGCCACTGATTCCATCAGCGAAGCGTCTTGCCAGATCGCCGCCGGCAACACTGACCTGTCGCAGCGCACGGAGGAGCAGGCGGCGGCGCTGGAGGAGACGGCATCGAGCATGAGCGAGCTGACGTCGATGGTCAGGCAGAACACCGAGCGTGCCCGCGCCGCCAACGGCCTGGCGGAATCGGCATCGGGCATCGCCGCGCGCGGCGGGGAAGTGGTAGGCAGCGTGGTGGTCACGATGTCAGCGATCAGCGCGAGCTCGCGCAAGATCACGGACATCATCGAAGTGATCGAGGGCATCGCCTTCCAGACCAACATCCTGGCCCTGAATGCTGCCGTGGAGGCCGCGCGCGCCGGCGAACAGGGCCGGGGCTTTGCCGTGGTGGCCGGCGAAGTCCGCACGCTCGCACAACGCAGCGCGGCGGCTGCCAAGGAAATCAAGCTGCTGATCGACGATTCGGTACAGCATGTGGACAGCGGCTCCGCCCTGGTGGGACAAGCCGGCGAGACGATGCAGGAAATCGTCCAGGCCGTCGGCCGCGTGACCAGCCTGCTGGGCGAAATCGCCGAGGCCTCGGAGCAGCAGAGCGCTGGCATCGCGCAAGTCGACGAGGCAGTGGCGCAGATGGACACCGTGACGCAGCAGAATGCGGGGCTGGTGGAGCAAGCCGCGGCTGCATCGAACGCGTTGGCGGGCCAGGCGATCGAACTGCAACGCGTGGTCGGCGAGTTCAAGCTGGACGCCGCGCCGGAGCCCGCCACACCGCAGGCCCGTGGCGCATTCCGCCCGCAGGCCGTCGTAGCCTGACGGCCTTGCGCTGATAACGGAACAGGGAGAGACCCCGGACTGCGGATGACAGCTTTGTCATGCCGCAGTCATGTTGCCGTGACGGATGCCTTCGTAGACTGCATGCACGGTCGGTCATCCAGACCGCCATGCAACCGGAGATCCCAGTCATGCAAACGATCAAGCAAGCCCTGCTGGCCACCGCCATGGCCGCCACCCTGGCCGGCCTGGCCGGCGCCGCCAACGCCGCGCCACGCACGCCCGACCCGTTCAGCGATGGCGCGCACAGCGCAACCGGCACGCGCAGCGCGTTCACCGACGGCAGCCACAGCGTGACCGACAAGCGCGACCCGTTCACCGACGGGGCTTAGCGTCACTTCGCACCTGGAGCCGAAAGCCGCCGCCTGGGGTCGCCCCGGCAGCGCCGCGGCTCCCGATGCGCCGGGAGCGAGCGCACTGCCCGGGCCCGCCCTTTTGAATCTGCCCGGCGCTATCGCTTCCTTCCACCCGCCTTTATGTCATGACGTGAGCGGTCTTCATGCTTCACGCCAGGCTTCCCCGACACTTCCCAACGCGGGGCCTTCGACAGGGCCGAGACATTGAAGATCGCCCGAAGCGATTTCAGCTCTGCCTTGTGCAGCGTTGCAAGACGGACCAGGCAGCCCTCTCCGCGCGGGCGAAGATGAACTTCCACGCAGCGATGGTCGTGCGCGCTTTGCCGGCGCTCTACCAGTCCGGCTTCCTCGCAGCGGGAAACCAACGCGACAACACCATTTAGCGCTGCCTGCAGGCGTGCCGCCAGCTCCCCCGACCGTCGCCCAGTCCCGCCCCGGAAATCCCTTGATGTGCAGGAGCAGAAGGTATTGCAATGGCGTGATGCCTTCGACTCTTATCGCCTCTTCGGAGAAACGCAGGAAGCGATGAAGCTGGTGACGAAACTCCGACAGCTCCTCGAAACTTCGTTTTGTTACAGCGCGAGAGCTTGCTGAGGTCATGGTGTGAACGGATGCCTGGCTCGGACATGTCCTCCTAGTTTATGCATCCGAAGCAAAAATTTGGTTCTTCGTCGATTTGCGGGGCTGGGGTTGGTGATGTGCCTGAGGGTGGTGGCTGCGGTTTGGCGTTGTCGATGGTCGACGGCCCCAGGTTTCGCCCCTGAAGGGGCGACCTACTTATATGAACGCGCCCCGGTTTGCAAGGTAAGACGAACATGCTGGCTTGAGCAGGACTG
>NZ_JWMA01000181.1 GCF_000812465.1 Cupriavidus sp. IDO | reverse complement strand
ACCGCGGCACGCACGCCGGCGATCAGCTCGTTGAACTTGGACAGGCGCTTGGAGCCCTTGCCGTCCAGTTCGCGCACGTGCAGGTGCAGCACGGTGGCCCCCGCGTTGTAGCAATCGACGGCCTTCTGGACCTGCTCTTCCATCGTCACCGGAATGTCTTCCGGGAAATCCGCGGGCATCCACTCGGGGCCGTAGGGGGCCACGGTGATGACCACCTTGTCCATGTTTTCGGGGTGCAGGGAATCGTCGAGGAATTGCATGCTTTTGCTCCTGATATGTTGTGAGCGGACCGCTCGGGAACCGCCTGCGTGGCGGCACCAAACGGTCGCTTTTTCGGTATCACGTTCGGTGTCGGAAGTATCGTGTAACGGTGCGCAGCGATTTGACGATCCGGGACGATCGATTTACATTTCGGGACAGTCAGGGAAAACGCGATGTCCTACTACCTTCGCAGTGCCAGCCTTACCAACTACGTGGAAGTCGCCCGCGCGGTGGGGCTCGATCCACACCAGCAATTGCGCGCGGCCAGGATCAGCCGCGACGTGCTGCTCGACCCCGATATCCGCATTCCGGCGGGGCTGGTGGGCCGCTTGCTCGATGCCTCGGCGCGGGCCTCGCAGGCCGACGACTTCGGCCTGCGCATGGCTGAATTGCGCCAGTTCTCCAATCTCGGGCCGCTGGCTTTCGTGGTGCGCGAACAGCCGACGCTGCGCCGGGCGCTGGAGTCCATGGTGCGCTACATGGGCCTACAGAACGAAGCACTTGCCATGCGTATTGAAGAGGGCGAGGGCCTGGTGATGATCCGCCTGCAGATCCTGAGCGAGGAGCCCGGCACGCTGCGCCAGGCCACTGACCTGGCGGTCGGGGTGATGTACCGCATGCTCAGCCTGTTCCTGGGGACTTCGTGGCGCCCGCGCAGCATTTGCTTCACGCATGCCGCGCCAGCCAGCCTTTCGACCGTCACGCGTGTGTTTGGCATGCCGGCCCTGTTCAACCAGGACTTTGACGGCATTGTCTGCGCGGCGTCGGACCTGGACGCGCCGCTGCCTTCCTACGACCCGGTAATGGCGGGGC
This sequence comes from Cupriavidus sp. IDO, assembly GCF_000812465.1. Classification (GTDB taxonomy): domain Bacteria; phylum Pseudomonadota; class Gammaproteobacteria; order Burkholderiales; family Burkholderiaceae; genus Cupriavidus. The sequence goes on along the minus strand of NZ_JWMA01000181.1, from coordinate 75,059 downwards.
AGGTGCAGCGCTACCTCGGCACCCTGCTCGCGCAGGCGAACTCCACCACGCCCGACAAGGTGCGCAAGCTGGTCTATGTGTTGCTGCCTACCGGCATGTGCTCGGTCGATCGCGTGGCGCAGCACCTTGGCGTGGATCGCCGCACGGTGCACCGGCGCCTGGAGCAGGAAGCCATCACCTATTCGGAAATCCTCAATCAAGTGCGCGCGGGCCTGGTGATCGGCTATATCGAAAACCCCGAGCGGCCGCTTTCGGAAGTGGCCACGCTGCTCGGGTTCTCGTCGCTGAGCGCATTCTCGCGCTGGTTCAGCGGGCAGTTCGGGTGCAGCGTGTCGAAGTGGCGGGCGCAGCAGGCGCATTAGGCGTACTAGGCATTATTGCGAATTTCAATTGCGCAGGCGCTGTGACAGAATGCGCCGTCATCATCCCTCCGGCATGCCACGCCGGCGCCCCGCGTGAACGGCCTGTCCGCTACCGTCCCGATCTCTGTCGTCAACGGCTTCCTGTCCGGCGCCGATCCCGTTGCGATCGCACGGCTCGCGGAGCGCTCGGGCTTTGCCAGCGAGCTGCTGGCCGAGCCGGCGGCGCGCGTCACGCAAGAACAGTTCTCTACGCTGTACCGCCTGCTGGCCAAAGAGGCCGACGATGAAATGCCGGGCATCTTCAGCCGGCCACTGCGCAATGGCACGCTCAAGTACCTGTGCCTGAGCTTGCTGGATGCGCCAAGGCTGGAGGTGGCGCTGCACCGCTTCGGCCAGTTCTTCCACCTGATCCTCGATGACTTCCGCATCGAGTCCCGGCGCGATGGTGCGTCAGGCTATGTGGAACTGGTGGACAGCCCGGCGGGTCCTGCCACCAGCGTGCTGGGGCGCGAGCTGATGCTGAAGCTCGTGCACGGCGTGGCGTCATGGCTGATCCGCCAGAAAATCCCGCTGCAGGCTGTGGAGTTCCAGTTTCCACGGTCGCCGCTGGCCGGCGACCATCTCTACCTGTTTCCAGGCCCGGTGCACTTCGGTTGCGCCCATACCCGCATCGGCTTCGATGCGGCTTACCTGGACATGCCGGTGCGCCAGCGCAAGCCCGACCTGGAGAAGTTCCTGTCGCGCGCGCCCGAGGACTGGATCTTCGTTTCCTTCGCCGAGCAGATGACCTCCCACCGGGTCAGGCAATACCTGGCCGACGGCCTTCCGGTGTCGCCCACCATCGAGGCGGTGGCCCATGCGTTGCACTGCTCGGTGCGCACGCTGTGCCGTCGCCTGTCGGCGGAGGGCACCGCCTTCCAGGCGATCAAGGACGACGTGCGGCGCGATATCGCCATTCAGCGCCTGACGCGCTCCGACGATCCCATCGCCGCGATTGCCTTCGACGTGGGCTTCGACAACCCCACCGCCTTCCATCGCGCTTTCCGCCACTGGACCGGCAGCACGCCCAACGCCTACCGCCGCGCGCCGTAAGCCCACCGAGTCGGCTCGCAAAGCTGGCCGCCGGCTGACAAATCCTGCCACGCCACAAGCCGCTTGCGACGCACCAGGCGCGCGCATGGCTGCCGAAGCGAAAAGCGGCAGGATTTGTCAGTGAATGGGCAAGTTTGGATAACCGCCTTTGTGCACGCCGCCGCTACGATCGGGCACATAACGTTGCAGTGCCACCGGTAAGCGAATCGGATGCTGGCGCTGTGAACACCGCACAGAGGCCAAAGATGAGCTATACCGCACCTACCAAAGACATCCTGTTCGTCATCCGTGAGCTGGCCGGACTGACAAAGATTGCCAGCCTGCCTGGCTATGAAGACGCCACCCCGGACACCGTCGAAGCGGTCATCGGCGAGGCAGCAAAGTTCCACGGCGAGGTCATCGCCCCCCTCAACGTTGCCGGCGACAAGCAACCCAGCAGCTGGCACGACGGCGAAGTCAGAACGACCGCGGGCTTCAGGGAGGCATTCCGCCAGTTCGGCGAGGGCGGCTGGCAGGGCATCGTGCATCCGGCCGGGTTCGGCGGGCAGGGACTGCCCAAGCTGGTTGGCGCGCCATGCATGGAAATGATGAACGCGGCGAACCTGTCCTTCGCCCTGTGCGCGATGCTGACCGACGGCGCGATCGAAGCGCTGCTCACCGCAGGCTCCGACGAGCTGAAGCAGCGCTTCCTGCCGCCCCTGATCGCCGGCGAGTGGACCGGCACCATGAACCTGACCGAGCCGCAGGCCGGTTCCGACCTGGCGCTGCTGCGCACCCGCGCCGAGCCGCAGGCGGATGGCAGCTACAAGGTCTTCGGCACTAAGATCTTCATCACCTACGGCGAGCATGACATGGCGGACAACATCGTCCACCTGGTGCTGGCGCGCACGCCGGGCGCGCCCGAGGGCGTGAAGGGCATCTCGCTGTTCGTGGTGCCGAAGTTCCTCGTCAACGACGATGGCTCGCTGGGCGCGCGCAACGACGTGCAGTGCGTGTCGATCGAGCACAAGCTCGGCATCAAGGCCAGCCCTACCGCCGTGCTGCAGTTTGGCGACCATGGCGGCGCCATCGGCTACCTGGTCGGCGAGGAGAACCGCGGCCTGGAGTACATGTTCGTGATGATGAACGCCGCGCGCTTCGGCGTGGGCGTGCAGGGAATTGCCATCTCCGACCGCGCCTACCAGCAGGCCGTGGCCTACGCGAAGGACCGCGTGCAGAGCCGCCCGGTGGATGGCTCGGCCCGCGAAGCGGTGACGATTATCCATCATCCAGACGTGCGCCGCATGCTGACCGAAATGCGCGCGCTCACCGAAGGCGCGCGTGCGCTGGCGCTGGTCGCCGCCGGCTACTCGGACCTCGCACACCATGCGCCGGACGCTGACACGCGCGCACAGTTCAAGGCGGCCTATGAATTCCTTGTGCCGGTCATCAAGGGCTGGAGCACCGAGATGTCGCTGGACGTGACCAGCCTGGGCGTGCAGGTGCACGGCGGCATGGGCTTTATCGAGGAAACCGGTGCTGCCCAGCATTTCCGCGATGCGCGCATCCTGCCGATCTACGAAGGCACCACCGCCATCCAGGCCAACGACCTGGTCGGGCGCAAGACCGTCCGCGACGGCGGTCTGACCGCCAGGGCCTTCCTGGCAGAGATCGACGGGACCATCGATGCGCTCAGGGACTGCGCCGGCAACGATGCGGACGCCGCGTGCAGCGCCATGTTCCTGCAGCTTGGCTACGCGCGGATGGCGCTGGGCAGGGCCATCGACTTCGTGCTGGAGCACGCCGGCAAGGATCCCAACGCCGTGTTCGGCGCCAGCGTGGCGTACCTGAAGCTGGCCGGCATCGTGCTGACGGGCTGGCAAATGGCGCGCGCACTCATCGTCGCGACGCAAAAGCGCAGCGAGGACGAAGCGTTCTACGCCGCCAAGATCGCCACCGCCGAATTCTTTGCCAAGCACATCCTGCCGCGCGCTTCCGGGCTGGAGGCCGCCATCACCGGCGCAAAGGGCAGTGACGGCTTCCTGACCCTGGACGAAGCCCGCTTCTGAAGCGGACCCAGTCACCGCGGTGGACCGCGGCAGGGTAAAAGATCAATCAATGGAGGCCGTATGGCAATCGAAAACTATTGCATGGCAACGCTCGGCGCGTTCGTCGGCAAGGAACTCGGCGTGTCCGAGTGGACAGAAGTGGACCAGGCGCGCATCGATGCCTTTGCGCAATGCACGGGCGACCACCAGTGGATCCACGTGGACGTGGACCGCGCGAGCAGGGAAAGCCCGTTCGGCGGCACCATCGCGCACGGCTACCTGACGCTTTCGCTGCTGGCAGGCCAGCTCATCGACATGGGCGTGTTTCCGTCCGATGCCAGTGCCACCGTGAACTACGGGCTGGAAAAGATGCGCTTTCTGGCGCCGGTGAAGGCGGGCGCGCGCGTGCGCAACCGCGTCAGCTTGCTGGCCGCTGATAACAGGGGCGATGGCCGCGTGCTGCTCAGGACCGAAAACACGATGGAAATCGAAGGCGAGGCAAGGCCCGCGCTGGTGGCGGAAGCGCTGGCGCTGCTGGTGGCATGAAGCCCGGACAAGACAGAAGTAGCAAGGAAGCAGGCGGGATAAGCAAGATGACAAGGGCCACTAGTACCAGGACAAGACAGCGGGCCGGCAAGGGCCGGAGGGCGGCAACGCCTATCGAGACCATCGAGGTCATCGAGGCTATCGAGACCATCGAGGCCGTGGAGACCATCGAGACTGTCGAGGCCGTCGAGAGCGCGCCGGCCATCATGGCCGGCCCCAACCCCTTCGTGGGCCTGCGCGCCGAAGACCTGATCAGCACCGTGCAGCAGATTGGCGCGCAGTGCGTGCAGGAGCCCGTGCTGGTGCTGGAGCAGCAGACGCAGCTGGCGCATGACCTGATCGGCGTGCTGGATGGCTCGGCCCCGATGCCGTCGGCGCGCGACCGGCGCTTTGGCGATCCGGCCTGGCAGGAAAACCCGCTGTACCGCATGTCGCTGCAGGGCTACGAGGCCTGGCGCAATGCAGTGAGCGGCTTTGTCCGGCGCTCGGTGATGGACGAGCGCAGCAAGCATCGCGCGGAGTACTTCACCTCGCTGTTGGCCGATGCGCTGGCACCGACCAACACGCTGCTGGGTAACCCGGCGGCAATCAAGAAAACCGTGGAGTCTGGCGGCATGAACCTGATCAGCGGGCTGACCAACCTGGTCACCGATACCCTGACCAATCGCGGCATGCCCGCCCAGGTGGACAAGGATGCGTTCAGCGTTGGCAAGAACCTGGCCACGACGCCCGGCGTGGTGGTGTTCCGCAACGACGTGCTGGAGCTGATCCAGTACGCGCCATCCACCGCGAAGGTGCACGCCCGGCCCCAGCTCATCGTGCCGCCGCAGGTCAACAAGTTCTACGTATTCGACCTCGCGCAGGGCAAGAGCATGGTCGAGTACCTGCTGAGCAAGGAGCTGCAGGTATTCATGGTGAGCTGGCGCAACCCCACTGCGGCGCACCGCGACTGGGACATCGATACCTACGTCGGCGCGCTGATCGAAGCCATCCACGCCATCCGCGACATTACCGGCAGCCCCGACGTCAACCTGCACGGCGCCTGCTCCGGCGCGATGACGATGTCGGCGCTGATGGGCTACTGCGCGGCAAGTGGCGAGCAGCTGGTGCATGCGGCCACACTGATGGTGTCGGTGTTCGGGCTGGATGCACAGTCGCAGCTCGGGCTGTTCAGCACGCCGGAAGCCGTCACGGCCGCGCGTCAAGGCAGCCAGGCACGCGGCGTGCTCGACGGCGAGGAGCTGGGACGGGTCTTCGCGTGGCTGCGGCCCAATGACCTGGTGTGGAACTACTGGGTCAACAACTACCTGCTGGGCAATGCGCCGCCGGCCTTCGATGTCCTCTACTGGAACAACGACACCACGCGGCTCCCGGCCGGCCTGCATGGCCAGTTCCTGGACATGCTCACCCTGAACCAGCTGGCTACGCCGCGCGCACTGCGCGTGCTGGGCCACGCCATCGACCTGGCGGAAGTCCAGTGCGACAAGTACGTGCTGGCCGGCATGACCGACCACATCACCCCGTGGAAGGCGGTGTACCGCTCGGTGCGCGCCTTTGGCGGCCGCACGGAGTTCGTGCTCAGCTCCAGCGGGCATGTCCAGAGCCTGATCAACCCGCCCGGCAACCCGAAGGCGAAGTTCTTCCGGAACGACCAGCCCGCGGCCGATCCGGATACCTGGCTGAAAGGCGCCACCGCTACACAGGATTCCTGGTGGGAGCACTGGAGCCAATGGCTGAAAGAGCGTTCCGGGTCCAGGCGCAATGCACCGGCGGAGCCGGGCAGCCTGCAGTACACGCCATGCGGCGAAGCCCCTGGTGTCTACGTGACTGAAGCGTAGTCCACTGGCCCACGCGGCCATCGATTTTTGCAACAACCTCTCTGGAGAGATGAAGATGGAATCGACCAACACCGCGGGCGCCTCGGCCCCGCACAAGAAGCTGTTTGACTTTGTCAGGCAGAACCGACTGGACCCGGCCGCGATCCTCGAATCACGCCGCAAGGACATCGAGGCGCTGGCCAGTGTGAATATCGCGCTGCTGGCCGGCCTGCAGTCGCTGGTGCGCCAGCAGGGCGAGTACCTGTGCGACACCGCCGCCGACCTGCAGGCGCTCGCACGCGGCGGCAAGGATGCGGATGGCCAGTCGGCCAAGGTCTCGGAAGTGCTGCCGCGCTCGCTGCACAAGGCCGTGGCCGGCCTGCGCGGGCTGAGCGACACCGTGTACAAGACCCAGGCTGACAGCCTTGCCACGGTGGGCCGGCGCATTGCCGAGAACGTCGAGGAAGTGAAGGGCATCCTGCGACCCCGGCAGTAAGTACCAGGAGGCACGGCCGGCCCCCCGGCCGTGCCTTCGCGCCAAACGCCTCCAGGACAACTTGATGACAACAAGCGATGCCGGCATCATGGCCGGCCACATGCATGTCCAGACGGTAGATCTGGACGGGCAGCAACTCAGGGTCGGCATCCGGCCCGGCAGCGATGCGGGTCCGCCGCTGCTCATCTTCAACGGCATCGGCGCCAACCTCGAACTGCTCGAGCCCTTCGTCGATGCACTGGCGGGCGTGGAAGTCATCATCTTCGACGTCCCCGGTGCCGGCGGCTCTCCCGCGCCGCTGATGCCTTACCGCTTCTCCAACCTTTGCGTGCTGGCCGACAGGTTGCTGTCGCACCTTGGCTATGCGGGCCAGGTCGATACGCTCGGGGTTTCGTGGGGCGGGGCGCTGGCGCAGGAATTTGCGCGGCTCTATCCCCGGCGTTGCCGTCGCCTGGTGCTTGCGGCCACGTCGCCGGGCGTCATCATGGTGCCGGGCAGCCTGTCGGTGCTGTCGAAGATGATCGGCGTGCGTCGCTACACTGATCCGCAGTACCTTCGCCGTGTCGGAGCCGATCTCTATGGCGGCGCCTTTCGCGACGACCCTTCACTACTCGACGAGCATGGCCGCCACATGCAGCCCCCGCGCGGGCGTGGCTACCTCTATCAGCTGCTGGCTGCCTGGGGCTGGAGCAGCCTGCCCTGGCTGGGCGCGCTCACGCAGCCCACGCTGGTCATGCACGGGGTGGATGACCCCATCGTGCCGTTGATCAATGCGAGGATCCTTGCGGCCCGGATTCCCCAATCGGAATTGCATGTGCTTGAGGACGGGCATCTGTTTCTGGTGACTGGTCCGGAGAAGGCAGCGTGTGTTATCGGGGGCTTCCTGAGGCGACAGTTGCCCTGAGCGGGGGGCAGTTCTTTGGGGGCTGCTGATTTGCATCGGCGGTTGGTGGCTGCGGCTTGCCTCTGCTATTGCTCGACGGCCCCGTTTCGCCCTGCCGGGCGAGTCACTTTTGTCCGAGCCCTCCATTTTTCGGGCGCGACCGAAAGTAGGTCGCCGGCTACGCCGGCGAAACAGCAGAGCATCCAAGAACCCAGACCCGCAATCCAGCGAAGAACCAAAAAAAAATCGGCCACTCCGGAGACAAGCTCCAGGGCAGCCGAGAACGAGCAAGGCTCGGTGTCGATGCAGTGACCAGGGTTCCTTGTCAGAACTTGTGGCGAATACCCACTGCCGCGCCGAACATGTTGCTCTGGCCGTTGGCCAGCGTGTAGCTATTACCCAGCGACAAGCTGTTGGCAAATGTTGTCGCCAGCGATTCCATCATCAGGCCCGCGTTCTTGGCGTACGCGGTGGTCAGGTAGACGTCGGTACGCTTGGAGAAGGAATAGTTCGCCACGAAGGCAATCTGCCAGGGGTTGGCAACGTGCGTGTCGCCGAACAGGTTCTTGACGTTGTCGTAGTTGTACTCCAGCGTCAGGCCAACGGCCGGCGTGACCTGGTAGTTGGCACCGATCCAGTAGAAGTCGTCACGCTGGATCAGCACGTCGGCCGCGTTCTTGTTCTGGCCCCAGCGGTAGCCGCCCATGATCTTGGCCGGGCCGTAGGTGTAGCTGGCTCCGATCACAGCCTTCTTGACGGTGCCGCTGCTGGTGCCGATGGTGGGATTCCACTGGTCATAACCAATGGTCGCGCCGAACGGGCCTGCAGCGTAGGCCACGGCAGCGCCGTAGGCCGTGTCGCGTCGGAACTGGCCCGGGTTTTCGCCGTTGCCGCCGATCGGCGTTGCCACGCCGACCGTGGCCGGCAAGGCCAGGCCAACCCCGAACGAATAGTGCGCCAGAGCCGTTACCGGGCCGAACTGACCCGTGTACTTGACGGTGTTGTCTTCACGGAAGTTCGCGCCGGACTGGAGCACCACCGGTTCATACTGCGTGGCATATGCCGTCGGCGAGAAGTTGGCCAGTGCCTCGAACATCGAGGTGTACTGACGGCCGAGGCTCACCTGGCCGATGCCATTCTTCTGCACGCCCACGAACGCCTGGCGTCCGAACAGGCGGCCGCTTTGCTGCGAGGTGCCGGTGTCGAGGTTGAAGCCGCTTTCCAGCACGAACAGTGCCTTCATGCCGCCACCGAGATCTTCCGTGCCACGGAGACCCCAGCGGGATCCGGAGAGCCCGCCGGAATTCATGCGGTAGACGTCGTTCGACGGGCCGCGGTTGAACTGGTTGGCGGCCGTTGGTACCGCACCGACGTGATTGGCGTATTCCACGTTGATGTCGGCCACGCCGTAGAGCGTGACGGTCGACTGGGCGAAGGCGCCCCCTGCACAGGCGAGCAACGCGGCTGCGGCCATGCTCTTGAGCTTCATTGGCAAATCTCCTCTGTCTTCTTTGGTGTGTGATGCGGACAATTCCGTCTGAATTGGTACTGCGAAGTACTGCTTTCTTGCCTCCCCCTCAGCGGCTCGCCGCCCGAAGCCCGTTCAGGCTTCAGCCGGTGCGAGCAGCGCTTCCAGCAGTTCGATGGCACGCGGCCAGGGGCCATAGCCGGCCGCGGGGTTGAGGTGGCCGACCTCGCCAAGATCGACGAGGCGGCTGCCCCAGTCGCTCGCCATCTGCGCCGCGCGCTCGTACTTCGCGAGCGGATCGTTGCGGCTGGCTGCGAGGATGCTGGGGAAGGGCAGGGGTGCCCTGGGAACCGGCAGCCAGCCGTGCTGGGCCAGCGAGGCCATGTCCGGATAGCCGGCAGGCATCGGGGTTTCGAGATCGGCAGGCGTGGCGAGCAGGGCGCCACGGATCTTCCTGTGGTGCTGCGCGGCCCAATGCACGGTGATCATCACACCGGCACTGTGCGCCACCAGCACCACCGGCCCTTCGATGTCTGCGAGGGCGGCGTCCAGGGCGGCGACGCGGGCGTCGCGGCTGAGCTTGTCGTGCTCCAGCGGTGCCACGGAGCGGGCGTTCGGCAGCTGGGCCTGGAGCAGGGTCTGCCAGTGTTCCGGCACATGGTCGCGCAGGCCGGGTACCAGCAGGAAGGTGGTGTCAGCGGGAAAGCTCATCACTATCTCGGTCAGTCAGTTAGTCAGTCAGAAGGTCAGGCGTTGCCCGTGCGTGCCTCACGCTGGCTTTCGATGCGAAGCAAATCGGCCGTGTAGTAGCGGCGTCCGACAATGAAGAAGCCGGCGGCAAGCACGCCAGCAAGCGGGATCACCTGGAGGGCGCCCAGCAGGCCAATGTGATCGGCGATCACGCCTGTGACGAAGGGGCCGGGCGCCAGGCCCAGCAGGTTGTTGGCCAGCGTGAGCGTGGCGAAGGCGGTGGCATGGATATGCGGGTGGGTCAGGTTGGCCACCACGGCGCTGGCCGGACCGGCCGTGCCACCGACAAACAGCATGCCGGCACCGATCAGCACCAGCTGCGCAGTGCCCGCGGGCAAGCGGAACGCCGTAAGCAGCAGTACGCAGCAGATCACGCTGTAGGTGACGGCCATCAGCCACTTGCGCTTGGGCGCGTGGCGGGCCACCCAATCGGTCAGTGCGCCGCAGAGGATCATGCCCGCGCCGCCAGCCAGCACGAAGGCGGCAGCGGTCACGCCTGCACGATCCGTGGCCATGCCGTAATAGCGCGACAGGTAACTGGGCATCCAGGTGATCAGGGCGCCCATGACAAGCAGCTGCAGCGCGCTGCCGACATACGCACAGAGGATCGAGCGCGCCGAGAAGAGCGCCGACAGGAGCGGGCGCAGGGACACGCTCTCGTGCCCGCTTGTACGCTCCGTTACCTCGCCCAGCGCACGGCGCTGAGCCTGCAGGCGCGGCTCGGTAATGGCGAGGCGATAGAACGCCACCAGCACAAGCCCGAAGATCGCCATGCCGGCAAAGGACCAGCGCCAGCCGAAGTGTGCCGACAAGGCCCCGCCGAGCCCCATGCCCAGCACGGAGCCGAACGCGCCGCCGGCGATAAATGCCGAGCTCAGGCTGGCGCGCAGGTGGCGCGGAAATACTGAAAGCACGACGGCGATGCCGACGCTGCCGTAGGCTGCCTCGCCGATGCCCACGCACAGCCGCGCGATAAACATCTCGCCAAAGTTGTTGGCCAGCGCGCAGCCCAGCGTCGCCAGGCTCCACAGCGCAGCCATCAGGATCAGGCTTCGGACCCGGCCCCAGCGGTCGGCCAGGATCGAGAGGGGAAAGGTCAGCACGCCCACCATCAGGGCCACGATGCCGCCGAGCGCGCCAAGCTCGGTGTCGCTCAGCGACCATTCCACCTTCAGTAGCGGGAAGACCGCGTTGAGCACCTGCCGGGACATGTAGTCCGACAGCAGCAGGCCGAAGCTCAGGGCAAAGACCAGCCAGGGGTAATAGCGAGACGGCTTCGCACCGGCTGCGCCGGCTGAAAGGTGGGGATGGGTGGTGGATTGCTGTCCGAGCATGAAGCCTCTCCTGGAAGACCTTGACTGCACTCCCGGTTGTGCTAGCCAGGGAGCCAACGCTTCCATTCAGGGTAGTACCTCCGTCCGGTCGCGACTGCCGAAGTATCTAGGATTGGCTGCCGCTGGTTTGACTAACGGGGACAACTTGTTTGCATTTTGGGACAGTCGGGGAAAACGAGAGGTGTGCTGCAGTGGCGAATTCGCAGAGCCGGCAGCGATTCGATTTCTGAGCTGAGGAGGAGAGCTGAGGAGGCCATTTGCGCCTTTGCGGCCGTCTGCGTGCCGATGGCTGCACAGCGCCACCTGGGAACGCCGCGACGGCCTACAGTGGTTCTTGAAATCCGCGCTGCGGTGAGCACGGTACAAGACAAGGAGATTCGTGATGGCTCAGCGATTCGACGCGATCATCATCGGCACCGGGCAATCCGGCCCCGCACTCGCCGCACGGCTGTCTGGCGCGGGCATGAAACTGGCCGTCATCGAGCGCGCACGTTTTGGCGGCACCTGCGTGAACACTGGCTGCATTCCCACCAAGACCCTCATTGCAAGCGCATACGCGGCCCGGGTGGCGCGGCGGGCCGCCGAATATGGTGTGACGATCGGCGGGCCGGTCGCGGTCGACATGAAGCAGGTGAAGGCGCGCAAGGACGAGATATCCGGCCGCTCCAGCAGCGGTGTGGAACAGTGGATGCGCAAGCTGGAGAACGGCACCGTCTACCAGGGGCACGCCCGCTTCGAGAGCGCGCACGGGGTGCGGGTCAACGGCGAACTGCTGGAGGCCGACCGGATTTTCGTGAACGTCGGCGGCAGGGCCCTGGTTCCGCCCATGCCGGGGCTGGATCAGGTACCGTACCTCACCAACTCGGGCATGATGGATGTGGATTTCCTGCCGGAGCACCTGATCGTGATCGGCGGCAGCTATATTGGTCTGGAATTTGGCCAGATGTACCGGCGCTTCGGGGCCAGGGTGACCATCGTCGAAAAAGGCCCGCGCCTGATCCAGCGCGAAGATGAGGATGTGTCGCACGCAGTGCGGGAGATCCTGGAGGGCGAGGGAATCGAGATCCGGCTCGATGCCAACTGCCTGAGCGCGCGCAGGGAAGGCGATCACATTGCCGTCGGGCTCGATTGCGCGAGCGGGTCGCCGGACGTCCATGGCTCCCACCTGCTGCTGGCGGTCGGGCGCGTGCCCAATACGGACGAACTGGGGCTGGACAAGGCAGGGGTCGAGACCGATGCTCGCGGCTATATCAAGGTGGACGAACAGTTGCGCACCAATGTCCTTGGCATCTGGGCGCTCGGCGACTGCAACGGCCGCGGCGCGTTCACGCATACGTCGTACAACGATTATGAGATCGTTGCGGCCAACCTCCTCGACAACGATCCCCGCAAGGTGTCGGACCGCATCCAGGCCTATGCCATGTTCATCGACCCGCCGCTCGGCCGCGCCGGCATGACAGAAACAGAAGCCCGGCAATCCGGGCGCAAGCTGCTGGTCGGCACCCGCCCGATGAGCCGCGTCGGGCGAGCCGTGGAGAAAGGCGAGAGCCTGGGCTTCATGAAGGTGGTGGTCGACGCGGACACGCGCATGATCCTGGGTGCCGCGCTCCTCGGCCTGAGCGGCGACGAGGTGATTCACTCACTGCTCGACATCATGTATGCCAAAGCTCCCTATACCACCATCAGCCGCGGGATGCATATCCATCCCACGGTGTCCGAGCTGGTGCCTACGCTGCTGCAGGAGTTGCGGCCACTGGCCTAGTGCCCTGTCCCGCTTAACGCCCGGCCTTGTCCTGCGAGACGTCCATGATCATCCGCGTCAGCAGGTACAGCCTCGGCGTGACCGAGTTCAGGTCGACATACTCGGCGTCATTGGAGTGGGCGCCGAACCCTCGCAGCCCGAAGCGCTCGATCACGGGCGCTTTGGTGGCCGCGGCCGCGAAGGCGGCATCGGTGCCTCCGCCTTCAGCGGTGTCATGCACCTGGAGCGTTTCGCCGATCTCTGCATAGATGCCTTGCGCATGCGCGGCCAGCTTGCGTGCCGCGTCGCTGACCTCGAGCGGCGGGCGGCGGCGCTCGAACTTGACTTCGACCCTGGTGTCCGGAATCAGCTGTTGCCGGACGCGTTCCTGCAGCGTTTTCTCGAGGTTGTCGTAATCAGCGGTGCGCAGCACGCGCACGTCGGCCTGCGCGGTCGCAGTGGCGGGGATCACGTTGCGATTGGTACCGGCGGAGGAGACCGTCCAGTTGACCTTGAGGCCGGTGGCCGGATTGGAGAGGTCGCGCATCTGCAGGACCTGGTGCGACAGTTCATAGAGCGCATTGCGGCCCTGCTCGGGGGAACTCCCCGCATGCGATGCCTTGCCGTGCACCGAGAGATAGATCGAGCCGATGCCGCTGGTGGCAAGCGACAGGCGGTCGCCGGTGACGCGGCTGGCTTCGCAGGAGAACACGGCATCCTGCTGCGCGCCCAGCTTGCTGAGCATGGCCCGCGCCCCGGGCGAGCTGATTTCCTCGTCGCCATTGATCAGCACCGTCAGCGTGCCGTAGTCCCTGAACTTCATCTTCTGCAGGATGGCGATGGTGTGCAGGATCACGGCCACGCCGTTCTTGTCGTCGGCGATGCCGAGCCCATAGGCGCGGTCACCTTCGATGCGGAACGGCTGCTGGGCCAGCATGCCGCGCAGGTACACGGTGTCCATGTGCGCGATCAGCATGATGTTGCGCTTGCCGCTGCCCTTGAACTGCGCCTGCACCATCTTGCCCACCTGTTTGGGCGTGTCGTCCATCCGGTAGACCTCGGCGGGCTCGATGATCCTGGCGTCCCCACCCAGCGCCGCCAGCCGGTCGCGGATCAGCGTGGCAATGCGGTCCAGCCCTTCGATGTCCTTGCTGCCGGACTCGATCGACACCAGATCCTTCAGGGTCGCGATGAGCGCGGGCTTTTCCTGCTGCGCGAGCTGGTGAACCGGCTCGACCGCGGCGGCGGAAGCGGTGCCGGCAAGCGTGGCGCAGGCGAGGAACAGGATGGTGGCGCGCAGAGTGGTACGGCAAGGCATGGATAGGTCTCCGGGGTTGTAGGTTGTGAAGCGGAAGGCGGGGGCGGACAGTCCCGACGGGACTGATACAGCACCCTGGCGAGGATAGCGCGTCGCCGGAGGACACACAACGGCCGGCGACGCTGTCATGGAAGGACCTCTGCGCGAAAATCCGCAAGGCTTGTCTCCGCCATCGGCATAGGCCAGCGCGGGCAGGAGCGCCGGCATCCGAAAGGCCGCCCTGGCGCGCCGGGCGAAACGCGCGGTGGGTCGGTCGAAGCGGCGATTGCCGACCCGGATATGGGGGGCGATACTAGCGAGCAGTTGGAGTCCCTGTGCCACGCCAATAGGGGAAGCAATGGGCAAGAAGGCGAATGCACCAGGCACCGGGCCAGCGCAAGCCGAAGCGCCGGGCGCGGCGCTGCCGGGCCAGGTGGTGCTGGTACTGCAAGGTGGCGGCGCGCTGGGCGCCTACCAGGTGGGCGTCTATCAGGCCCTGCATGAGGCGGGTCTCGAGCCGGAATGGGTGATCGGTACCTCGATCGGGGCGATCAACGGAGCCATCATTGCCGGCAATCCGCCAGCGCGGCGACTCTCCCGGCTCAAGCAGTTCTGGGATGGTGTTGCCTATCGTGGCGCTGCCGAGGGGAGCGGCATCTTTCGCCCGTTCGAGGACTGGATGCGCGTGCTGGCGGTCACGACCCGGGGCATTCCCTCGTTCTTCACCCCAAGTCCCGACGCCTGGTGGATGGGCGTACGCGCGACTGTCGGCCTCGCCAGGGCGGCGTTCTATTCCACTTCGCCGCTGCGCGCGACCCTGGCCAGACTGGTCGACTTTGACTACCTGAACACCAGGCAGACACGGCTGACAGTTGGCACGGTCAGTGTCCGCAGCGGCCGCATGCGCTACTTCACCAACCGCGACGCGCCGCTGAACGTCGATCACGTGATGGCGTCGGCGGCATTCCCACCCGGCTTTCCCTCCGTGCAGGTCGAGGGCGAGCCATACTGGGACGGCGGCATCTACTCGAACACCCCGCTCGAGGCTGTCCTCGATGACCGCCCGCGCCGCAGCTCGCTGATCTTCGCCGTGCAGCTTTGGCCCGCCGGCGGCCCGGAGCCCGACTCCATCTGGCAGGTGATGAGCCGGTTGCGGGACATCCAGTATTCAAGCCGGGCGGAAAGCCACCTCGAGCGGCAGCGGCAGATCCATCGCCTGCGGCATGTGATCCGCGAGCTGGCCAAGCACATTCCGGCAAGCGAACGCGAACAGGCTGTCGTGCAGGAACTGCTCGGCTGGGGGTGCGGGACGACCATGCACGTGGTCGAACTCGATGCGCCGCAACTCGACGGTAACGACATGCACCGCGATATCGACTTCTCCAACAGCGGGATCGAGCGCCGCTGGATGGCCGGCTACGAGGATACACGACGCGCACTGGAGCGCGCCCCCTGGCGCGAGCCACTGGATCCGATCGAGGGAATTGCCGTGCATCGGATCAGCGCGGAGATGCCGGATGCATCGCATGGGCCAGCCCACTCGGGGGCCGCGAAATAGACAGTGACGGGGCAAGCGCCGCTTGCAGGCTTGAAGCGAGTGCGCCGGGTCATGACACGCTTTCCCGCCAGGGTTCGGACGTCTCCTATCATGGATTCATGCCTCGCGTCTGAACGAGCGGGCAGATGGGGCCCGGCGCGCACCGGCCGATTCATGTTGACGGCATCCCTGACGATGCTCTTTCGGCCGCCTGCGCCGTGGCGGTTCCTCCATTGGCGGACCTGGCGACTGGCGGTGAAGCCGCGGGTCGCCGGATGCATGGTGGGAGAATTTCATGGACGTCAATCAGAAGCAAACTGTCATCGCCCTGAACCAGCTGATCGAGGTCGACAAGGACAGCGAACTGGCCTGCATGACTGGCGCCAGCGAAGTGCGCAATGCGGAACTGCGCGACATCCTGGCCAGCACCGCGGAGTCCTGTCGGGCCTCGGTGAAGGAATTGCAGTCGCTGGTCAGTGCCATGGGCGGCGAACCATCGGACCGGGGCAGCATGAATGGGATGCTGTTCCGCGGCTGGATGGCATTCCGCCACATGCTGTCGCCGAGCAATGACGACGCAGTGCTGGGCATGTGCGAGCATGAGGAAGAGGCCGCCAGACGGGAGTATCAGTCCGTCATGATGAAGTCTCTGCCGCCGGAGGCCAACGCAGCGCTTCAGCGCCAGTATGGGACGTTGATGCTGCACCATGACCGACTCCATGCCATGCGCGGCATGCAGATCCACTGAGGGTCCGCCGCTCGTGCCAGTCCGCCTGGCGCGAGCGGCCACGATCACTCAGAGAGCAAGACGGCCAGCGGTCATCGTCGGCCAATCGGCTGCGGGCGGGAACACGCACCAGCGGCCGTCATCGTGCCGGAAGAAGAACAGCGCACGCAGGCCAACCTGCTGCGCTGTCTCGACGCATACATAGCGTCGCCCGCCCGATGGAGTCCGGCTGAATTCAACGACATGGACCGACGTCGTGGGCCCGGGCGCGAGCCATTTTTCTACCTGCGACCGCAAGGACTGCTCATTTGTGCTTTTCATGACCCCCTCCCTCACGCTGGTTCCGCCATGCCGCAGCGCCCGGCTCAACATCTGAGAATTGCCTCGTAAGGCCCGCCGTCTTTGCGGCGTTACTGCTAGGTGTTTGGTGATGCACCTGAATGCCACGCAAATCCTGAGAAAGCACTTTAACTTTAGGCCACAACCCGGCGCTCCTGCATGGCATTTGGTGAAATAGCAACAGCAGCCAGGCGGGACCTGCAGGGCGACCTCGGAATCGCGTGTCGTAGCAATCCAATAACGGCAGGGATCCGCGCAAGGTTGACCCTGCGATCCCCCAAATTTCGGAGAACTCACCATGGAACATAGATACAAGGGCCGGGAGATCTCGATCCAGACCAGGAAGAACGCGAGCGGCCAGTGGGAGTGGTCGTATGGCATCCGTGGTCACGGGCAGCGGCATGACACGGCAGATCCCGCTCCCTCGGAAGCGGTCGCGATCGACAAGGCCTATGCGGCAGCGAAACGGGAGATTGACCAGGCCACTTCAGGCGACGCGAACGACTAGTACCTTCCGATCGTTGGCCCGGCGCCGACACGAAGGGGCTAGTACCCGGCGCTGCTTTGCCCGGCCGGCGCTGCACCGGGCGTACCAAAGCGCCCGGCAGCTCCCGCATGCTCCGACGCGACCGACCCGATGATGGCGACGGCATTGCGAATGTCAGACTCGGCGATGTTCAGGTACGGGATGGCGCGAACGCCGTCGGCTCCGGAGGGAAGGACGTAGAGGCCGCGCTCATAGAGCCGGTCGACAAACTCCGTTGCCGGCATCGACGTCACCGAGAATCGGACAATATTTGTCTCTACCGTGGCAACATCCAGCGCGATGCCTGGAAGCGCAGAGATACCTTCAGCGAGCAGCTTCGCGTGATAGTGGTCTTCGGCCAGTCGTCCGCGATTGTTATGCAGCGCATACAGGGCGCCCGCCGCAATGATGCCGGCCTGACGAAAGCCTCCGCCGAACTGCTGCTTGAACCGTCGGGCCCGGGTAATGAAGTCCCGCGACCCGGCGAGTACCGAGCCAACCGGGGCACCCATGGCTTTCGAAAAGCAAATGCTGACGGTATCGAACAGCGTGGCATATTCGCTCTCGGGAATCCCCGTGGCTACCGAAGCATGCCAGAGGCGAGCGCCGTCCAGATGCAGCGCGAGGCCCCGCTGACGCGCGGTCTGGCACACCGCCTTCAGTCGTTCCATCGGCCAGACCTTCCCGCCACCGAGGTTGTGCGTGTTCTCGATGCACAGCAGTTTCGCCGGTGCGGCGACGGTGCTGGGAAAGAAGCGGTGCGGCACCCCCAGCGCGGCTTGCAAATCATCCGGCGAAAAGACGCCGCGGACACCGGGAAGGAGCCGTGGCAGCACACCAGAGAATGCTGCAGGAGCACCGCCTTCGAGGATATAGACGTGCGCGTTCTGATCAAAGAGAACCGCGTCCCCATGCTCGGTGTGTGCACGAATCGCAACCTGGTTGGTCATCGTGCCGGTGACCATATAAATCGCGTCTTCCTTGCCAAGGAACTCGGCAACTTCACGCTCCAGGCGTTTGACGGTCGGATCGTCACCGTAGACGTCGTCGCCCACGGGGGCGTTCGCCATGGCATGACGCATGGCTTCGGTCGGCTGGCTGCAGGTGTCGCTGCGCAAATCAATCATGGTGGATCTCCCTTTGGCATGAGGTGGATGCATCCAATTCTGCGACGCAGCGCCAGGAGCGATTTGAAGGATCTTGCGGATTACGCGCGGACGACCTTGCTGGGAGGTACGCCATGGAACCGCCGGAATTCCCTGCTCAGGTGTGCCTGGTCGCTGTAGCTCGTGGCTTCCGGCAGCCGGGTGCGGGTCTCACGACGTAATTCCATCATGAGCGGAGCCCGGCTACAGGAGGGTTATACATCCAATTCTGAGCCCCGGCCCGGGAAGCGATTTGAAGGATATTGCGCATTTTGCGCGGGCGATCCTGACTGTACTCCCCGCCGAGGCGGCCGTTTGTACGTACCCGGATGCACCCGGGAGCCCTAATCTGGTGTCACCGCAACGATCCGGACCATGCCCGAAGGCCAGGCCGGACGCCGCTCCAGCCGCTACAGGACACCACGCCAATGAGCTCCCCAACCCCTGAAAAAGGCCACATCGCCCCCTATACCCACCCCGCCGCCGGCTGGGGTGCGTTGAAGTACGTTGCCATCAACCTGATCAAGGAGAAGGTTGCCGGTGGCAAGTACAAGATGCTGTTCAAGCAGAACCAGGCCGATGGCTTCGACTGCCCCGGCTGTGCGTGGCCGGACCGGCAGCATGCTTCCACCTTCGAGTTCTGCGAGAACGGCGTCAAGGCCGTGGCCGCCGAGGCTACCAGCATGCGCGTCACGCCGGAATTCTTCGCGCAGCACACGGTCATGTCGCTGATGGCGCAAACGGATTTCGAGCTGGAGCAGCACGGCCGGCTGACGCATCCCATGGTCTATGACCCGCAGACCGACAAGTACCGTGCGATCGCCTGGGACGAGGCCTTTGCGATGATCGGGCGCCACCTGAATGCGCTGCCGGATCCGAACCAGGCCGCATTCTATACGTCGGGCCGTGCCAGCAACGAGGCCGCGTTCCTCTATCAGCTGTTTGTGCGCGCCTATGGCACCAACAACTTCCCCGACTGCTCGAACATGTGCCACGAGGCCACCAGCCGCGGCTTGCCGCTGACCATCGGCGTGGGCAAGGCGACCGTGGTGCTGGATGACTTCGAGCATGCCGACACCATTCTGCTGTTTGGCCACAACGCGGCGACCAACCATCCGCGCATGCTGGGCGAACTGCGCGAGTGCGCGCGGCGCGGTGCCACTATCGTTTCGATCAATCCGCTGCGCGAACGCGGGGTGGAGCGCTTTACCAGCCCGCAGCACCCGGTGGAGATGATGACCGGCTCCAGCACGAAGATCGCCTCGATGTTCGTGCAACCGAAGCTTGGCGGCGACTTTGCCCTGATCAAGGGCATGGCCAAGCGCCTGGTCGAACTCGACGACGAAGCCGTGAAGCACGGCCGCGAGCGCCTGATCGACGTGGACTTCGTGCGCGAGCACACCATCGGCTTTGGCGACTTCGTCCAGGACCTGCACGCGCAAAGCTGGGCCGACATCATCACGGAGTCGGGCGTATCGCTGGAGGATATCGACGCGCTCACCCAAGTCTACGCGCGGGGCAAGCGCGTGATCGCATGCTGGGGCATGGGCCTGACGCAACACAAGCATTCCGTGCCGACGGTGCAGATCCTGTCTAACCTGATGATGATGCGCGGCAATATCGGCCGCGAAGGTGCCGGACTGCTGCCGGTGCGCGGGCATTCGAACGTACAGGGCGACCGCACGGTGGGTATCGAGGAAAAGCCGGAAGCTGCCTTCCTGGACCGCCTGGGCACCGCCTTCGGCTTCGAGCCGCCGCGCGAGCACGGGTATGACGTGGTCGAAACCATCGGCGCGATGCTCGAGGGCAAGGTCAAGGTCTTCGTGGGCCTGGGCGGCAACTTCTCCACCGCCACGCCCGACACGCCGCGCACCCACGAGGCGCTGCGCCAGTGCGCGCTGACCGTGAACATCGCCACCAAGCTCAACCGCAGCCATCTGGTGCACGGCAAGGAATCGCTGATCCTGCCCACGCTGGGCCGCACCGAGATCGACCTGCAGGAGGGCGTGCCGCAAGGCGTGACCGTCGAGGATTCGGTCTGCATGGTCCATATTTCCTTCGGCATGAACGCGCCGGCATCGCCGCACCTGCTGTCGGAGACGGCCATCGTTGCGCGCATGGCGGCCGCCACGCTCGGCTCGGAGAAGATCGACTGGCTGTGGTACGCGCAGGACTATGCCCGCATCCGCGACGCCATCGAGCAGGTCATCGACGGCTTCGAGAACTACAACGAGCGCGTCGCCGTGCCGGGCGGCTTCCATCTGACGCCTGCGGCGTGCAACCGCGTGTGGCACACACCGTCGGGCAAGTCGCAGTTCCTGGTCCACCAGATCGACAAGGACACGCCCATCCACCGTGCGCGCAAGCAGTATGGCGACAAGCTGATGGTGATGATGACCACGCGCTCGCACGACCAGTACAACACCACGATCTATGGCCTGGACGACCGCTACCGCGGCGTGTTCGGCCTGCGCCGGGTGGTCTTCATCAGCGCCGCCGACCTGGCGCGGCTTGGACTGAAGGCGGGGCAGCACGTGGACATCACCAGCGTCTGGGATGACGGCGTGCAACGCCATGTCGAGGACTTCGTGCTGGTCGAGTACGACATTCCGCAAGGCTGCGTCGGCGCCTACTACCCCGAGACCAATCCGCTGGTGCCACTGGAAAGCACCGGCGATGGCTGCGGCACGCCCACTTCGAAGTCGGTGCCGGTGCTGCTGACCCCGTCCCGCCGCCAGCCCGCGGCGACAGCGTAACCGCACCGGCAGAGCCATGAGCATGGACAGAAAGCCTGGCGCCCGGCCGGGCCAGGGCCTGGTGCGCGCCCGGCTGGAGTCCTTCCTGGGCATGGTGGAACTGGGGGGGCTGGTCGTGATCGGCCTGGCCACGACGTTCGCCATGGCGCAGGAAGGCTGGAAAGTCGCCGCCATGGGCGTGTTCTCGATCACCGACCTGCTGCTGATGTTCCTCTACCTGGAGGTGCTGGCCATGGTGGTGCGCTACCTGAAGCTCGGCCAGCTGCCGGTGCGCTTTCCCTTGTATATCGCGATGGTGTCGCTGGCGCGCGACCTGATCCTGCGCTTCAACGAGTCCACCGAGTTTCACATGCTGGCCTTGTGCGCCGGCGTGGTCATGCTGGCCATTGGCGTGCTGATCCTGCGCTACGGGCAATACCGCTTTCCCAGCAACGACGACGGGGAAAGCGGCGCCGGGGAGTGAAGGGCGGGGCCCGCATCTGTGAGTGTCGCGGAGCAGCGCAACTGTATGCCTCGTGTAGTGCGACCCCTGCCTACCATCATTCCCAACAGACCCCGACAACTCCCGATAGCGCCGCCCTCGTGCCGGCGCGTCATCCATCTTCACGAGGTTCCCATGGATTGCACCGAACTGGTCGAACACTCAGGCTATGTAGCGCGCAGCATTGTGCGGCACAAGGACAGCGCGCCGCAGCAAGCCACCGACAACGTGGCGGAAGAGCTTCCGGTCGCCCTCGTGTACAACGGCATCTCGCACGCCGTGATGATGGCCACGCCGCTGGACCTGGAAGCGTTCGCAGTGGGCTTTTCCCTGACCGAGGGCATCGTTACCCACAACGCACAGATCCACGACGTGGAAGTGCGCGTGCACCGGCACAGCGCCGAAGTCCATCTGCGGATCAGCGCGCACGCCTTCGCCGCCATGAAGGAGCGCCGGCGCGCGCTGGCGGGCCGCACGGGCTGCGGCGTCTGCGGCATCGAAAGCCTCGAGCTGCTCGACCTGCAGCCCGCGCGCATGCCCGCGCCGGCAAAGCGGCTGGTGCCCTCGCGTGAGGTGATCGAGCGTGCCGTCGCGGCGCTGCCGTCGCACCAGCGGCTGATGCGGGCCACGGGTGGCGTCCACGCCGCGGCCTGGTGCGATGCGCACGGAGAGATCCTGCATGTCTTCGAGGATGTTGGCCGGCACAACGGCCTGGACAAGCTGATCGGCCACCTGGCGATGCAGCGCGTGGCGATGGACGACGGCTTCGTGCTGCTGTCCAGCCGCGCCAGCTATGAACTGGTGCGCAAGGCGGCGCGCATGAACATCCAACTGCTGGCCACCATCTCGGCGCCGACCTCGCTGGCGATCCGCATCGCGGAGCAGGCCGGCCTGCACCTGCTCAGCTTCTGCCGCAAGGACGGCTACGTCGACTATACCGGCGCAGCACCGGATGCTGGAGGCGCGGCATGCTGAACTTCGACGAGGCGCAGGCCGTCTTCGCGATGTGCGCGGAGCCGGTGCGGGAAACGGAAACGGTGTGGCTGGGACTGGCGACTGGCCGCGTGCTGGCGCGCGACCTGGCCGCGGTCATCGACACGCCGGCGGCGGACCGCAGCGCCATGGATGGCTACGCGGTGCGCGCCGAAGACTGTCGCGATGCCTGCCTGCCGCTGCAGCAGGTTGTCTACGCCGGCACGCGCCCGGAGCCGCTGTTGCCGGGCCATGCCATCCGCATCTATACCGGCGGCGTGATCCCGCCCAGGGCCGATGCCGTCGTCGTGCAGGAGGATGCCGAGGAAAGCTATCGGGGCGTCGTCTGTGCCCGGCCGCCCGTGGCAGGCCAGCACATCCGGCGCAAAGGCGAGGACGCCCGCCGCGGCGACCTGCTGCTGCCGGCCGGAACGCTGCTGCGGTCCGGCCATATTGCCGCATTGGCCTCCCAGGGACTGACGGAGGTGCCGGTCTGCCGCCTGGTTGAGGTCGCCATCCTGACCTCGGGCGACGAGGTGGCCGCGCACGACGAACCGCGCGACGTGTACCAGGTGCATGACGTGAATGGCCCGATGATCGAGTCGCTGGTGCAGTCGATGGGCGCCGTCGTCCGTTGCCACCGCCATGTGCCGGACGACGAGCGCGCCCTGCATGACATGCTGCGGGAACTGGCGGCCGACGCCGACCTGGTGCTGGTCGCCGGCGGGGCTTCGGTCGGCCAGCGCGACCTGGTAGCCGCGGCGCTGGCCTCGGCCGGCGGCGAACTGCTCTGCCGCGGCGTCAACATGAAGCCCGGCAAGCCGGTGACGGTGGGGCGCCTGCGCGGCAAGCCCGTGGTCTGCCTGCCCGGCAATCCGGCGGCGGCGTATGCGACCTTCGCGCTGCTGGTGACACCGCTGCTGCGCCGCCTGCAGGGGCGCTCGGAGCTGTTCCCGCCGGTTGGCCGGGTCAGGGCGGCGCTGGCGGGCGCACGCGCGCAATGTGGCGACGCCTTCTGGCGCGTGGGCGAGGTCGACCATCCTGGCGGCCGCGAGAGCTTCGCGCAGGTCAGCGCGCAGCAGGGCGCGGCCTCCGTGTCGGCGCTTGGCCATGCCAGTGGCTTTGTGCGCGTCGGGCCGCAAAGTGCCGGGCAACTCCAAAATGTGCCGCTGCCGTACTATGATCTCCATCGTTGGCTCAGCTGACGGTGGCCCCGGGGCGAGGGAAGACCCGGCCGGGGAGAAGCGAATTGGCAGGCAAGGGGAGCGCAGCGTGAAACTCTATGAAAAGCTGGCTGCGGACATCGAGGCATTGGTGCAGCAGGGTGTCCTGCTGCCGGGAGAGCGGATCCCATCGGTACGGCAGACCAGCCAGCACCACCGCATGAGCATCACCACTGTGATCCGGGCCTACGTCATGCTGGAGAGCCGCGGCATTATCGAAAGCCGGCCGCAGTCCGGGTACTTTGTGCGCGCGCGGCCTGGCGAGCCAGTGTTCGAACTGCGGCCGTCGAAGCCGAGTGCCAAGCCTTCGGCGGTGGACGTCAGCGCGCTGGTGCTTTCCACGCTGCGTTCGATCCGCTCCGACGACGCCGTGCCGCTCGGCTCGCCCTATCCGGACCCCTCGTTGTTTCCCTGGCAGCGCATCAACCAGTACGCGAACAATATCGCGCGCCGCTATGCCAAGTGGACCATGCTGGACGACCTGCCGCCCGGCAGCCCGGAACTGATCCGGCAGATCTCGCGGCGCTATCTCGAGAACGGCTACGCCATCGACCCGAACGAGGTGATCGTCACCATCGGCGCTACCGAGGCCATCAACCTCTGCCTGCAGGCGGTGGCCAGGCCGGGCGACACCATCGCGGTGGAATCCCCGACCTACTACGCCATGCTCCATGCCATCGAACGCCTGGGCATGCGGGCCATCGAGGTGGCCACCGATCCGGTGGAGGGCATCGATATCGGCGCGCTGGAGCGGCTGATCGACGAGAAGGGCGTGAAAGCCTGCATGGTGATGCCCAACTTCCAGAACCCGCTCGGCTTCCAGATGACCGATGAAAAGAAGCGCAGCCTGGTGGCGATGCTGACCGCGAAGGATATCCCGGTCATCGAGAACGACGTCTACGGCGAGCTCTATTACGGAGAGGCCCATCCCAGCTCACTGAAGGCCTATGACACGGCCGGCATCGTGCTGCATTGCTCGTCATTCTCCAAGACGCTGACCAATGCCTACCGGATTGGCTGGGCGCTGCCGGGCCGCTACCGCGAAGCGGTGGAACGGCTCAAGTTCCTCAATACGCTGACCACGCCGGCCATTCCGCAACTGGCGATCGCGGAATTCCTGAAGAACGACGGCTATGACTTCCACCTGAGACGGGTGCGCAAGGCCTATGCGCAGCAGGCCAGCATCATGGCCACCGCCGTGCGCAGGTTCTTCCCCGATGGCACGACCACGTCGCGGCCGACGGGGGGCTATGTGCTGTGGGTGCAGCTGCCGGAAGGCATCGATGCCATGGAGATGTACCACGCCGCGCTGGAGCACCGCATCACGGTGGCGCCGGGTCATATGTTCGCGCCCGGTGCCACCTACAGCCACTGCATCCGGCTCAACTACAGCGCGGAATGGACGCCCGACATTGAATCCGCGGTACAGACGCTGGGCAAGATCGCCCGGCACCTGCTGGCGCGCAGCCAGCAGCCGGACGAACACAAGCAAGATCATGCAAGACACTGAGATCGATCCCGCCATCCTCGCCGTCCTCCAGACCCTGTCGCAGGCGGGACGGGTAGCCGGCGCCAGCCCCTGGTCGCTCGCGAAGATCGCCAAGCGGGCACAACTGCCGATGAGCGTGCTGCGGCGCGTGCTGACGCAACTGCAGTCGGCCGGACTGGCCGATTTTGCGATCGACGAGGCAGGGCACGGCCATGCCGCCCTGACCCCGGCCGGCGCGGAGCTTGCCGCGCAGGTCTTCCCGGAGACTGACTGAGCGGCTCAGCCGCCCACCAGTGACATGCGTACCGTGGGGTATTGACGCTTGCCGCTGGCGGGCCCTGCCGCGCGCAGTTCGGAATAGCGGTCGCCGCGTGCCTGCCACGCCTGCCGGACGGCATCCGCCACGGCTTGCGCCGGGCTGGTGGCAGAGAGGTGCGGGCGCAGGTCGACGGATTGCGTGGCGAACAGGCACAGGTGGAGCCGGCCGTCGACCGAAACGCGCGCGCGGGTGCAGTCGCCGCAGAAGGGGTGCGACACGCTGGAGATAATGCCCAGCTTCAGGCTGCCATCGGCCAGCATGTAGTTGCTGGCAGTCTCGCCGTCCCGCCGCGCTACCGGCAGCAAAGCATGCGCACGCCCGACCATGGCGCGGATCTCGTCGGACGGCACCACGCGTGACCGGGACCACGCGCTCGGGCCTTCCACATCCATGTATTCGATAAAGCGCAACGTGACGCCGCTGCCGCGGAAGTGCTGGACCAGCGGCAGCACCTGCGCGTCATTGGTGCCGCGCTCGACCACGCAGTTGACCTTGACCGGGGCCAGGCCTGCCGCGCATGCCGCATCGATGCCCTCCAGCACCCGGCCGACCGGGAAACCGACGTCGTTCATGGCGCGAAAGATGCCGTCGTCGAGGCTGTCCAGGCTGACCGTGACCCGGCCGAGGCCGGCGTCCCGCAGCGAGCGGGCCTTGCGGGCCAGCAGGCTGCCATTGGTGGTCATGGCCACTTCCACCTGGCGGCCGTCGACAGTGCGCATGCCGGCGATGCGCTCGACCAGCGACTCGATGCCCTTGCGCAGCAGCGGCTCGCCGCCGGTCAGGCGCACCTTCTCCACGCCCAGGCCGACAAAGGCCCGCACGATCCGGAGCAACTCCGCATCCGACAGGCGCTGCCCGGGGGACAGGAACGGATAGTCGCGCCCGAAGCGTTCCTTCGGCATGCAGTAGGTGCAGCGGAAGTTGCACTGATCGATCACGGAGAGACGCAGGTCGCGCAGCGGGCGGCCCAACTGGTCCCGGCAGACGCTCGATGCCTGGTCCGGTACGAGCGCCTCAAGGCTGGAGGCGGCGGGCGTGTCTTGCACAAGTGCGGCTTGCATGGCGAATCTCCCTGTGGCAATGGGCTGGGGCATGGCGCGCCCCGTGCAGTCCATGGTAGGGACGGATGGCTTCCGCGCAGGGGTACAAATCACCGCGAGCGGCAGCAGAACAGTCTCGCAGGCGCTGCCTCATTCGCGCGGCTCCCGGATGCGGACCGTGGCGGTCTGGCCGGCGATCAGGTGTACGCCGGGCGGCTTCTCGTCGAGCGCGATGCGCACCGGGATGCGCTGCGCCAGCCGCACCCAGTTGAAGGTCGGGTTGACGCTGGGGAGCATATTCGGGCCACTGTTGCGATCCTGGTCTTCGATGCCGGGCGCAATGCTCTGCACATGCCCGCGCAAGGGTGCGCGCTGGCCCATGATGTGCACCTCGGCGGCGCTGCCGACGCGTATCCCGGGCAGCTTGGTTTCCTCGAAATAGCCCTCCACGTACTGCGAGCCGCTGGCGACCACCGACAAGGCCGGCTTGCCGCGGGTGGCAAAGTCGCCGGCGCGCGGCAGGCGGTCGCTGACATAGCCGTCCACCGGGCTGGTTACGCGGCAGCGGGCCAAGTTCAGGGTTGCCACATCCACCGCGGCATCGGCTTCGTCCGCCCGTGCCTGCGCGGCGGCCATGGCAGCGGAATCGCGCCGGCCCTGTGCCAGCGCGGCGCGCGCCGAAGCGGCCTCGGCCTGCGCCTGTTTCAGCGCCAGGGCGAAGCGGTCCTGGTCCACCACGAACAGGACCTGGCCGCGTTGCACGCGGGCGTTGTCGCCGACGGGCACGGCCGTGACCAGGCCCGAGACGTCCGGCGCAACCTGGACCACGTCCGCGCGCACGTGCCCGTCGCGCGTCCAGGGCGCTTCGGTGTAGTACTGCCAAAGGTGCCAGGCGGTCAGCGCCGCGGCGATCACGGCCACCAGGGTCACGGCGACGGGGCCGAGCAGCGAAAGCTTGCGAATCATGTCGGAACCTGCCAGACGAGCGCGACGAGCGCGCCCAGAACGAGGATGTAGAGCGAGAAATTGAACAGGGACCGGTGCCACACAATGCGGTAGAAGCCGATCCGGGCAAGCACGGCGCGCACGCCGGCGGTGACGGCGAACGCGGCCAGCATCCACACCACGGTGGCGGGCACGAATACGCCGTACAGGTCGAGCTCAGTAGCGTGCATGCTGATTTGCTTCGGTTTGCGGGTACAGCGCCAGCCGGATGGTGGCGAGCGCCGCCAGCGCAGCGCGGGGACCGCCATTGGCCGTCGTGGCCAGGGCAGCGAACGCCGCGTCGATGCGAGCGGCCAGCGCCGGCGCGGGCGCACAGGCATGGCCGGCGTGTGCGCACTCGCGGTAGTGGCGCGCTATTCCGGCCAGCGCGCGTTCCACGGTACGGCGGCGCGGCGTCGGCAGGCTGGCGCAGGCGCGCCGCAGCGCGAGCGCGGCGGATTCGACCAGGAAGTCGGCAACGGCGTTGCCGGCCTGCCTGCCACTGGCATTGTTCCGGCGCGTCAGGGGCGGCCACTGGCGCAGCAGCCGGTCCAGCATGCGGCCGCGCAGCCTGGCGCTGTTGACCGCGGCACGCGGATGCGCGGCCAGCGCGATCTCGTCCCAGTTGGCCCTGGCCAGGCGGTATGCCACCAGCTGCTGGCCGAAGGGCTGCATCAGCACCGCCCACAGCGCGGCAAAGACCAGCGCTGCCAGGCTCGCCAGGCTGCTGTTGAAGATGCCGGCAAGGCTGGCGGCGGTCAGGTGCTGCGGGCCCGGGAACGATGCCGCGGTGACGGCCAGCAACACGCCGAACAGCGCGTTGCGCGGCTGCGTCGTCATGGCGCCGATGACCAGGTAAGGGCCGAACAGCAAGGCGGCAAGCGAGCCAAAATCATGGGCCAGCTGCAGCACCACGAACTGGTAGTACCAGGACAGCAAGGCACAGGCGATGCTCCATGCAACCACCCGGCCGGCCATCAGCCGCGGCTCCGCGGTGGTGGCGACAAAGCAGCTGGCAAGCGCGGCCAGGCCGACCGGGCCGGCGCCGTCGATCCAGCCTGACGCCATCCACAGCAGGCCCGCGACGAAGGTGGCCGAACCGGCGGTGGCGCCGCGGAACAAGAGCTGCGCGTGATCATGGTGCCGCGCCTGCCCGGCTGGTTCCACGCGATAGCGCAGCGCGGCGGGCTCGCGCCCGTCCTGGCGCTGGCTGGCCTCCAGCAGGCGGCAGTCTTGCCACAGGTCGGCCAGGTCATCGAGGTAGGTGCAGGCGGCCGCGGCCAGCCTTGCATGCCAGTCCGCAGGTGTGGCCGGCGCTGTGCCGGACGGATACCAGGAGCGCGGGGGCCGGCTCGCGCCTGCGTCGCCGGCGATCCATGCCAGCGTGGCCTGCATCCGCAGCGCGACCATGTCGGGCATGCCCGCGGGATGCCGTCGCAAGGCGTTGGCGGCATCGGTAAGTGCCAGCACCAGCGGCAGCAGCGCTGTCATGCGCTGGTGCAGGGCACGCGCGCGCCGCAGTGTCTGCGCGCCGTCGGATTCATAGGTCAGCTGGGCAAGCTGTGTTTCCATCGCCAGGATATCGGCGGCCAGCAGGCTGAAGCTGTCATGGCGTTGGCCCGCGCTTGCGCCGGTGGCCACCATGTCCGAGATCCAGCGCGACGCGTGGGCCAGCCACGCGGACGCGCGCGCGGCCAGCGCCGGCGTGGTCCGGACCGGAAAGACCACCGCGCTGACCACGCTGGCACAGACGATGCCGATCACGATTTCCTCGATGCGCGCCAGCGCCACGTCGAACACGCCAGCCGGGTGGGTCACCGTCGGCAGCGCCACGATCGGCAGCGTGTAGGCGGCCAGCAGGCAGATGTAGTTGCGCGGCGCCGGTTCAAGCAGCGAAAGGTAGAGCAGGGTGCCGGTCCAGCACGCGGTCGCGGCCATCAGCAGCACGGGCTCGTCCACCAGCAAGGGCACCAGCGCCACCGCGCACACGGCGCCCAGCAGCGTGCCGAGGACGCGGTAGGTGCCTTTGGCATAGGTGGCGCCGGCCAGCGGGCTGGACACCAGGTAGACGGTAGCCATGGCCCAGTAGGGCCGGGGCAGGCCGAGTGCCAGCGCGACGTAAAGCGCCAGCATCGCCGCGCCGAACACCTTCAGCGAATGCAGCCACGGCGCGAGGTCGGCGCGTCCCGCCCAGGCTGCCGCAAGCGTGTCGGGCACGCCGGCGGTGCGCGCGGGCAGCGCGGGGCGGGAGAGCGGATTGGAGGACGGCATGGCTTCAGTTGGCGAGCCCGGCTGCGCGCATCAGCAGCTTCATCAGGGTGGCGCAGACGAAGACCGTGCCGACCCCCGCCAGCCACAGGGCCAGCAGCCAGCCCAGGCGGCTCGCCAGCCGCGCAGTGGCACGGGAGTGCAGGATGCCGGCCATCAGTGATACCCCTCCCCGCGCTTGACCTTGCCGCGGAACACGTAATACGACCACGAGGTGTAGGCCAGGATGATCGGCACGATGAACAGGGTGCCGACCAGCGCGAAGCCCTGGCTTTGCGGGGGCGACGACGCATCGAAGATCGAGATCGACGGCGGGATGATGTTGGGCCAGATGCTGATGGCCAGCCCGGTATAACCCATGAAGATCATCAGCAGCGCGTACAGGAACGGCGACACGTTCGGGCGGTTGTGCAGGGCCCGGTAGATGCCGGCGGCCGAGGCCAGCACCAGCAGCGGCACCGGCAGGAAGAAGAACAGGTTGGGCAGCGCGAACCAGCGTTGCGCGATCTCCGGATGGGTCAGCGGCGTCCACACGCTCACCGCGGCGACCATCGCCAGCATCACGCCCGTGAGCACGTTGGTCACGCGCAGCATGGTCCATTGCAGCCGGCCTTCGGTCTTCATGATGAGCCAGGTGACGCCGAGGAAGGCGTAGGTGATCACCACGCCCACGCCAGCGAAGATCGGGAACGGCGCCAGCCAGTCGAACGGACCGCCGGTGTAGGTAGTGCCTTGCATGGCGATGCCGTCGATGTAGGCGCCCAGGGTCACGCCCTGGAAGAAGGCGGCCACCACCGAGCCCCACGTGAACGCAGCGTCCCAATAAGGGCGGCTGCGGTCGCTGGCCTTGAAGCGGAACTCGAAGGCCACGCCGCGGAAGATCAGGCCCAGCAGCATGAACACCAGCGGCAGGTAGAACGCGCTGAGCAGCACCGAGTAAGCCAGCGGGAAGGCGCCCAGCAGTGCCGCGCCGCCGAGCACCAGCCAGGTCTCGTTGCCGTCCCAGACCGGCGCCACGGTATTCATCATGACGTCGCGATCAAGGCGGTCGCCGACGAAGGGAAAGAGGATGCCGATGCCGAGGTCGAATCCGTCCATGATGACGTACATCATCACGCCGAAGAAGATCAGGCCGGCCCAGATAACGGGAAGGTTGATGCCCATATTGATCACCTGTTCAGAATTTGCGCTGGCCGTGCGGGGCCATGGCGCTGGATGCGGAAGCCGAGGCGATGCCCGCAGGAGCGGCGCCGAGGCTGCCCGGCCCGTAGGCAGGCAGCTCCTCATGCGGGTGCGGGTCGGCCACGGGGCCGGCGCTGGCCAGCTTGAGCATGTAGCGGATGCCCACGCCGAAGCAGACGAAATAGACCACCACGAACAGCACCAGCGACAGTGCCACCGGCCCCGCGGCATGCGCGGAAACGGCGTCACTGGTGCGCATCAGGCCATACACCACCCACGGCTGGCGGCCGATTTCGGTAGTCATCCAGCCCGCCAGCAGCGCGATCAGCCCGGCGGGCCCCATCAGCACAGCCAGCCGCAGGAAGGCCCGGGACTTGTACACGGCACCATTGCGGCGCAGCAACCATCCCAGCAGGCCGAACAGGATCATCGCCACGCCCAGGCCCACCATGGCGCGGAACGTAAAGAACAGCACCGTGGAATTGGGGCGGTCGGCCTTGGGAAAGTCCTTCAGGCCGCGAATCTGGCCGTCGAGGCTGTGCGTGAGGATCAGGCTGCCCAGGCGCGGGATCTCGATGGCGTAGCGTGTTTCCTCGCGCTCCATGTCGGGAATGCCGAAGACGATCAAGGGGAAGCCGCCCTTGTCGTCCCTGGCGGCGGTGTTCCAGTGCCCCTCCAGCGCCGCGATCTTTGCGGGCTGGTGCTCCAGCGTGTTCAGGCCGTGGGCGTCGCCCACCACCGCCTGCACCGGCGCCATGATCAGCACCATCCACAGCGCCGCCGACAGCATCTTCCGTGCGGCATGGACGGCGCGGTCATGCAGGAGCTGCCAGGCCGAGGCTGCCGCCACGAACAGTGCCGTGGACAGCAGCGCGGCGATGACCATGTGCGCGAGGCGGTAGGGGAACGAGGGGTTGAAGATCACCGCCAGCCAGTCGGTCGGCACCGCCTTGCCGGCAACGATGGCGTAGCCGGCAGGCGTATGCATCCAGCTGTTGGAAGCCAGGATCCAGGTGGAGGAGATGATGGTGCCCAGGGCCACCATCACCGTGGCGAAGAAATGCAGCCCGGGCCCGACGCGGTTCCAGCCGAACAGCATGACGCCGAGAAAACCCGCTTCCAGGAAGAAGGCGGTCAGCACTTCGTAGGTCAGCAGCGGCCCGGTAATGCCGCCGGCAAACTGGGAAAAGAACGACCAGTTGGTGCCGAATTCATACGCCATGACCAGGCCGGAAACGACCCCCATGCCGAAGTTCAGGGCGAAGATCTTGATCCAGAACTGGTACAGGGTCTTGTACACGGTGTCCTGGGTGTACAGCCAGCGTGCTTCCAGGAACGCCAGGAAACAGGCCAGCCCGATCGTGATAGCGGGAAATAAGATGTGAAAGGAAACCGTGAATCCGAACTGAATCCGGGCGAGTTCCAGGGCAGTGAGTCCGTGCATCGATGTGCTCTCCGTGGGGTTGCCGCCGGCACGACGGCGTGTCGCGCGACACTAGGAACAAGCGTAGAGATGACAGCTTGTCCGCGAGGGATACAGTTCTCGAGGAACCGGTCAAGCTCAGTTGTTCAGGGCGGAAGCAGCGCTGGCCAGGCGCCTTGCGCCACCGGTACAGGTGGCGCGATTGCGCAGGATCACAGTCATGGCGGGAGCCTGCTTCGGCGGCGAACCGTCGTCCGCTGCAAGGACGGATCGCCATGCAGCGGACAACCTGCGCAGCTGCTCAGCCGAACAGCGTCATGGCCTTCCCGAGGGTCGACCAGATGCCCGCGCCGAGCGGGATCAGCACGTAGGCCCAGAACGCGAGCAGCAGCATGGTCTTGCCGAAAGTGCGGTCGGTGTGCATGGTTGGGTTTCCTGTGTAGTTGGGGTGGGGGATGGCGTCAGGCTGCGCTGGCCGCTTCGCGCAGGTGGTGCCGCGCGTGTACCGGCCGGATCAGCAGGTTGCACATGAAGCCTGCCACCAGCAGTCCCGCCATGATGTGCAGCGTATCGACGTAGACCTCCGACCTCGGCACGCCCATCGCCAGCTTGTGCTCGCGGATGTAGTTCACCAGCACCGGCCCGGCGATGCCCGCCGCGGCCCAGGCGGTCAGCAGGCGGCCATGGATGCCACCGACGTAGGCGGTGCCGAACATGTCGGCCAGGTAGGCGGGAATGGTGCTGAAGCCGCCGCCGTACATGGTCAGGATCAGGAAGTAGCACAGCACGAACAGGGCCACGTTGCCGGATGCGCCGACGGCCGGCACGGTCAGGTAAAGCGCGGCGCCGAAGGCGAAGAAGATGGCGTAGGTCGCCTTGCGGCCGAAGTAGTCGCTGGCCGAGCTCCACAGGAAGCGCCCCGTCATGTTGCCGATGCTGAGCAGGCCGACGAAGCCGGCCGCGGCGGCGGCGGTGATGCTGCCCTTGAAGGTTTCCTGGATCATCACGGCAGCCTGGCCCAGCACGCCGATGCCGGCGGTGATATTCAGGAACAGGATCAGCCAGAGCAGGTAGAACTGCGGCGTCTTCAGCGCCTGGTCGATATGCACGTTGGCGTGCGTAACCATCTTGCTCGCCTTGGCGGTAGGAACAAAGCCCGGAGGTGCCCAGCCCGGGGCAGGAATGCGGATGGCCAAGGCGCCGATCGACATCGAGATGAAATAGACCACGCCCATGACGAGGAAGGTCTGCGCCACGCCCGCACTGGTTGCGCTCTTGAAGTGATTCATCAGGGCGACAGACAATGGCGCGCCGAT
Source organism: Cupriavidus sp. IDO (assembly GCF_000812465.1). Classification (GTDB taxonomy): domain Bacteria; phylum Pseudomonadota; class Gammaproteobacteria; order Burkholderiales; family Burkholderiaceae; genus Cupriavidus. The sequence continues at coordinate 41,519 of NZ_JWMA01000181.1, read as the reverse complement.
CATCGCGCCGCCGCCGAAGCCCATGATCGCCAGCCCGGTGGCCATGCCGCGCCGGTCCGGAAACCAGCGGATCAGCGTGGAGACTGGCGAGACGTAGCCGAGGCCGAGTCCGATGCCGCCCAGCCCGCCATACCCCAGGTACAGCATCCAGATCTGGTGCAGCCAGATGCCCAGCGCCGAAACCAGGAAGCCGCCGCCGAAGCAGCAGGCCGCGGTGAACATCGTGCGCCGCGGCCCGACCTTCTCGAGCCATTTGCCGGCAAAGGCCGCCGAGATGCCGAGGAAAAAGATCGCCAGCGAGAACACCCAGCCGAGCGTGGTCAGCTGCCAGTCGCCCGGCGCGGAATGCGTGACGCCGAGGATGCGGGTCAGCGGCTCGTTAAAGACCGAGAAGGCATAGGCCTGGCCGATGCACAGGTGCACCGCCAGCGCGGCAGGCGGCACCATCCACCGGTTAAAGCCCGGGCCGGCGATGATGGCCTCCTTGGAGAAGGGCGACAGGCGCGACGATGGCCGGGACGGCGATGCATGTTGGGACTTCTGGGACGGCGTTTGCGCTTGCGCGGAATACGACATGAAGTTGTCTCCTACCTGGAAGTGGCAGCCTCTTGTTTCGCCGGGTGCGACGGGCTGGAGCGCATCATTGAGCAAAGGCCATGCCCATGGCCGATTCCGTTTGCCGTCAATGGCTTGCGGCATGCCCGCCGCGCGCCAGGGCCCGGGTCATGGACAAAATGTCCCGCCGCGGCCCGGTGCGCGGGTCAAACTGTCCATCCCTGGCGGCCTGGCTCGGTTTACTCCCAATACAGCCGGCTGCCGCACTGTCGCTAGACTCTGCTCCTGCCCCCGCAACAACCAAGTGATGAACGAACGACAAAGCAACGCAGCCGAAGCCGACAACTGGCAACGCCGGACGATCCTGGTGGTGGACGACGAGGCCGGCATGCGTTCGTTCCTGTCCCGGGCGCTGGAAGGCAAGGTGGAAAGCGTGGTGACGGCCGACAGCGCCGAAGCGGGCGCCGCGCTGCTGGAGCAACGGCATGTCGACCTGATCCTGCTCGATGTGGCGCTGCCCGGTGCGAGCGGGGTGGAGTGGCTCAAGGCGCTGCGCGCGGCCGGCAACCCCGCTGATGTCATTCTGATGACGGCCTTTGCCGACATGGATATGGCCATCGCCGCGCTGCGCTCGGGCGCGGCGGATTTCATCGTCAAGCCGTTCCGCGTCGACCAGATGCTCAACGCCATCCGGCGCTGTTTCGACCGGACCCGGCTCGCGCGCGAGAACTACCTGCTGCGCCGCGAACTGGACAAGTACACCATCCAGAAGCACTTCATCGGCGAGTCGGAAGCGATGAAGAAGGTGATGGCGCTGGTGGCGCGGGTGGCGCCGATGCCCTCTACGGTGCTGGTGACGGGCGAGTCCGGCACCGGCAAGGAAGTGGTAGCGCGCGAGCTGCATCGGCTCAGCGGGCGGCAGGGGCAGTTCGTGCCGCTGAATTGCGGCGCGATGGCGCCCGAGATCATCGAAAGCGAATTATTCGGCCACACCAAGGGGGCCTTCACCGGTGCGGCGGGCGCGCGCCACGGCCTGTTCCTCTACGCCGACGGCGGCACGCTGTTCCTGGACGAGATCTCGGAACTGCCGCTGGCGATGCAGGCCAAGCTGCTGCGGGTGATCGAGGACCGGCGCATCCGGCCGCTGGGTACCGAGCGCGAGATCGCCGTGGACGTGCGCATCGTCGCGGCCTGCAACCGCAACCTGGCCAGCGAGGTCGCCGCCGGGCGCTTCCGCCAGGACCTGTTCTACCGGCTCGACGTGGTGTCCGTCGCGATCCCGCCATTGCGCACGCGGCCGGAAGACATCGTGCCGCTGGCCGGGCATTTCTCGGAGCAGTTGTCCGCCCAACTCGGCCTGCCCCCGGTGCCACTGTCGCCCTCGCTGGTTCGCCTGCTCAAGGCCTATGACTGGCCGGGCAATGCGCGTGAACTGCGCAACCTGGTGGAGCGCGCGCTGATCCTTGGCGAATACCCCGTCGAATTGCTGGCGCAGTCTGGCGATCCGGCGCTCGCAGGCTTGCCGGACGAGGCCGCAGAGGACACCGCCACGCCGGCCGACGACACCACGCTGCTGGAGACGGTGGAGCGGCGGCACATCCTGCAGGTGCTGGCGGCGGAAGGCGGCAACCGGGTGGAAGCGGCGCGCCGCCTCGGCATCTCGCGCCGCACGCTGGACCGGAAGTGCCTGCAGTGGGGCCTGCGCCTTTGATCCGGATTCGCTCCGCCGCGCTGCTGCGCCGCTATCGAGCTTCGCTGCGCGCCAAACTGGTGTCTATCGTGGTTGCGCCACTGCTGGTCGCGCTGGTGGCATTGCTGCTGCTGATGGCGCTATGGGGCGATCGCGTGTTCCATGCGCTGCTGGCCTACAAGGTCAACAGCGACCTGCTGGTCGCCCACGAGTACTTCGCGCATATGGTCGGCGGCGTGGAAGAGCGGGTCCTGCAGGAGGCCAGGTCGCATGCGCTGGTGGACGGGCTTGGGGACGGCAGCGCCATGCCCGGCATTCTGGCCGAAGCGCGGCGCGTGCATGGGCTCGATTTCCTGCAGTTGCTCGACCCGCAAGGACGGCTGCTAGCCGCCGCGCCGGCCAGTGCGGCGGGTACCGGCTACGCCAGCTGGCGCGTGGTGGCCGCCGCCGCGGCCGGGCGCGCGGATGCCGCCACCGATATCTGGTCCGCCGCGCAACTCGCCGGCGTGTCCGCGGACCTTGCCCGCCGCGCGCAGGTAGCGCTGCGCCCCACGCCCAATGCGGGCCCGACCAACCGGACCCAGGAAACTCGCGGCATGGTGGTGCACGCCGCCGCGCCGGTGTTTGACGGCGCGGGCAACCTCGTGGCGGTCCTGCACGGCGGCACGCTGCTGAACAACAACCTCGGTTTCATCGACACCATCAACGCGCTGGTCTACCAGCCGGAATCGCTGCCCCGCGGCAGCCAGGGTACGACGACGCTGTTCCTGGACGACACGCGCATTGCCACCAACGTGCGCCTGTTCCATGGCGAGCGGGCGCTGGGCACGCGCGTCTCGCGCGAGGTGCGCGACAAGGTGCTGCTGCATGGCGAGAAATGGCTGGACCTGGCTTTCGTGGTCAGCGACCGGTATATGAGCGCCTACGAGCCCATCGTCGACAGCCGCGGCCAGCGCATCGGCATGCTGTACGTTGGCTACCTGGCCAGGCCGATCAGCCAGGCAAAGGACCTGGCGCTGGGCGTGCTGGTGGGCTTGTTCCTGCTGCTGGCCGTGGCGGGGACGCTGTTATCGCTGCTGTGGGCCAGGCGCGTGTTCGCGCCGATGACGCAGATGGTCGGCACCATGCAGGCGCTGAAGGCGGGCGACGCCGATGCGCGCGTGGGTCCGGTGCGCAGCCACGACGAGCTGGGCCAGCTCGCCAGCCAGTTCGACCAGTTGCTGCTGGCGCTGCGCGAGCGCAATGACCAGCTCAGGGAATGGGCGGATTCGCTCGATCGCAAGGTGGCCGAGCGCACGCGCGAGCTGGAGGACGCGAATGCCGTGCTGCGCGCAACCCGGCAGCAGCTGATCACGTCGGAGAAGCTTGCCGTCGCCGGACAGCTCACGGCAGGCGTGGCGCATGAGATCAACAATCCGATCGCGGTGATCCAGGGCAACCTGGACGTCGCCCGCGAGATCCTCGGTCCCGCCGCGGAGCCGGTCCGGCATGAGCTGCGGCTGATCGACGAGCAGGTGCGGCGTATCCACCTGCTGACCAACCGGCTGCTGCAGTTCGTCCGGCCAGAGGCATTCGCCGGCAATATGGAAAGCCTGGATGTAGGCGAGGTCGCCGGCGGCTGCGTGGACCTGGTCCGGCACATGCTGAAGGGGCCGGCGATCCGGATCGAGCTGGACTGCCTGGCCACGCGGCGCGTGCGCATCAGCCGCAGCGAACTGCAGCAGGTGGTCGTCAACCTGCTGACCAATGCCATCCACGCCATGCCGGAAGGCGGAACCCTGACGATTGCCACGCGAGACTGGGAGACGCTCGGCGTCACCCTGCACGTGCGCGACACTGGCCACGGGATCCGCGAGGAAGACCTGCCCAACCTGTTCAACCCGTTCTTCACCACCAGGAAGCAGATGGGCACCGGCCTCGGGCTGTCCATCAGCTATGCGCTGGTAGAGCGCTATGGCGGCCGTATCACCGTGGAAAGCACGGTGGGGCAGGGCGCCGAGTTCATCGTCTGGCTGCGGGAGGACGGGGCGCCGGCGAAATCCGTGGCCGAGGCCTGACTGTCGTGCGGCTAACGGGGGCCGCATCCGAGGGGCTGCCGGTTGTGTACGGACCCGGCGCGCCCAACGCGCCGCTTGCGGACCATGCCGCAAAAAAAGAACCGCACTGCAGTCCGCGTCTCTATTTTTGCGAATGGAATCCTGCGGAATTTCGATGAACACGGCAGCTGCTATTGTCGACCGTCCCGCTATGCGGTACATTGTTCCGCAATTTCCACGCAATGCGGTGACGCATGCTTAGTGAGGAGGCAAACCATGAGCGCTGTGAGCATCCAGTTCCTTTTTGATTTCGGCAGTCCGAACTCCTATTTCTCCCACAAAGTCATTCCGGGCATCGAGGCCCGAGCCGGCGTGAAGTTTGAATACGTTCCAGTCCTGCTGGGCGGGCTGTTCCGGCTGACCGGCAATCGCTCTCCTGCGGAAGCCTTTGCCGGCATCAAGAACAAGCAGGAATTCGGACGGCTGGAGATTGCCCGCTTTGTCAGGAAACACGGCCTGAGCGCCTATCGGTTCAATCCTCATTTTCCGGTCAATACCTTGCAGATCATGCGGGGTGCGGTAGCAGCCAGCCTTGACGGCACCTTCGAGCGCTATGTCGACGCAGTCTTCAGCGCGATGTGGGAGCAAGAGAAGAAGATGGACGATGCGGCCGTTATTGAAGCCACATTGAATGAGGCTGGCCTGGATGGCGCTCGCTTGCTGCAAGCCATCAACGAGCCGAAGGTCAAGGAGATTCTGCTGGCGAATACGCAAAGCGCTTTCGAGCGTGGTGCGTTCGGCTCTCCCACGTTCTTTGTCAACGACGAGATGTTCTTCGGCAAGGACCAGTTGCGTGATGTCGAGGAGGAAATCGAGCGGGTTCGCGCAGCCTGAAACGCGCAGGTGACCGGTTGCGAAGTGTCATGCATGGGCGGTGAAGTACCGCCTTCTCTCGTAACATCGCGGCACTCGCGAAAACTTCGATACTGCTCTGGGCTCGCGTCGATAGCGCTGAGGTGCCGGAAGGAGTGCGAGATCTTCGTCTCGTCACTCATGCCCATGCCGCCGTGGATCTGCGCGGCTTGCTGACCGACAAACTGCGCGACGCTTACCAGGTCTCGAGCCAGGGGCGCAGATCCAGCTCATGTGTCCACGCGTCCCGAGGCTGCTGGTGCAGCATCCAGTAGGCGTCGGCGATATGCTCGGGATTGAGGATCCCGTCACGATCCTTCAGTGCGTACCGCTCCGGAAAGTTCTCGCGGATAAACTCGGTATCGATGGCGCCGTCGACGACGGGATGCGCAACGTGGATGCCCTTGGGGCCGAGCTCTTTCGCCATCGACTGGGCAAGCGCCCGGAGACCGTGCTTCGCGCCGGCGAAAGCCGCATAACCGGCCCGGCCGCGCAGGCTGGCGGTGGCGCCGGTGAAGAAGATCGAGCCACGGCCGCGCGGAACCATCACCCTGGCGGTCTCGCGGCCCATCAGGAAGCCGGCGAAACAGGCCATCTCCCATACCTTGAAGTACACGCGGGCCGTGGTGTCGAGAATGTCGAACCGGACGTTCGCGCCGATATTGAAAACCGCGATTTCAATCGGCGCGATCTTCGACTCGATTTCCTGGATGAGCGCCGTCATGTCTTCTTCCTTGCGCGCATCCGAACCGAAAGCATGGGCGACGCCGCCTTCGGCTTCGATCTGCGCCACCAGGGGGGCGAGCTTGTCAGCATTGCGCCGCGTGACGCACGCGATATAGCCCTCGCGGGCAAAGCGTCTGGCAATGGCGCCGCCGGTGGAGTCGCCGGCGCCGACGACCAGAATGGCTTTTTTGTCACTCATGGAATCCTCCTCTCTCTAGCGCATTTTTGCGGAACATGAAACTGCATTGCGGTTTAGTATCGAGTCGATGTGAAGCGATGTCAATGCGGATTTCCGAATTTAGACGCAGGAACAATCGTAATGTAGCGCTTTGAAGACTGCTATGCAGCATGTTAGGCTGCTATGCAGTCCATCATGCAGAGACAGGAGGCAGCTGAATGAGTGACCAATACAGCATCCGGGCGGTTGCATCTCGCAGGATCCACGAAGTCATCGAACCGTGGGTCGCCAGTCAGCCGCAGGCGCTGGCCCTGGTCGACCGGCGCTGCCGGCTGACCTATGGGGAACTGGCTACTGCGACGCGTGAGGCTGCCGTGCAGTTGCGCGAGCTTGGGGTAAGGCCCGGCGACCGCCTCATGCTGGTTGCGGAAAACTGCGCGGCCCTGGCCGTACTGGTGCTCGCCGCGAGTCAATGCGATGCCTGGGCCGTGGTCGTGAATGCGCGCCTGTCGCCACGCGAGATCGACAACTTCGTCGCGCATTCCGCTGCCAGGCGCGTCCTCTATGCTTCGGATGTTTCAAAGGAAGCGGCAGAACATGCCGACCGCGCCGGCGCAGTTCGCCACGCGTGGCCGTATGTGGGCGAGCTGGCCGTCGGACCACTGAACGAAGCCTCCGACGTTGCGGCGGTCAGCGAAGATCCTGTGGAGCAGGTCGCCGCCATGATCTATACGTCCGGCACCTCTGGCCAGCCGAAGGGGGTCACGCTTACGCACGCCAACCTGCTTTACACGGCGACGTTGTCACGCGAGCTGCGCCACCTTGGGCCGGCCGATGGCGTCTATGGGGTGCTGCCGATGGCGCACGTTGTCGGGCTGTCGTCGCAGTTGATCGGGTCGCTTTCCTGCGGTTGCACGCTGTACCTCGAGGAACGCTTCTCGCCCGAAACCCTGGTCTCGGCACTGCGCGAGGGCGGCGTGACCATCCTGATCGGCGTTCCGGCCATGTATGCGCGGTTGCTCGACTGGTGCGCGCGCACAGGCACCGTGCTGGACGGTCACGGACTGCGTGTCATCGGTACCGCCGGCGCTCCGCTGACGCCTGAGTTGAAGGCAAAGGTGGAGGCAGCGTTCGGAATGCCATTGCAGAACGGCTACGGTCTGACGGAGATGTCGCCGACCATCGCACAAACCCCGCTGGACCGGCCCCGCCAGGACTGCTCCGTGGGGCCACCGGTGCCGGGCGTGGAAGTGCGGATCGTGGATGTGCTCGGCAACGATGTGGTTCCGGGAGGCGTGGGGGAGCTCTGGGTCCGCGGTCCCAATCTGATGAAAGGCTACTATCGCGACGAGGCGCAGACGCGCGCAGCCATCAACCCCGAAGGCTGGCTCAATACCGGCGATCTGGCGCGACAGGAAGACGACGGCGCGCTGTTCATCGTCGGCCGCACCAAGGAGTTGATCATTCGCTCGGGGTTCAACGTCTATCCGGTCGAAGTCGAGCAGGTGCTGAACAGCCATCCCGCCATCGTGCAGTCGGCGGTGGTGGGCCGCCAGGTTGACGGCAATGAAGAGGTCGTCGCCTTCGTCGAACTGGCCGATGGCGTCCCGGTGGCGCGTGACATGCTGGAGGCCTACTTGCGTGAGCGCCTGTCTCCCTACAAGGTGCCAACCGAAATCCGGTCGATGACGCAGTTGCCGGCGGCACCCACGGGGAAGCTGCTCAAGGGCGAGATGAAACGGCTGGCGGCAAGCGCGGCGGATGCCCGGCAGACCGTGCTGTAAGCAATGGGGCGTGGTGTCAGCCCTGACGCGACGCGACCGCAATCTATGCTAATTTGTCCGGCTTGATGCGGCATCCCGAACGGCGGACCCGCCAGAAATGCATCGCGGTATTTGTGCAAGGAAAATCAACATGGCAACAAGGGCAAGGCAAGCGGATCCGGGCACTACCCTGGTCACCGAAAGAACAGAGATCGATGAAGAAGCGGGCGCCGATGAAAGCCAGGACCGGCACTTCGTCACCGCGCTGGCGCGCGGCCTCGAGGTATTGAGCTGCTTTCGCAGTGGCGACAGCTTCCTTGCCAATCACGAGATCGCGATGCGCTGCGGCCTGCCGAAGTCGACCGTCACCCGGCTCACCTACACGCTGACGAAGCTGGGCTACCTGCATCTCGTGCCCGACAGCGGCAAGTACCGCCTCGGTACGGCCACTGCCGCACTCGGCAGCTCGATGCTGGTGAATCTCGACGTGCGTCAGGTGGCACGGCCGCTCATGCAGTCGCTGGCCGCGGAGACCGGGGCCGTGGTTGCGCTGACCGCGCGCGACCGGCTGTCCATGCTCTATCTCGAATGCTGCCGCAGCACTTCCATTGTGACGCTCAGCCTCGACGTCGGCTCCCGCATCCCGCTCGGCACCAGTGCTGCCGGACTCGCCTCGCTGGCCGCGATGCCCGCCAGCGAGCGGGCGGACCTGATGGAACGCATCCGTGCACTGGACGAAGGCAACTGGCCGCGGATCGAGAAGGGCATCCTGGCCGCGGTCGAGGAATACCAGGCGACCCGCTGTGCCACGTCGGCAGGAAACTGGGTCAAGGACGTCCATGGCATCGCCACGGCATTCTGGCCTGGCCGCGGGCTGCCCCTGATGACACTCAGCGTCGCCGGAGCCGCCGGCTATTTCCCGGTGAAGCGCCTGCAGGAGGAAATTCGCCCCAGGTTGCTGGAAACCGTGCGCGACATCGAGCGCAACCTCGGGCAACACTTCGAAGAGCCGGCGCCGGTCAGGCCGGCAGGCAGGCCATAGCCCTGTGCAGGGAATCGCGCCGCGCAGCTCAGACGAGATGACAACGTGCGCCGGGCATGTGATGCATCCGCTTTACCGTTTCGTTACTCGCCGGATCGCCGACCGCACATAGACTGGATTTCATCAGCCCTCCATTCAGTCGGGCGTTGGGAGATCCAGATGCGGAAGAACAAGGTATTCACCAGTGCTTTGCTTGCAGCGTTGGCGCTTACGTCAATCTCGGGTTATGCCCAGGGCAGGGGACCGGGGGACGAGGACCGCGGAAGGCCACCGATGGGCCACGAAGAGGGCAGGGATCATCCTGGCGACCGAGGGCAGGGTCCTGGCGACAGAGGTCCAGGCGCTCAAAGAGACCATGGCTACTATGATGATCATGGCCGTGGCCCGGACTATGGCCGAGGCCCGGACTACGACCGACGCGCTGATCGCCCGGGTCCGGGCCGATGGCACAAGGGGGAACGCGTTCCTCGCGAGTACCGGGACCGGCAGTACGTGATCGACGACTGGCGCGCCTATCGCCTGTCGCCTCCGCCGCGCGGATACCAGTGGGTCGGCGTTGGCGGTGAATATCTCCTGGTCGCCATTCCAACCGGTCTGGTTCTCCAGGTTGTCATTGGCCAATAACCGCGATACCGATCTGACGGTGGCGGGCCTGGTGTCTCGGTTCTGACGAGCGGAGACACCAGTCGAGCGGGGCCGGGTGCGCACTCACGCCACCCGCCGCCCCGGCAGCAGCCCCGCATATTCCTTCCCCAGAAACTCCGCAGTGTGCTCAAGCAGATAGGCTCGGCAACTCTCGCCGGCCGGTGACAGCCGCTTGCTTGCCATATGCGCGATATGCCAGACGCGTTCGATCGGCGTGCCCGTCACGTCCAGCAGCGCAATTTCCTCCGTGCGCAGTTCCAGCGACAGCGTGTGCAGCGACAGCAGGCTGATGCCCATGCCGGCCATCACGGCCTGCTTGATGGTCTCGTTGCTGCCCAGCGTGATCACCTTGGCCGGCGTGAACAGGTGGTCCCGGAACATGAACTCCGCTACGGTGCGGGTGCCCGAGCCCGGTTCGCGCAGCAGGATGGTCTCGTGGCGCAGCTCCTGCAGGTCGAAGCCCTTTTCGCCGCGCAGCGGGTGCCGCGTCGAGGCCACCAGCACGTAAGGATGCGCGGCGATCGGCTCTGATACGGCGTCCAGTTCGCGCGGCGGACGGCCCATCAGCGCGAGGTCGATCGCGTTGTCCTGCAGCAGCTGCAGCAGCGTTTCACGATTGCCTTCGGCGATGCGCAGGTCGATGCCGGGGTGCAGCGCGGTAAAGCCGGCCAGCAGCTTGGGCGCGAAATACTTCGCCGTGCTGATCAGCCCGATCGTGACCGAACCCTGCTCCACGTCCTTGACTGCCTGCAGTCCTTCCTCCGCATCCTTCACCTCTCCGAGTATCCGCGAAGCGTGATGCAGCAGGCGATCGCCGGGCTCGGTCAGCGTGAGCTGCCCCCTGACGCGCTCGAACAGCGCCAGGCCCACCACCGACTCCAGCTGCTTGACCTGCATCGAGACCGCCGGCTGGGTCAGGTGCAGCTCCTCGGCCGCGCGCACGAAGCTGGCGTGCCTGGCCACGGTGACGAAGATCTGCAACTGGCGAAGGGTGAGGGCGCGCAGGAAGGACATGGCAGTGGGGCGGCTTTAGCGGGTCCCATGATGTGCGGCCTGGTGCGCACTTAAGGGATTCCTTATACAGGGGCTAAGAATATCTGAATTTACCTTATGTGGGTCGGCGATTATCTTTCCAACAACGCAGCCACGCCGCCAATCCACGCAAGGGAGACAAGCATGAACGCACCTGAGACGATGCAAGCCAAGCCGCGCAAGCGCTACGACGCCGGCGTCATGAAGTACAAGGAAATGGGGTACTGGGACTCTGACTACGTGCCCAAGGACACCGACCTGCTGGCGCTGTTCCGCATCACGCCGCAGGACGGCGTGGACCCGGTCGAGGCCGCCGCCGCGGTGGCCGGCGAATCCTCCACCGCCACCTGGACGGTGGTCTGGACCGACCGCCTGACCGCCTGCGACATGTACCGCGCCAAGGCTTACCGGGTCGATCCGGTGCCCAACAACCCCGAGCAGTTCTTCTGCTACGTCGCCTACGACCTGTCGCTGTTCGAGGAAGGCTCGATCGCCAACCTGACCGCCTCGATCATCGGCAACGTATTCAGCTTCAAGCCGATCAAGGCGGCCCGCCTGGAAGACATGCGCTTCCCCGTCGCCTACGTCAAGACCTTCGCCGGCCCGTCGACCGGCATCATCGTCGAGCGCGAGCGGCTGGACAAGTTCGGCCGCCCGCTGCTGGGCGCCACCACCAAGCCCAAGCTGGGCCTGTCGGGCCGCAACTACGGCCGCGTGGTGTACGAGGGCCTGAAGGGCGGGCTGGACTTCATGAAGGACGACGAGAACATCAACTCGCAACCCTTCATGCACTGGCGCGACCGCTTCCTCTTCGTGATGGACGCGGTCAACAAGGCCTCGGCCGCCACCGGCGAGGTCAAGGGCAGCTACCTGAACGTGACCGCCGGCACCATGGAAGAGATGTACCGGCGCGCGGAGTTCGCCAAGTCGCTGGGCTCGGTCATCATCATGATCGACCTGATCGTCGGCTGGACCTGCATCCAGTCGATGAGCAACTGGTGCCGCCAGAACGACATGATCCTGCACCTGCACCGCGCGGGCCATGGCACCTACACGCGGCAGAAGAACCACGGCGTGTCCTTCCGCGTGATCGCCAAATGGCTGCGCCTGGCCGGCGTCGACCACATGCACACCGGCACCGCTGTGGGCAAGCTGGAAGGCGATCCGCTCACTGTGCAGGGCTATTACAACGTCTGCCGCGATGCCTACACCCATACCGACCTGACGCGCGGGCTCTTCTTCGACCAGGACTGGGCTTCGCTGCGCAAGGTGATGCCGGTGGCCTCGGGTGGCATCCACGCCGGCCAGATGCACCAGCTGATCCACCTGTTTGGCGACGACGTGGTGCTGCAGTTCGGCGGCGGCACCATTGGCCATCCGCAAGGGATCCAGGCCGGCGCCACCGCCAACCGTGTGGCGCTGGAAGCGATGGTGCTGGCGCGCAACGAAGGCCGCGACATCCTCAACGAAGGGCCGGAAATCCTGCGCGACGCCGCGCGCTGGTGCGGTCCGCTGCGGGCGGCGCTCGATACCTGGGGCGACATCACCTTCAACTACACGCCGACCGACACCTCGGACTTCGTGCCCACCGCTTCGGTGGCCTGAGCCTGACGCTGCCACAGCGAACCCACAGAACGAGAGGACATCATGCGCATCACTCAAGGCACTTTCTCTTTCCTGCCCGACCTCACCGACGAGCAGATCACCAAACAGCTCGAATATTGCCTGGGCAGGGGCTGGGCGGTCGGCATCGAATACACCGACGACCCGCATCCGCGCAACACGTACTGGGAGATGTTCGGCCTGCCGATGTTCGACCTGCGCGACGCGGCCGGCATCCTGATGGAAATCAACAACGCTCGCAGCACCTTCCCCAACCACTACATCCGCGTCACGGCCTTTGATTCGACGCATACGGTGGAGTCGGTGGTGATGTCGTTCATCGTCAACCGGCCCGCCGACGAGCCCGGCTTCCGCCTGGTTCGTCAGGAAGAGCCCGGCCGCACCATGCGCTACTCGATCGAGAGCTACGCCGTGCAGGCGCGGCCCGAGGGTAGCCGCTACTGAGCGGAACCGGCTGAGCCGGCGCGCAGGGCACTGCAGCCGGCCATTCCCTGACTGTTCCATCCCACGGTTGTGCTGCCGCCAGGCCGCGCGGCGGGGGGAACCGCGCCTCGATTTCATCGAACCGATAGACACGTACGGAGCCTGCCATGTCCGCACCTGAAACGACCGCACCGCTGCAGCCGCCTGCTGCGTTGCCCGGATCGCTGGCCGAATCGCTGTCCAGCTCGGGCATCACCGAGCTGCTGGCCCAGCTTGACCGCGAGCTGATCGGGCTGAAGCCGGTAAAGGCGCGCATCCGCGATATCGCTGCGCTGCTGCTGGTGGACAAGCTGCGCGCCGCGCGCGGCTTCAGCGCGGGAGCGCCCAGCCTGCATATGTGTTTCACCGGCAATCCCGGCACCGGCAAGACCACCGTGGCGATGCGCATGGCGCAGATCCTGCACCAGCTCGGCTACGTGCGCCGCGGCCATCTGGTGGCCGTCACACGCGACGACCTGGTCGGCCAGTACATCGGCCATACCGCGCCCAAGACCAAGGAGATCCTGAAGAAGGCCATGGGCGGGGTGCTCTTCATCGACGAGGCCTACTACCTCTACCGCCCGGAGAACGAGCGCGACTACGGCCAGGAGGCGATCGAGATCCTGCTGCAGGTGATGGAGAACAACCGCGAAGACCTGGTGGTGATCCTGGCCGGCTACAAGGACCGCATGGACCGCTTCTTCGAATCCAATCCGGGCATGTCGTCGCGCGTTGCCCACCATATCGATTTCCCCGACTACCAGCTCGAGGAGCTGCGCCAGATCGCGGATCTCATGCTGGCCGAGATGCAGTACCGCTTCGACGACGAAAGCCGGGCGGTATTTGCCGACTACCTGGCCCGGCGTATGGCGCAGCCGCATTTCGCCAATGCCCGCAGCGTGCGCAATGCGCTGGACCGGGCCCGGCTGCGCCATGCCTCGCGCCTGCTCGACGATCCCGGCACGGTGATTGACGACCGTGCCCTGACCACCATCACGGCCGGCGACCTGCTCGCCAGCCGCGTGTTCTCGCAGGCCGCGGCCGCGGAGTAAGCCATGAAAGCCCTGATCTTCGATGTCGACGGCACGCTTGCCGATACCGAGACCGCCCACCTCCAGGCCTTCAATGCCGCCTTTGCCGAAGTCGGCCTCGACTGGTGCTGGGATGAGGCCCTCTACACGCGCCTGCTCAAGGTGGCCGGAGGCAAGGAACGCCTGATGCATTACTGGCGCATGGTCGACCCGGAAGAAGCCCGCGGGTGCAAGGTCAAGGAAACGATCGACGCCGTGCACGCCATCAAGACGCGCCACTATGCCGAGCGCGTGGGTGCGGGCGGCCTGCCCCTGCGCCCGGGCATCGCGCGCCTGATCGCCGAGGCAGGGCAGGCCGGCATGCCGCTCGCCATTGCCACCACGACCACGCCGGCGAATCTCGACGCGCTGCTGCAGGCGCCCCTTGGCGCGGACTGGCGCCGGCGCTTTGCCGCCATCTGCGACGCCGGCACCACCGCGATCAAGAAGCCGGCGCCCGATGTTTACCTGGCCGTGCTGGACCGGCTCGGCCTGGAGGCCGGCGCTTGCCTGGCCATCGAGGATTCGGAGAACGGGCTGCGCGCCGCGCAGGCGGCCGGCATCCCCACCGTGGTCACGCCCACCGCCTATAGCGCGCACGACCGCTTCGACGGCGCGCTGCTGGTGCTGCCGCACCTTGGCGATCCCGGCGAACCCATGCCCAGGCACCTGCTCGGCGCGGACCACCGCTGGGCCGACCTCGCCGCGCTGAGCCGCTGGCATACCGGCAACCTTTTCGAGGGGCACTGACATGCACACCACCGACCGGGACACCAGCGTCATCCGCCTGGCCCCATCCATCCTGTCGGCCGATTTCGCGCGCCTGGGCGAAGAGGTATGCGCGGTCGAGGCGGCGGGCGCGGACCTGGTGCACTTCGACGTGATGGACAACCACTACGTGCCCAACCTGACCATCGGCCCGCTGGTGTGCGAGGCGATCCGGCCGCTGGTCTCGATTCCCATCGACGTGCACCTGATGGTGGAGCCGGTCGATGCGCTGATCCCGATGTTCGCCAGGGCGGGCGCCGGCATCATCAGCTTCCATCCGGAGGCGAGCCGGCATGTCGACCGCACCATCGGCCTGATCCACGACCACGGCTGCAAGGCCGGCCTGGTGCTGAACCCGGCCACGCCGCTGGGCTGGCTGGACCATACGCTCGACAAGCTCGACCTGGTGCTGCTGATGAGCGTGAATCCGGGCTTCGGCGGCCAGGCGTTCATCCCCGGCGTGCTCGACAAGCTGCGCCAGGTGCGCGCGCGCATCGACCGCCAGGTGGCGGCCGGCGGGCGTCCGGTCTGGCTGGAGATCGATGGCGGCGTCAAGGCCGACAACATTGCCGACATCGCCCGCGCGGGCGCGGACACCTTTGTTGCCGGCAGCGCGGTGTTCGGCGCGCCGGATGCCGACGGCGGCTACTGGGACATCCTGCGCCGCCTGCGCCAGGCGGCAACCATTACCTAGCCCGCACCGGCGCCAACACAAGAACACATAGCAATTGAAGAGGAGACCTGTCATGCCTGAAGTCCAGCGGATGACCCTGACGCAGTTCCTGATCGAGGAGCGCCGCCGCTATCCCAGCGCCAGCGGCGGCTTCAACGGCCTGATCCTCAACGTGGCCATGGCCTGCAAGGAGATCGCGCGCGCGGTGGCCTTCGGCGCGCTGGGCGGCCTGCACGGCCGCGCCCGCAGCGACGATGGCAGCGGCGCCGCCGTCAATGTGCAAGGCGAGATCCAGCAGAAGCTGGACGTGCTCAGCAACGAGGCCTTCCTGCGCGTCAACGAGTGGGGCGGCTACCTGGCCGGCATGGCCTCCGAGGAAATGGAGGCGCCGTACCAGATTCCCGCGTGCTACCCGCGCGGCAAATACCTGCTGGTGTTCGACCCGCTCGATGGCTCGTCCAACATTGACGTCAACGTCTCGGTCGGCAGCATCTTCTCGGTGCTGCGCGCGCCCGAAGGCGCCGACACCGTCACCGAGCAGGACTTCCTGCAACCGGGCACGGCCCAGGTGGCGGCCGGCTACGCGCTCTACGGTCCTACCACGATGCTGGTGCTGACCGTCGGCAATGGCGTCAACGGCTTCACCCTCGATCCCAACCTGGGCGAGTTCTTCCTGACGCACCCCAGGCTGACCGTGCCGGCCGATACCCAGGAATTCGCCATCAACGCCTCGAACAGCCGCTTCTGGGAAGCGCCGGTCACGCGCTACATCTCGGAGTGCATGGCCGGCAAGAGCGGGCCGCGCGGCAAGGATTTCAACATGCGATGGATCGCGTCGATGGTGGCCGAGGCGCACCGCATCCTGATGCGTGGCGGCGTCTTCATGTACCCGCGCGACACCAGGGACCCCGCCAGGCCGGGCCGCCTGCGCCTGCTCTACGAGGCCAACCCGATCGCGTTTCTGATGGAGCAGGCCGGCGGGCGCGCCAGCACCGGCAGGCAGCCGCTGGTGTCGGTCGCGCCGAACGGTCTGCACCAGCGCATCGGCGTGATCTTCGGCTCGCGCAATGAGGTGGAGCGGATCGAGGGCTACCACACCGACCAGTCCGAACCCGATCTTCCCAATCCCCTGTTCAACGAGCGCAGCCTGTTCCGCGCGTCTGCCTGAGGTGCCTGGCCATGTCAGAACGTTATCCCATCATCGCCATCACCGGCTCTTCCGGCGCCGGTACCACGTCGGTGACCCGTACCTTTGAAAACATCTTCCGCCGTGAAGGCGTGAAGTCGGTGGTGATCGAAGGCGACAGCTTCCACCGCTTCGACCGTGCGGAGATGAAGGTCAAGATGGCCGAGGCCGAGCGCACCGGCAATATGAACTTCAGCCACTTCGGCCCGGAGAACAACCTGTTCGGCGACCTGGAGAACCTGTTCCGCTCCTATGCGGAATCCGGCACGGGCATGCACCGGCACTACCTGCACAGCGTGGAGGAGGCGGCGCCATACGGGCAGGAGCCTGGCACCTTCACCGCGTGGGAGCCGTTGCCGGCCGACACCGACCTGCTGTTCTACGAGGGCCTTCACGGCGGCGTGGTCACCGACGAGGTCAATGTCGCCCAGCATCCCAACCTTCTGATCGGCGTGGTGCCGGTCATCAACCTGGAATGGATCCAGAAGCTCTGGCGCGACAAGAAGCAGCGTGGCTATTCGACCGAGGCCGTGACCGACACCATCCTGCGCCGCATGCCGGACTACGTGAACTACATCTGCCCGCAGTTCTCGCGCACGCATGTGAACTTCCAGCGCGTGCCGTGCGTGGACACGTCCAACCCCTTCATCTCGCGTGAGATCCCCGCGCCCGATGAAAGCATGGTGGTGATCCGCTTTGCCAACCCGAAGGGCATCGACTTCCAGTACCTGCTGAGCATGATCCACGACTCGTTCATGTCGCGCGCCAACACCATCGTGGTGCCGGGCGGCAAGATGGAACTGGCCATGCAGCTGATCTTCACGCCCTTCGTGCTGCGCATGATGGAGCGCCGCAAGCGCGCCACCCTGTAAGGAGGCGAGATGAACGCACCCGAACGCATCGACTCCGCAGCGCGCTGCGCCAACGCACTGCGCTTCCTGGCCGCCGACGCGGTAGAGCTGGCCAAATCCGGCCACCCCGGCGCACCGATGGGCATGGCCGAGATGGCGGAGGTCGTGTGGCGGCGCCACCTGCGCCACAACCCGGCCAATCCGGCGTGGCCCGACCGTGACCGCTTCGTGCTGTCCAACGGCCACGCTTCCATGCTGCAGTACGCGCTGCTGCATCTGACCGGCTACGACCTGCCGATGTCACAGCTGCGCCAGTTCCGCCAACTGCACTCGGTCACGCCGGGGCATCCGGAAGTCGACGTGACGCCCGGCGTGGAAACCACCACCGGGCCGCTGGGCCAGGGCCTGGCCAATGCCGTCGGCATGGCGCTGGCGGAAAAGCTGCTGGCCGCCACCTTCAACCGGCCCGGCTTCGACATCGTCGACCATCACACCTATGTCTTCCTTGGCGATGGCTGCCTGATGGAGGGCCTCAGCCACGAGGCCTGTTCGCTGGCGGGCACGCTCAGGCTGGGCAAGCTGATCTGCCTGTACGACGACAATGGCATTTCCATCGACGGCGACGTCTCCGGCTGGTTTGCCGACGATACCCCGCAGCGCTTTGCCGCGTACGGCTGGCATGTGATCGCCGGCGTCGACGGGCATGACGCGCAGGCCGTAGACGCGGCGCTGCAGGCGGCAATGGCGGAGCGCGAGCGGCCCACGCTGATCTGCTGCCGCACCGTGATCGGCAACGGCGCGCCGGCCAAGGCCGGCGGGCACGATGTGCATGGCGCACCGCTGGGCGCGCCGGAAATCGCTGCCATGCGCGAGGCGCTGGGCTGGGAGGCCGAGCCCTTCACCGTGCCGGCGGACGTGGCCGACGCCTGGTGCGCGCGCGCCCAGGGCGCCGCGCGCGAGGCCGAATGGGAGGCGCGCTTTGCCGGCTATCGTGCCGCGCATCCGGAACTGGCCGAGGAATTCCTGCGCCGTACCGACGGCCGCCTGCCGCAAGGCTTCGACGCGGAACTGATGGCGTTGCTGGACGCGCCCTCGGCACTGCAAGGCAAGATCGCCACGCGCAAGGCTTCGCAGCTCTGCCTGGAGGCGCTGACGCCGGCTTTGCCGGAGTTGCTGGGCGGCTCGGCCGACCTGACCGGTTCGAATCTGACCAACGTGAAAGCATCGGTATGGGTCAACCATGACGGGCACGGCAACTACGTGAGCTACGGCGTGCGTGAGTTCGGCATGGCCGCGGTGATGAACGGTATTGCGCTGCACGGGGGGCTGATCCCCTACGGCGGCACCTTCATGACCTTCTCGGACTACTCGCGCAATGCCATCCGCATGGCGGCGCTGATGCGCCTGCGCGTGGTGCACGTGCTGACGCACGATTCCATCGGCCTGGGCGAGGATGGCCCTACGCACCAGCCAATCGAGCACGCCGCCAGCCTGCGGCTGATCCCCAACAACCGGGTCTGGCGCCCGTGCGACGGGGCCGAGACCGCGTACGCCTGGCAGGCCGCGCTGCGGCGCGAGCATGGGCCCACGTGCCTGGTGCTGTCGCGGCAGGCGCTGACACCGTTCGAACGCGACGCGGGCCAGCGCGCAGCCATCGCGCGCGGCGGCTATGTGTTGCGCGATACCGTGGCGCCGCGCGTGGTACTGGTGGCGACTGGTTCCGAGGTGGAGATCGCCCAGCGCGCGGCGCTTGACCTCGCCGAGTCCGGCATCGCCGCGCGCGTGGTGTCCATGCCCTGCGTCGAGCTGTTCTACGCGCAGGAAGCGGCCTACCGGGACACGGTGCTGCCGCCGGGCGTGCCGCGCGTCAGCGTGGAGGCGGGCGCCACCTGGTTCTGGCGGGCCGTAGTGGGCGAGGGCGGCGTGGCGCTGGGCATCGACAGCTTCGGCGAATCCGCCCCGGCCGAGGCGCTGTACCAGCACTTCGGCCTGACCCCGGCGCATGTCGCTGATGCCGCCCGCGCGCTGCTGGAGGGCAAGTGATGGCGATCGTATCCCTGCCTTGCGCCGCGGTGCTGATCGACCTGGACGGCACGCTGGTCGACAGCGCGCCGGACATTGTCGAGGCCGCCAACCGCATGCTGGCCGACCTCGGCAGCCCGCCGCTGCCGTTCGATACCGTGGCCGGCTTCATTGGCCGCGGCGTGCCCAACCTGGTGCGGCGGGTGCTGGAGACTGCGCAGCTTGCGCCGCGGGTGGACGCCGCCGACGCCGAGGCGCTGTTCCATTGCCACTACGACGACACCAATGGCCGCCTGGGGGCAGTGTTCCCGGGCGTGGAAGCGGGCCTGGCCGCGCTCAGGCGCGACGGCTTCCGGCTTGCCTGCGTCACCAACAAGCCGCACGCGCTGGCGGCGCCGCTGCTGGCCATGACCGGCCTGGCGGCATACCTGGACGTGCTGGTGGCAGGCGATTCGATCGCGCAGATGAAGCCGCACCCCGAACCGCTGCGCCATGCCTGCCGCCTGCTCGACGTCGATCCGGCGCAGGGCGTGCTGGTTGGGGATTCGCCGGTGGACGTGGCGGCTGCGCGCGCGGCCGGCATGCCGGTCTGCCTGGTGCGCTACGGCTATGCCGGGCCCGGCGGACCCGCGGCGCTGGGCGCGGATGCGCTGATCGATTCGATGGAGGCATTGCCGGTGCTGCTGACGCCGGCGCGGCTGGCGCCCGCCGCCTGATATCCGGCGGAAGCCGGCAAAGATACCTAGACAAGCAAACGGAGACAACATGACTATCAAGGTTGCCATCAACGGCTACGGGCGCATCGGCCGAAATGTGCTGCGCGCTCACTATGAAGGCGGCAAGCGCCACGACATCGAGTTCGTTGCCATCAACGACCTCGGCAACGCCGCCACCAATGCCCACCTGACCCAGTACGACACCGTCCACGGCCGCTTCCCGGGCGAGGTCTCGGTCGACGGCGATGCCTTCCGCGTCAACGGCGACCGCATCCGCGTGGTGGCCCAGCGCAACCCGGCCGAGCTGCGGTGGGGCGAGCTGGGCGTGGACGTGGTGATGGAGTGCACCGGGCTCTTCACCAGCAAGGAGAAGGCGTCGGCCCACCTGAAGGCCGGCGCGAGGAAGGTAATCATCTCCGCGCCGGGCGGCAAAGACGTGGACGCGACCATTGTCTATGGCGTGAACCACGGCGTGCTGAAGGCGGGCGACACGGTGATCTCCAATGCCTCGTGCACCACCAACTGCCTGGCGCCGCTGGTCAAGCCGCTGCATGAAAAGCTGGGCGTGGTGAACGGATTGATGACCACGGTGCATTCCTATACCAATGACCAGGTGCTGACCGACGTCTACCACGAGGACCTGCGCCGCGCGCGCTCGGCCACCATGTCGATGATCCCGACCAAGACCGGCGCCGCCGCGGCGGTAGGGCTGGTTCTGCCTGAGCTGGACGGCCGGCTGGACGGCTTTGCCGTGCGCGTGCCCACCATCAATGTATCGCTGGTCGACCTGTCCTTCGTGGCAGCGCGGCCGACCACCGTGGCGGAAGTGAACAGCATCCTGAAGGCGGCTGCCGATGGCGAACTAAAGGGCATCCTCGACTACAACACCGCGCCGCTGGTATCGGTGGACTTCAACCACAACCCGGCCTCGTCCACCTTCGACGCCACGCTGACCAAGGTCAACGGCACGCTGGTCAAGGTGTCGGCCTGGTACGACAACGAATGGGGCTTCTCCAACCGCATGCTGGATACCGCGGTGGCCCTGGCCAATGCACGCTGACGGGTGGCCATGATGAGTACTTCCCATGCTACGGACGCGCAACCGAAATCCACGGCGCCGCACACGCTGGCCGCACTACTCGCAGCCGGCGGGCTGGCTGGCAAGCGGGTCTTTATCCGCGCCGACCTCAACGTCCCGCAGGATGACGCGGGCCATATCACCGACGACACCCGCATCCGTGCCTCCGTGCCCGCCATCGCGGCCTGCCTGCAGGCGGGGGCCGCGGTGATGGTCACCTCGCACCTGGGCCGGCCCCAGGAAGGGGAACCGGACCCGCGCCACAGCCTGGCGCCGGTGGGCCGCCGCCTGTCGGAGCTGCTGGGCCACCAGGTACCACTGTTGTCTGGCTGGACGGAGGGTGGCTTCCAGGTCCCGCCAGGGCAGGTGGTGCTGCTGGAAAACTGCCGCGTGAACAAGGGCGAGAAGAAGAACAGCGACGAACTGGCGCAGAAGATGGCCAAGCTCTGCGACGTCTATGTGAATGACGCCTTCGGCACCGCCCACCGCGCCGAAGCGACCACCCATGGCATCGCCAAATACGCCCCGATCGCCTGCGCCGGCCCGCTGCTGGCCGCCGAGATCGACGCACTGGGCAAGGCCCTGGGCCAGCCGGCACGTCCGCTGGTGGCCATCGTGGCCGGCTCCAAGGTCTCGACCAAGCTGACCATCCTGAAGTCGCTGGCAGACAAGGTGGACAACCTGATCGTCGGCGGCGGCATCGCCAACACCTTCATGCTGGCCGCCGGCTTGAAAATCGGCAAGTCGCTGGCCGAGGCCGACCTCGTCTCCGACGCCAGGGCCATCATCGACATCATGGCCGCCCGCGGCGCTTCGGTGCCCATTCCGGTTGACGTGGTCTGCGCCAAGGAATTCAGCGCCACCGCCGCCGCCACCGTCAAGGACGTGACGGACGTGGCCGACGACGACATGATCCTCGACATCGGCCCGAAGACCGCGGCCATGCTGGCCGGGCAACTCAAGGCCGCCGGCACCATCGTCTGGAACGGCCCGGTCGGTGTGTTCGAGTTCGACCAGTTCGGTAATGGCACCAGGGTGCTGGCACAGGCCATCGCGGACTCGAAGGCATTCTCGATCGCCGGCGGCGGCGACACGCTGGCCGCCATCGCCAGGTACGGCATTGCCGACCGCATTGGCTATATCTCGACCGGCGGCGGCGCCTTCCTGGAATTCCTGGAAGGCAAGAAGCTGCCGGCGCTAGAAGTGCTCGAGCAGCGTGCCTTCACCTGAACCCACCTCACCGAATCCACATCGACTAAAGGAGCTTCATCATGGCACTCATATCCTTGCGCCAGTTGCTGGACCACGCGGGAGAGTTCGGCTACGGCGTGCCGGCTTTCAACGTCAACAACCTGGAACAGATCCACGCCATCATGGAAGCGGCCGAGGAAACCGACAGCCCGGTGATCCTGCAGGCCTCGGCCGGCGCCCGCAAGTATGCCGGCGAGGCTTACCTGCGCCATATGGTGCTGGCCGCGGCGGAGACGCATCCGGACATCCCCATCGTGCTGCACCAGGACCACGGCTCCAGCCCGGCGGTCTGCCAGGCGTCGATCCGCTCCGGCTTCACCAGCGTGATGATGGACGGCTCGCTGCGCGAAGACATGAAGACGCCGGCCGACTACGACTACAACGTCGACGTCACGCGGCGCGTGTGCGAGACGGCGCATGCGGTTGGCGTGTCGGTGGAGGGCGAGCTGGGCTGCCTGGGCTCGCTCGAAACCGGCCAGGCCGGTGAAGAAGACGGCGTAGGCGCAGAGGGCACGCTGTCGCACGACATGATGCTGACCGACCCGGCGCAGGCGCGCGACTTCGTTGCGCGCACCGGCGTGGACGCGCTGGCCATTGCCATCGGCACCAGCCACGGCGCCTACAAGTTCTCGCGCAAGCCCACCGGCGACATCCTGGCGATCGACCGCATCCGCGAGATCCACGAGCAGATTCCCGATACGCACCTGGTGATGCACGGCTCCAGCTCGGTGCCGCAGGAGTGGTTGGAGATCATCCGCCAGTACGGCGGCGACATCAAGGAGACCTACGGGGTGCCGGTCGAGGAGATCCTGCGCGGCATCAGGACCGGGGTGCGCAAGGTGAATATCGACACCGATATCCGCCTGGCCATGACCGGAGCCATCCGCAAGTCGCTGGCCGAAGACCGCAGCGAGTTCGATCCGCGCAAGGCGCTGCTGGCGGCCAAGAAGGGGGCGAGGGGCGTGGTGAAGCTGCGCTTCGAGGCCTTCGGCTGTGCCGGGCAGGCGTCGCGGATCAAGCCGGTGCCGATGGAGAAGATGGCCCAGCGCTACCGCTAGCGGGCGATGCGCTTCGCCCGACCTTGCGGCGCCGGCGCAGCTGAGCCCGCACCAGAATTGAGATTGCCTCGCGCACCCGCGCCCGAACTTGCACCAGATCCGTGCAAGTCTTCCACCGCAAGTGCCTGGAAGACAGGCATGCAGTCGTGGCACGCCCAGGCATGGGATATGCGTAGCTGGTTGCCATCAGGCCAATGGCGGCCTGGTACCGGTCCCCGCTGTCGGTGAAGCGGCGGACCGGACCACGTGGACAACGGCGTCCGCATCCGGGGCAGCAGCATGGGCTGCTACCTGGATGCGGACGTTTTTTTTTGATCTCACCGATTAAAGGAATGCGCGATGGCCTATTTAGCTCCTGCCGAGTTTGTCGGCAAGATGGTCGATGCTGGTGAATCCAAGCTCTTGATGTCCACCCGGGACACCCTCATCCGAGCCTACATGGCTGGCGCAATCCTGGCGTTGTCTGCCGCGTTCGCGGTCAGTGTCAACGTCAATACCGGCAATCCTTTGATCGGATCATTGCTGTTCCCGGTGGGGTTCTGCATGCTCTACCTGCTGGGATTTGACCTGTTGACCGGTGTCTTTACGCTGGCTCCGCTCGCCGTACTCGATAAGCGGCCAGGTGCCACGTGGGGCGGCGTGATGCGCAACTGGGGGCTCGTCTTCTGCGGCAATTTCGCTGGCGCACTCACCGTAGCAGTATTCATGGCCATCATCTTTACGTTTGGCTTCACCGAAGCCCCGAACGTGATCGGCCAGAAGATAGGCAGCATTGGCGAGAGCCGCACCGTTGGCTACGCCGCCCACGGCGCAGCGGGCATGCTGACGCTCTTCATTCGCGCGGTTATGTGCAACTGGATGGTGTCCACCGGGGTGGTCGCCGCCCTGATGTCAACCTCGGTGTCGGGCAAGGTCATTGCGATGTGGATGCCTATCCTGGTGTTCTTTTACATGGGCTTCGAACACTCCATCGTAAACATGTTCCTCTTTCCCTCCGGCCTGATGCTTGGCGGCAAGTTCACGCTGATGGACTACCTGCTCTGGAATGAAATTCCGACCGTGCTCGGCAACGTCGTCGGTGGCTTGACGTTCGTCGGGGCGGCGCTGTACTCCACCCACTACAAGACCGCACCGAAACGCGCCCTGGCCTGAAATGAGCACCCTGCGCGTCTCAGTCGGCCAGCATTCGCAAGCCGGGCGCAAGCGCGTCAACCAGGATTTCCATGGCGCAACGCTTCCTGCCGAGCCACGGCTCAGCACCAAGGGCATCGCCGTTGCGCTGGCCGACGGCATCGGCAGTAGCGCGGTCAGCCAGGTGGCCAGTGCCGCCGCCGTCCACGGCTTCCTGGACGACTACTATTGCACGGCCGAAACGTGGACCGTGCGACGGTCGGCACAACGTGTGCTCGCGGCACTCAATTCCTGGCTGCACGCACACACCCAGCGCAGCGATGCGCGCTTCGACAAGGACCGCGGCTACGTCTGTACCTTCAGCGCCTTGATCTTCAAGGGTCGAGAGGTACACCTGCTTCATATCGGCGATTCGCGCATCTACCGGCTGCATCCGCAGGCTTGGGAACAACTCTCGGAAGACCATCGCATCCGCGTGTCTTCGGTCGAGTCTTACCTGGGCCGTGCGCTCGGTGTGGGGCCCACCGTCGAGATCGACCACCGCAGCTGGCGAGCCGAAGTCGGCGAGGTTTACATCCTTGCCACTGACGGCGCCTATGAATACCTCGACAGCGAAGCCGTGCACCAGGCGCTCGCAGTGCATGGCGATGATCTGGATGCAGCCTCGGCAATGCTTGTCTCCACCGCGTTGGCGCAAGGCAGCGAGGATAACGTCACTGTCCAGTTGGTGCGGGTGGATGAGCTGCCGGACCTCGATACGCAGGACCTTCATACCGAACGCCGGTGCCTGGCCCTGCCACCTCCGTTGCAGCCGCGCATGCACTTCGATGGCTACCTCATTGTGCGCGAGCTGTATGCGAGTTCACGCAGCCATGTGCACCTGGCAGTGGACCAGCGCAGTGGCCGTCATGTCGCGCTGAAAACGCCATCCGTCGATTTGCGCGAGGATCCGGACCACCTTGACCGTTTCCTCCTGGAGGAGTGGGTGGCACGCAGGATCGATAATGCGCATGTGCTCAAGCCCCATGCGGCCGACCGTCCGCGACAGTATTTGCACGTTGCGATGGAGTATGTTGACGGGCATACACTGGCGCAGTGGATGACAGACCACCCGTCTCCGGATCTCGACATCGTGCGCCGGATCGTGGAACAAGTCGCCAAAGGGCTGCAGGCCTTTCACCACCGGCAAATGCTGCACCAGGACTTGCGGCCCGAGAACGTGATGATAGACGGCGCGGGCACGGTCAGGATCATCGACTTTGGGGCAGTGCATGTGGCGGGCCTGGCCGAAGGTACGCGCACCCCATACGCGCAGGCGCCGGTCGGCGAATTGCAGTATGCCGCCCCGGAGTATTTCCTTGGACTGGGCGGCAGCACCGCGTCCGACCTGTTCTCGCTGGCAGTGATCACGTACCAGATGCTGACGGGGCAATTGCCCTATGGCCTGCAGGTAACACGCCTGCGCACAGCCCGTGATCTTCGGCGCCTGCGCTATATCCCTGCGCGTGAGCGGCGGCCCGAATTGCCCCCGTGGATCGATGGTGTGCTGCGCAGAGCCTTGCATCCCTGCGGGCGAAAGCGGCAGGAAGCGCTGTCCGAGTTCATTCAGGACCTGCATACCCCCGGACGTCAATACCAAAGTCGCCGTCCGATCCCGCTTATTGAACGCAATCCGGTGTGCTTCTGGCAGTCACTGACGCTGCTGCTGGCACTATCGGTAATGTTGCTGCTGGGCTTGCGGCTCACAGGTCATTGAGAGCGTATCGGCGGCGTCATCCTCGAATGCGGCCTCATCCCGGCAGAGCGAAGGGATTGAACCTGGTGCGTTGATAGCCCTCCGCCGTCACGGCATCGTCCAAGGTCAGGGTGGCAAGGTCATCGGCCACGGCCTCGGCTTGCGGGTCGCGTTCCAGTGAGATGACCTTCAGATAACCGTGGCACACGCCGCGCATACCAGCGGTCATGGTGCTGCTTGGCCCAGGCGCGCGAGACGTAGCCTGTCACCATGCCCGTGATCGAACCGCGTACCCAGATCGCCAGGTAGATATGACCCGCGATCAGCAGAATCAGCCCGAGGCAACGGAATGGGCCAGGATCGCGAGACGGAGCAGGGGAATCGGGAAATACTCGGCGATATAGGCGCGCCACACCGGAAGACCTCGGTCATGATCTCTTCGGTCTTGACGTCGTTGAACTTGCCCTCGTTGCGCCAGAAGTTCGAGGTCTCGGTCACCAGCGGGTCGATGACCACGAGGAACTTGAGTTTCGACAGCGCGGCCGAGGACTTGTTCTTGTCAGGCATCGCGGCCAGGGGGTTGAACCCCTGGACGACATAGCCGTTGACCTTGCCCTCGTACATCAGGTCGAAATTGCCTGGCTTTCTGGAGGCGGCCCCGTTCGGGCAGGAGCCCGGCACCTTCACCGAGTGGACGTGGACGCCCTTGCCGGCCGACACCAACCTGCTGTTCTACGAGGGGCTGCATGGTGGCGTGATCACCGACGATGTCGGTGTTGCCCTGTATCCCAACCTGCTGATATGACATTGCAGCGGGCTCGGTCACGGCCTACTATCGGGAAGCAAACCAGCTGGTGCCGCTCGACTACATCGACGAGGACAGCGGTGCACCTTCGTACAAGTCGGTAGCCGTACGGTGCGGTGCGTTCGGAAGTGATGTAATGACTGGCCAGTCCCGAATTCGGAAGAGCAATCACTGCTTTCACGGGAGATTCGCAAATGCAGGAATTCGACTTCTACATCAATCTGCAGAAACCGACACTGGGGCTCTATGTGCGCAAGGGCGCAGGACTCCCCGACCTCAAGGACGCGAAGCAGTGGCAGCTTGAGGGCACGGTCTCGGAGAGCGAACTGCCACCCGACCTCGTGAAGGGGCTGGAGGCCAATGGGCACGCCTTTCAGGAGCTGGGATGATGACTGGCCACGGCTGACGACCGGGCTTGGGGTCAGCCGGGGAGGGGAGCAGGACCGCAGGCGAGTGCCTGGTTCCGCACCCCCGCATTCCACATGACAAGCGGCTGCGCGACACGCTGGCATCGGTGCAAATCCGAACTACATTGATTTCATCGTGGTTCGACGAGGGGTATCGCCATGTCCAGACAACTTGCCGTGATGCTGGCGCTGCTGGCCGCCAGCGGCCTGGCGCAGGCCGTCACCAAATGCGTCAGCCAGAGCGATGTCCTGTACACGTCGGCGTCCTGCCCGGCCGGCTACAGGCATGTCACCAGCACCTTGCAGGGCCACGTGCAAACGGTGCCCAACGTCGCGAAGACTTCTCGGGCAAACGAGGCTTACTCGCGTATTCGCGCGCAGACCGCGGAGCAGGTCAGGGCGCAGCGCGAACGGGACGACGACTGGAACTTGCGGACCCAGAACCTCTTCCTGAACCAGTGCCTGATCCTCGATTACCGGTTGCGCGCGACCGAGCGTGCAATGAGCGAGACCGAGTACTGGAGCCGCGCCGACCGCTACCGCGAGCATGCCGACGCGCTGCGTGCCCAGCAGTATTACCTGGGCTGCTTCGGCTGACCGCTGGTCCCGCAGGGCACGGTGGTTTCGCCTGAACCGAGGCTGGAACCCCGATCAGGGTGCCGCCGGAGCGCGGTAGCCGTCGGTCAGCGTTTTCAGGAACGCAATCACGTCGCGGATCTCGCCTTCGGTCAGCGCGGCACGGCCGCCCGGACGGCCGCCGAAGGGCGGCTCCATATTGACGTTGCCGCGATAGCGCTCGGGCAGGTCGTCGAACTTGTCCACGCCGCCGTCCGGCTTGCGCGGATACCACTTGCCCGGGCGGGTGTCGCGTTCGGCGTAGAAGTGCATCACTTCCTCCAGCGAGTGGAACACGCCATTGTGGAAGAAGGCCTTGCGCGTCGCCACATTACGCAAGGATGGCGTCCGGAACAAGCCGCAGTAGGCTTCTTGCTTGCTCAGGTCGGTGCGGTCGGGGCCGCACAAGCCCTGGTCGAAGAAAGCGGGGTCGCCGTTGCCGGCCAGCTTGCGGTTGCGCGGCACGCCAAGCGCGATGAACCCGAAGTCGCTGAACGCCGGGAACACCCCGTCGGCGCTGATCGTGCCGGGATGGCACGCGGCGCAGTTTCCCTTGGCGGGATCGTTGAACAACTGTAGTCCGCGCGCCTCCTGCGGGCTCAGTTTCGCCTTTCCGCGCAGCACGGCATCGTACTTGCTGGTGTAGGGGTAGAACTCCGCCGGCGTTTCCTGGAACACCTCGAGCACCATCAGCACGGCCTGGAAGGCAGCGTCGTCGCGGTCGAGAATGTCCGGCCCGAACACTTCGCGGAATGTCTGAGCGTGATGGCCCGCGCGAACGCGCGCCACCACCGCTGCCGGATCCTGGTTGGCCATCTCGTGGGCCGAGAGCAGCGGAATGCGCGCCTGCTCATGGGTAGAGGACGCCCGGCCGTCCCAGTTGTGCCCGCCCGTCGGCCCCTGGTCTTCGCTGTCGTTGCCGTCGTTCTCGTGGAAATGCTCCGTAAACGGCGGCACGTTCTGCTCGTAGCGCAACGACGGCGCGGCACGCACGCCGGTGCGCCGCATATCGGCACCCCCAAGCTGTACTGACAGATCGTTCGGCGGCCCGTAGGCATGGTCGGGGCTATGGCAGCTCGCGCAGGAAAGCTTTCCCGATGCGGACAACGTCTGATCGAAAAACAATGCCTTGCCCAGTGCGCGCATGGCCGGTACCGATGGCCTGCGCGTCGCAAGCATCGTGTAGAAGGCGTTCGCGGAGGCCGGCACGGGCTGGCTGGCGGTTGCGGCCACGCCGGAAGCAGCCGGCGATCCTTGCACCGCTTGCGCCTGCTGCCTGCCGCATGCCCCGAGCAGCGCGATCGCGAGTATCAGCAAGACCCCGGCGGCAGCGCGTCCCCACGGCTGCAACGAGGGTCTCGGGGCGTTCAACAGCGACGGGATCGGCAGCATGAAGGAAGGGGGCAGGGGAGCGGGAGGCAGAAGCGGGGCGGCCAAATGCACAAGACCCGGGCGGAGACGCAACCCGGGTATCAGATGGCGGGACAGCCTAGCAAGGCTCCATGACAGTGCCATGACGCACCCGGGCGATCATCGCGCGATCCGTGGCTTCCTACGTGGTCCACGCTGGTCATCAAGCTGAAACAGAGCGGCGCGAGACTCCTGCGGCGTTTCAAGAGCAATGTCCCCGACCAGTAAATAGAACAAGGATCGATATGAGCCGAGCATTCCGACCGTTGTCCCTGGCAGTGCTGACTGCCCTGGGCATGACTGCCTGCGGAGGCAGCGACTCCGGCAGCAATTCCACACCGTCCGCCAGCACCTCCGGCGTCGTCACCGGCAGCTATTTCGAACATGCCCGCGCCTGTCTCGACGCCAACAACAATGGCAAGTGCGACAGCGGCGAAGCCAGCACCTTCACCGACGCGCAGGGCGCATTCACCCTGCCTGGCGTGGGCGCCGTGGTGGCCGAGATCGGCACCGATGCCTTCCGCAATGAAGACGGCGGCGTGCATAACGCCGTGACGCGCCCACTGGTGTTCCGCGCGCCGGCAGGCGCCAATGGCATCGTCAGCGCCATCTCCACCGAACTGGTCGCGCTGATGGAAAGCAACGGCGGCAGCCTGGATGACGCAAAGTCCCAGGTGGCCGCCCGCCTGGGCGTGCCGGCGGAGAAGCTGCTGACCGACCACAACAAGGAAAGCGACAGCAAGATCAAGGCCATCCTGCAGGCCGAGATCGAGCAGACCGTCGACCTGATCGCCGAGTCGGTGGCCGACGGCGGCGATATCGGCCAGGACGTGCGTGAGCGCGTGGCCAAGCGCCTGGCGCTGCAGAATATCAAGACCGTGGTAGTGATCTACGCCGAGAACCGCGGCTTTGACAACCTCTACGGCCTGTTCCCCGGCGCCAACGGCGTCCCGGGCGTGAACCCGGCCTCGACCGGCAACGCCGAGCCGCAGAAGGACTTCGACGGCTCCACGCTTCCCGTGCTGCCGCCCACCTGGGGCGGCCTGACCGCAGCGGGGCAGACCGTCACGCTGCCGCAATCCAGCACCGCGAACTGGGCCAACAAGCCGTTCCGCATCGATGACCCGGCCGGCGTCAACGGCACTGGCGTGGTGGTGTCGCAGTCGGTCACCACGCGTGACCTGGTGCACCGCTTCTATAACAACCAGATGCAGATCCATGGCGGCAAGAACGACAAGTACGCTGCCTACTCCGATGCCGGCGGCCTGTCGATGGGCTACTACGATGGCAGCAGCATGGCCATGTGGAAGATCGCCCAGCATTACGTGCTGGCCGACAACTTCTTCATGGGCGCGTTCGGCGGCTCGTTCCTGAACCACCAGTACCTGATCTGCGCCTGTGCGCCGCAGTATCCCAACGCCGACACCTCGGTGGCCAAGGGCAAGATCTCCGCGATCGACGTCGACGCGGGCGGTAATTTCGTGCGCCTTACCCCGGGCACCAGCAACCCGTCCTCGGTGCTCAACGGCGCGGCCACGTACCTGAACGACGGCGCGCTCACGCCGAAGGATGCCGCCGGCATGTTCTACGCGGTCAACACCATGCAGCCGGCCTACCAGCCGAGCGGCAACAAGCCCACGGCCAGCGACGGCACCAAGCTGTTCGCCGACCCCGCCAGCTCGACCACCTTGCCCACCCAGAGCCAGACCACCATCGCCGACCTGCTGGACGCGCGCGGCATCAGCTGGGCCTGGTACGCCGGCGCCTGGTCCAAGGTGGCGCAGGACCCGACTGGCATCTACAACAACACCACGCCCAACTTCCAGCCGCACCACCAGCCGTTCAACTACTACGCTTCGTTCGATCCGGTCGCGCACGCGGACTACCGCAACGCGCACCTGAAGGACTATGACAGCCAGTTCCTGCAGGATGCCGCCGCCGGCAAGCTGCCCGCCGTGACGTTCTACAAGCCGCAAGGCAACCTGAACCAGCACCCTGGCTATACCAACGTGGCCGACGGCGACGCGCACATTGCCGGCGTCATCGGCCAGCTGCAGCAGAGCCCGCAGTGGAAGAACATGCTGATCGTCGTCACTTACGACGAAAACGGCGGCTTCTACGACCACGCGGCAGTGCCCACTGGCGATCGCTGGGGCCCGGGCACGCGGATCCCGGCGATCGTGGTGTCGCCGTTCGCGAAGAAGGGCTACGTTGACCACACCCAGTACGACACCGCCTCGGTGCTGCGCTTCATCACGCACCGCTTCGCGCTGCCAACGCTGCCGGGGCTGAAATTGCGCGATGCCTCGCTGGTGCTCAACAACGCCAGGCCGATGGGTGACCTGACCAATGCGCTGACTTTCCCGGCACAGCAGTGAGCTGTTGATGCGCCGGCAGGCCGTGATGCCTGAGGCGTGGAGCAAGGGGGGGCAGTCCTGCACGGGCTGCCCTTTTTTTACGGCTTGGCGTGGTCGGGTTCGATACGTTCAGGCCCAGCGATACGGCTGATCTGCGCGCAAGGACCGTCGCCATCGCAGCGTCATTGCGGCGAAGTCTGTCGGCAACATGGCGATAGCCGCGCGCGCGGTCGAGCCGACGCTGCCGGCGGCGCCGGTGACGAGCATGGTTTCTTTGGGCATGATTCTCTTCCTTGTATCAATGAGCAAAATGAAACCGATGTAGCTGATGTTGTCGGCACCGGCCGGCGCAGCCTCTCCAGCCAACCTTGGCGCTCAGAGGCGGCGACACGCGGACTGGCTGCACCCGGTCGACGCTGCGACGCCTGGCGCAGTCGCTGCCCGGGGGATAGGGTAAAATCGGGTATGTTGATAAATACATAGTTCCACGGGTTTCTAACTATGTCAAAAAAACCATAGTCATTCCGCGTGCGCGTTGACGCAATTAAGGAGCAATGCGAGTGAGTGATCTGAAGGAAGCCAGGGCAAGCAAGGAAAAGCCGCTGAAGCATGTTCTTCTTGCCGGGATACATAGCCAGCCGCGTTCCGGCTATGAACTGACCAAATGGCTGCAGATGGCGGGCCAGCATTGCTGGTCGGTTGAACACAGCTCGGTGTACCCGGCTTTGCGAGAACTGGAGACGGATGGATTCATCAAATCAGAGCGCTTGCCAGGCACGCGCGGGCCGGAACGCTCGATCTACAGTATGACCGTTGCTGGACGCGAGAAGCTGACGGCCTGGGTGGCGAATGGTTCACCGCGCCCGGCCATCAAGGACGAGCAGATACTGCGGGTGTTGTGCTTCGATTTGCTGCCGCGCGAGATGGCGTTGCAGCAGATCCGCGAGGTGCGTGCGGACCACCAGGCCCAGCTTGCGTTCTTTCTCGAAAGGCAGGCCGTGCTGACCGAGCAGCAGCTTGGACCGCTGTTGGTGACGCGCCGCGGCGTGCTGGCGGAACAGACTTATATCGCGTGGTGCGACGAGGTGGCGGAAATGATCGCTCGCAGGCCTGCCTGACCCCGGGCGAATTCAGGGCTTCGCAACCGGTTGCGAGTTTGAACTGATGGGCCGAGAGAATCGCAGAGAATCTTCCATCAGATCAACGCGTTGCATACGGACCCCGCCCCGGTCGAGCGCGCGCTGCTTGCGCCGATGCGTGCCAGCCTCGACATCTGGGGAACCGAGTACTTGCAGGTGCTGCACGGCGACGACCCGGTCAAGGAATGGCGCTGGCGGACGGCACCACCTTGTTCCCGTTCCGGCGGCTGTTCTTGGTGGCCAATGCCCATGGCGGCGCTGGCGCGGGTTGTACCTGCTGAACCTGCCGAGGCGGCCGTCAGGGCGTGATAGCCACCTTCAGCACGCCGTCGCGCTGAATGGCGAATAGCGCGTAGGCCTGCTCGATCTTGTCCAGCTTGTAGAGGAGGGGGATCAGGGGCTCGAGGTTGAGACGGTCGCTGCCTCGACAGCTTGTCGGAATCACGTCTATCATTGACGCCAATGAAGGCCGGAGTGCACTTGTCTTGTGCACGCAAGGGACGGCACCTGGCCCGGGGCTTGCGGTTGCAGTGTCTGGACGCGATTACATGAACGCGACTGCAGTGCGGAATCTGGCGCGCGATCGACCTTGGTCCTTCAGATTGAAACACTGCCAAGCAAAGCTCGCGAACTTGCCCTGCAGTCCTGTCCATGTCGCATTTCCTGCCATGGGGTATTTGCAAGATGAGCAACCATCCGATGGACCCGCCTGCGCCGCCGCCATCTCCGCGCACATGGGACGCACGTCTGGCGCGACGGCTTGTCGAACCGCTCAAGGATTCCTGGGTTACGCCCAATCATCTGACTACACTCCGGCTTTTGACCGGCATGGCCGGCGCGGCGTGCCTCGCGCAAGGCAGCTTCGCCTGGGTGAATGGCGGTGCGCTGCTGGTCGTGCTTTCCAATTTTATTGACCACGCTGACGGAGAACTCGCGAGGATCAGCGGGAAATCCAGCAAGTTAGGCCATTTCTACGATCTTTTCAGCGACGCAGTGGTCACTATCCTGCTCTTCGTCAGCATGGGGATCGGCGTCTCGGGCCAGTTTCAGGACGCTGCGGTGTCAGTGGTCGTGCGCGGCAGCGTGGCGGGCGTGGCCGTGGCGCTGATCTTCTTCTTGCGCATGCGCATCGAAGCGCTTGCTGGCAAGACCGCCACGAAACAGGCCTCGATCGGTGGCTTCGAGACGGAGGATGTGCTCTACCTCGTGCCACTTGTGACCCTGAGCAGTGCCGTCGCCCCGTTCCTGACGGCGGCGTCGATCGGTGCGCCCTTGTTCGCGGCATGGGTGGTCATCGACTACTGGCGCGTCGTGCGGCGCGCTCGCCCCGTTACAGCGGCTTCCAGACCATGAGGCGCCGATGAGCGAACAAGCCGAAGCGGACCCGGATCTTCTCACCGTGCCTGGCGAGCGGCATCAGCCGTTCGCCGACCCTGCCGATGCGCGCGCCGATCCCGATGCAGATGTGGCCGCACGTGTTGTCACACTCGGGCACAGTGGGCTGCGCGCGGAATTCGAGCGCCAGGGTGCGTTCTTGCATGTGGGCGAATTTTTGCCGGATGAAGTCACGGAAGGGCTGGTTGCCAGCGCCCAGGCCTTGCGAGACCAGATCAATCGCAATTATCTCCCGGGCCACAAGCAGGGCGGCAGCGTCAGCCGCCATACGATCGACCAGCACGCGCCTTTTATCGCGCAACTCTATCGGTCCAAGGCGCTGATCGGCTGGCTCGAACAGATCTGCGGCGAGCGGCTGCTGCCTTCGCCAGAGCAGGATCCGCATGCCTACGCACTCTATTACTACACGCGCGAGGGCGATCATATCGGCTGGCATTACGACACCTCTTACTACAACGGCCGGCGCTATACCTTGCTGTTCGGCGTGATCGACGAATCGTCGTGCCGTCTCGACTACGAATTGCACACGCGCGAGCCCGATGTGCCCACGCAAGCGGGGTCGGTACAGATTCCCCCTGGTGGCCTCGTTTTCTTCGATGGCGACAAGCTGCGCCACCGCATCACGCCGCTCGGGGCGAACCAGATGCGGGTGTCGCTGACCTTCGAATACGTCACCGACCCGGGCATGCGGCCCTGGCTGCGTTTCGTCTCCAATATGAAGGACGCGCTCGCTTATTTCGGTTTCCGGCAAGTATTCAAACGGCTGGCCAGGGGCCAGCAGCCCCGGGTATGACGCGTGCGTCGATGATTTCGCTGTCGGTCGGTGCGGCGCTCTTTGTCGCCTTGATTGCCTTCACCGGATTCGGCTCGGTGGCGTCGACGCTGATGTCCGCGGGCTGGCTGAGCCTGCTGGTGGTGGCGTTTCACCTGCTGCCGCTGGCGCTGGATGCAGGTGCCATTTTCGTACTGTTCGGTCGCCACACCGGGCATCGCACCATGCGCGATGCACTGCTTGCGCGCTGGGTGGGCGAGTCCGTGAACAGCCTGCTGCCCGCCGGACAGCTAGGTGGACCGGTGCTGATGGTGCGCCATCTCGCGCAACGCGGTGTGCGCATGCGCGACGCTGCCGCGGCCATCACCGTCAGCACGACGCTGCAAGCGATCGCGCAACTGGTGTTCGCGGTGCTCGGACTCGTGCTGTTCGGCGCGTCCACGGCGCGCGGCGCTAGCGAGGATTTGCGCCTGCCGGCCATTGCCGTCACCGCGCTGCTCGCGCTGTGCATGGTCGGGTTCTATGTGGCGCAGCGGCGCGGCCTGTTTGGGCGCGTGCTGCGCTTGCTGTCGAAATTGCCGGGAAAGCGCGATTGGTCTGCGCTGACGACGCGTGCCGATGCCGTGGACGCAGCCGTGCGGCAGATCTATCGCGCGCCCGGCAAGGTCGCCGCGACCTTCGCGCTGAGCCTGGCGGGCTGGCTGGTCGGCACCGGGGAGGTGTGGCTGGCCCTGCGGTTGCTCGGCCATCCCGTCAGCTGGCTCGACGCCTTGCTGCTGGAAAGCGCCGGGCAGGCGATCCGCGGCGCCGCGTTTGCGATTCCCGGCTCGCTGGGTGCCCAGGAGGCTGGCTACCTGCTGCTCGCGCCATTGGTGGGCCTGCCTGCCGATGCGGCGCTGGCCCTGTCGCTGATCAAGCGCGCCCGGGAAATCGCGCTTGGCGCGCCCGGGCTTCTGTATTTGTACTGGAGTGAACGAAACCACCGGCGGCGAAGCATGGGGGGTGTGCCGGCTACCGATTGATGGCGATTTGCAGGGGAGCGGAGAACAATATGCGAGCGATTATTCTTGCCGCGGGCCTTGGCCTGCGTTTGCAGCAACCGCCCGAAGAGCAATTCCCGAAGTGCCTGTTGCGCTTCGATGGCATCACCCTGCTGGAACGGCATCTACGCATGCTGGACGCGGCGGGCGTCACGGAGATCGTGCTTGCGCTCGGTTTCCAGCCTGAACAGGTCAAGGCCGAACTTGATCGGCTCGGACGTTTACCCCATCCTGAAATCGTTCTGAATCCGCGCTACGCGCTCGGCAGCGTCCTGACCGTGCATACCGTCGCCGACGCGCTCACGCGCGGCGGCGACGTGCTGCTGATGGACGCCGACGTGCTCTACGACGAGCGCATTCTCGCCGCGCTGGTTGCCGGCGACAGCGTCAACCGCCTGCTGATCGACCGCGACTTCGAAACCGGCGACGAGCCAGTCAAGCTTTGCCTGCGGGACGGCGTTCCAGTCGAGCTGCGCAAGCAGGTCGCGGTGGGCCTGGAATATGACACGATCGGCGAG
The DNA here is from genome assembly GCF_000812465.1 of Cupriavidus sp. IDO. GTDB lineage: Bacteria > Pseudomonadota > Gammaproteobacteria > Burkholderiales > Burkholderiaceae > Cupriavidus. The sequence goes on along the minus strand of NZ_JWMA01000181.1, from coordinate 4,858 downwards.
TCGGTCGGCTTCTTCCGTTTTAGGGAGCAGACCGCGCGCCGCCTGGCGCAGATCGTCGCGGGGTATGTCGAGCGCAACCAGGAGAAGATGCCGCACGAGGAAGCCGTGCGCGATCTGCTGCTGGAGGGCGGCCACGCATTCGAGATCGCGGACGTGACCGGTGCGCCCTGGCTCGAGATCGACTTCCCGGGCGACGTCGTACGCGCGCGCGATGAAGTGTTGCCAGAGCTCCGCCGGTCTGGAGTCGCCTCGGGAGTCACGCCATGAACGCACGCGATCCGGCTTTGTCGACGGCGTCGCGCAGCGCCACGCTGCGCCAGTTGCTGGTGGGCAGCGAACTCGAATTCATGATGGAGGCCCACAACGGGCTCTCGGCCCGGATTGTGCGCGAAGCAGGCTTCAAGGCCATCTGGGCCTCCGGCCTGGCGATCTCGGCGCAATTCGGCGTGCGCGACAACAACGAGGCAAGCTGGACCCAGGTGGTCGACACGCTTGAATTCATGGCCGATTCCAGCGGCTTGCCGATCCTGGTCGACGGCGACACCGGCTATGGCAACTTCAACAATGTGCGGCGCCTGGTGAGGAAGCTCGAACAGCGCGGCATCGTGGGCTTGTGCATCGAGGACAAGCAGTTCCCCAAGACCAACAGCTTTATCGACGGCGAACGCCAGCCGCTGGCCACGATCGACGAATTCTGCGGCAAGATCAAGGCAGGCAAGGATACGCAGACGGATGCCAATTTCTCTATCGTCGCGCGCGTGGAAGCACTGATCGCAGGCTGGAGCATGGACGAGGCCTTGCGCCGGGCCGAGGCCTATCGGCAGGCCGGTGCCGACGCGATCCTGATCCACAGCAAGCTGTCCCGGCCGGATGAGATCCTCGAGTTCGCAAGCGAGTGGGCCGGCCGCGCTCCGCTGGTGATCGTGCCGACCAAGTACTACAGCACCCCCACCGAGGTGTTTCGCCAGGCCGGCATCAGCCTCGTGATCTGGGCCAACCACCTGATCCGTGCGGCGGCATCGTCGATGCAGGCGGTGGCCAGGGAGATCCACGACACCCAGACGCTGGTTCATGTCGAGGACCGTATCGCGTCGGTGAGCGAGATCTTCCGCCTGCAGGATGCCGACGAGTACTCCGCCGCCGAACGGCTGTACCTGTCCGGCTCCGAGGCGCCCGGCGCGGCGGTTGTGCTGGCGGCGAGCCGGGGTGAAGGGCTTGACGCCCTGACTGCCGAGCGGCCCAAGGTCATGCTCCCGGTCGCGGGAAAGCCGCTGCTGCGCTGGCTGGTGGACGCCTTCAAGATGCAGGGCATCCACGACATCACCGTGGTCGGCGGCTATCATGCCGATGCGATCCAGAGCGCGGGTGTCAAGCTGGTGCGCAACGAGCGCCACGCGAGTACCGGCGAACTGGCGTCGCTTGCGTGCGCGGCCGACGGCCTGCATACAGATACCGTGATCGCCTACGGTGACCTGCTCTTTCGCAGCTACTTCCTGCGCGACCTGTTCGAGACCGATTGTCGCTTCAGCGTGGTGGTCGACTCGTCGCAGACGCAACCGTCGAATCAGAGCGTACGCGATTTCGCCTACTGCTCCGCGCCTGACGATCGCGCCCTGTTCGGCCAGAAGGTCTTGCTGCGGCATGTATCGAACAAGGCGCGGGAAGTGGCCGTCACCGGCGGGCAGGCGCCGCAGGGGCGCTGGATCGGCCTGCTGTGCGTGCGCGGCGCCGGGCGTGAGGCCTTGCAGCAGACGCTTGCCGGCCTGCGTGCGCGAGCGGATTCCGACACGCTGGACATGCCTGACCTGCTCAACGCCTTGATCGACGCAGGCGAGGAGATCGACGTGAAATATGTGCACGGCCACTGGCGCAGCGTGAACGACCTGGAGGACTACCAGCGCGCGGGCGAATTCGCGCATGCCCGGATGCCGTTCGGCCAGGCCGTACCCGGCAGCGAGAAACGCCGATGATCGAAGCAGCTCAGTTTATCGAGGCGGCGCTGGCGCGTGGCTTCTCCTGGTATGCGGGGGTGCCGTGCTCGTATCTCACCCCCTTCATCAATTACGTGCTGCAGGATCAATCGTTGCACTACGTCTCGTCGGCGAACGAAGGCGACGCGGTAGCGCTGATTGCAGGCGTGACGCTCGGGGCCAGAGGGGGCCAGCGCGGCATCACGATGATGCAGAACTCCGGCCTTGGCAATGCGGTGAGCCCGCTCACTTCGCTGACCTGGACGTTTCGCCTGCCGCAATTGCTGATCGTGACGTGGCGAGGGCAGCCGGGCACCGCGGACGAGCCGCAGCACGCGCTGATGGGCCCGGTCACGCCTGCGATGCTCGACACCATGGAGATACCCTGGGAGCTGTTCCCGACCGATGCGGCCGCCATCGGCCCGGCGCTCGACCGCGCGATGGCGCATATGGACGCGACCGGACGCCCTTACGCGCTGGTCATGCAAAAGGGCAGTGTCGCGCCCTATGCGCTCAAGCCGCGGGATCGACCCGCGCCGCGTGCGCGATGCGAGGCGCGCACGCAATGGCGGGGGGGCGCGCCGGATGTGCTGCCTTCGCGTCGCGATGCCCTGCAGCGCGTGATTGCGCATACGCCGGCCGCTTCGACGGTGGTACTGGCATCGACCGGTTTCTGCGGCCGCGAATTGTATGCGCTCGATGACCGGCCAAACCAGCTATATATGGTGGGCTCGATGGGTTGCGTGGCGTCGTTTGCGCTCGGCCTCGCACTGGTGCGCCCGGACCTGCATGTGGTCGCCATCGACGGCGACGGCGCCGCCTTGATGCGCATGGGCAACTTCGCCACGCTCGGCGCATACGGGCCGTCGAACCTCACGCACGTGCTGCTCGACAACGGCGCCCACGACTCGACCGGCGCACAGGCCACGGTGTCGCCCAATGTGTCATTCGCCGGCGTGGCGGCGGCTTGCGGCTATGCCTCGGCGGTCGAAGGCGACCGCCTCGAACTGCTTGACGATTGGCTTGCGGCGGCTGTGTCTGTCGATCCGGCTGCACCCGCTCCCGGCTCGCGTTTCGTGCGCCTGATGATACGCGCCGGCACGCCGGATGGCCTGCCCCGGCCCACCATCACCCCCGCGGAAGTGAAGTCCCGCCTCGCGCGCCACATCGGCGCTGATCACGGAGAGAACTGATGCTATTGCTCAACCCCGGCCCGGTGACCTTGTCCGAACGCGTCCGCCGCAGCCTGCTGCAGCCCGACCTATGTCATCGCGAAAGCGAATTCTTCGATTTGCAGGACGAGGCGCGCGCGCGGCTGCTTGACATCTACCAGTTGGACCCTGCCGAGTGGGCCGCGATATTGATGACCGGGTCAGGCACGGCAGCGGTCGAAAGCATGATTGCCGCGCTGGTGCCCGCACGCGGCAAGCTGCTCATTGTCGAGAACGGTGTGTACGGCGAGCGCATCACTCAGATTGCGAGTCAATACCGCATCGACCATGAGGTGATCAGGCATGACTGGCTGCAGGCGCCCGATCTCGACCGGCTGGCCGCCATGCTCGACGCGGACCGGACCATCGGCCATGTGGCGGTGATCCACCATGAAACGACGACCGGGCGCTTGAACGATCTGCACGCGCTCGACGCCGTTTGCCGCCAGCGAGGCGTTCGCTTGCTGGTCGACGCGGTCAGCAGCTTCGGCGCCGAGACGATCGACTTCGGCGGCAGCATTGCCGCCGTGGCCGCCACTGCCAACAAGTGCCTGCACGGCGTGCCGGGCGCCGCCTTCGTGATCGCGCGGCGTGACGCGCTGGCCCAGGCAGAAAGCCGGACCTACTACCTGGATCTTGGCCGGCTGGCACGCCTGCAGGATCAGCGCAATACCCCTTTCACCCCGTCCGTGCACGCCTACTACGCCCTGGTGGAAGCGCTCCGCGAGTTCGACGAAAGCGGCGGCCAGCCCGCCAGGCACGCGCACTATGCAGCCCTGGCCGAGCAAGTGCGCGCGGGACTTGCATTGCGTGGCATCGCAAGCCCGTTGCCCGCGGACGAGTCCTCTGTCGTCCTGCGCGCTTACCGTTTGCCGGCGAGCTTGTCGTACACGCAGTTGCACGACGGCTTAAAAGCGCGCGGCTTCGTGATCTATGCAGGGCAGGGGCAGCTGTCGAACGAACTATTCCGGATCTCCACGATGGGGCATATTCAGGCGCACGACATCGAGCGCCTGCTGCAGGGGGTTGCGGCATTGATGACTTGATGCCACTTCGGCTTGCTGCAGTGACCGCACAGTTTCGTTGTAGCGCAATCGCTTTTGCTGCTCGTCGGGATCGTTGACTGCCAACACATCGCCGCCGAACGACGATGCCTAATCACATAAACCCTTATGAAAACTCTTGCAGTTTGCCTCGCAGATGGCAGGGGTCCTGGCATCCGGCATTTCGGCAGATGAGTCGGTAATTTGACGATCATGAAATTATGGAATATGGCGGCGACTACGGAAGGTGCAATGAATTGGGCCGCAAAGCCGCTTAGCCGCTACAGTGTCTGCGCATAATGTATGTTATGTTAAATCATTTCGGGAACTTGCAAATGTCTAGTCGGCGCGGTTTTCGGCCGTTGTTACCTGTTTGCTCAAAAGCAAAGTTGGAATGTGTCTGAATCTGGCGTAACCCAGTTCGTCTGCTCACCTTTCCTGGAATCTCATGCCAGCGTCGAGATCCGAGTGACGCGATCTGGAGCGAGAAGCCGGCGCGTTTCCGCCGCGTGCGCGCTTCAGTCCGCGCGCGGATTTGCGAGGAAAAATCGCAGCATTTCCGCACTGGCGTCGGGCCCCTTCGGATCGGTGTAGGTGCCGCGGCGGCTGCCGCCCGACCACGCATGTCCGGCAC
>NZ_JWMA01000026.1 GCF_000812465.1 Cupriavidus sp. IDO | reverse complement strand
CCGCGAAAGGCGCTGCTCTGGGCGTCTTCTCAAACGACGCGCGCATTGTGGACCCAAGAGGGATGAGCTGGAACCCAGCTGGGACCCTCCTTTACCTGAATAGCGGCGACGACCGCATACTCGCAGTGGATCGCCGTGGCGAGGTCAGACTCGATAGCGGCAAGATCCCAGGTCTAAATCCAGGAGGCGGAGTGTTCGGACCTGACGGCCGCTACTACGTCGGCCTACGGTCGCATAAGACAATCGCGGCGTTCGATCCGAACCTAACCGACGATCCGGTAAAGCTCCTCCAAGATAGCGTCGTACCGTTTCCGCGGGGTTTCGGCTTCGGGGCGGACGGCCGCCTATTTCTCTCCTCCGGCATTGGCCCGAATGGAGTGGGTCAAAACACAATTGTCGTATTTGACCTGCAGCAGTCCCAGATGGCCCGCCCGCTCATCGATGATGACGAGGTCAGCCCTCTGGACCTGGCTGTGGGTCCCACCGGCAATGTCTTGGTTTCCAGCGAGTTTCCATTCGGTTCACCAAACGCCGTTGCGTCGGTAAGGGAATACGACGGCACAAGTGGCAAGTTCGTCCGCGTCTTTGATCCGCCAGCTGACGTTCCCTTTCAACGGCCGCGAGGCCTGCGATTTGGCCCACGCGGAGAACTCTACTGTACGGCGCGAGACACAGTGGTAATCTTTGATTACGAGTCGGGCCAGTTTGAGGGAGTCGCCGTGCACCGTCCCGGCTTGCATGGCCAGGCCGTCGCTCTCTCGCCGAAGTAGCGCCGTTCCCTTAGGGCTATGCTGAACAAGCCGCGTGAATTGGTGCGTTCAGACTGATAAGAATGTGTTCGGTCGGAAAAATCCGCTCTGATGACGAGAATTTTTCCTGCCGCATCCCCAAATGGGGCGTGTTGGCGGAGCACTTGCCCCACATTCGCCCTTTACGGACGGACTGCTCCCATCAAATGCCCTCGGCTGAGGTATAGATTGGCCAGCGCCAGGGCCGTGAAGGCCCGGCCGGCATTCTTCTTCAAGCCACGGTAGCGTACTTTGGTGAAGCCCCACAGGCGTTTGACTACGGCAAAGACATGCTCGACCCGAGCACGGATCTTCGATTTGTTGCGGTTCTTCCCACGTTGCACCTCGTCAATCTGCCCGTTCTTGCGCGTACGCTGATTGGTGAAGTCCTTGGCGCGGGGCGCCTTGGACGCGATCAGCGCCTGCTGACTGGCGTAGGCGCTATCGCCATAGACTCGCTGCTCCTGCCCATGCAATAGCTGGGGCAGCGCATGCTTGTCATGAACATGGGCTGGCGTTACGACTGCCGAATGGGCCAACCCGGTCTGACTGTCCACGCCAATGTGGAGCTTCATGCCGAAGTACCATTGCTTCCCTTTGCGAGTCTGGTGCATCTCCGGGTCGCGCGACTTCTCTTCATTCTTCGTCGAACTCGGTGCGCCGATGATGGTGGCATCCACAATGGTGCCAGTCTTCAGCTTTACACCGTTGGTTTGGAGGACCCGGCCAACCTCAGCGAACAGCCGCTCGGCAAGCTGGTGCTTCTCCAGTAACCGGCGAAACTTCAGCAGCGTGGTGGCGTCCGGCACCGGTTCACGACCCAGATCAATCCCAACGAAGCGGCGCAGGCTGGCGCTGTCATACAGCGCCTCTTCGCAGGCCAGATCCGCTAGGTTGAACCAGTGCTGCAAAAAGTGGATGCGTAGCATCCGTTCCAGGCCAATAGGCGGCCGGCCGTTGCCCGCCTTCGGATAGTACGGCTCGATCACGGCGCACAATGCCGCCCACGGCACGATCGTCTCCATCGTCGCCAGAAATGCCTCACGTCGCGTTGGCTTACGGTATTGCTCGAATCCCGCCCCTTGATCTGCACCCGCCGCCAACGTCATCTGCTGCATGTTCATCTCTTCGCACTCGTGATTCTTCAGATAACGCTTACTCTCACGAACCGGAGGACTAAATCAGCATTGCCTTAGATTCGAGGCCCTCCTGGTGGAAGAATGCATACGGCCTTGCGGGGGAAGTCTCATCGCTTGCGCGGTGAGCACCTCAGCGGCCTGTTAAGCGGGCCGCGTTGACTGGGCTCGTAACAGTACGCGGGCCAAACCGGCGACCAGCACGCATCCTCCCGCTGGTTGTGCGGAGATTGACAATCTCGTCCGCCTGCGCGCGCAACGAGCATCTTCTGCGTCTTCAGGCCAAAGCCGGCCCCGAATACCTGCTGAAAGGCGCAAAAGGTGGTTAGCAGCTTGTAGGGAGCTGCGCCGCGGAGGCCGGTCCCACGCTGCCGTCGGCAAAGAGCGTAATCTTCGCTTTGAGCTTCTTTGCCGTGAACAGCTTCATTTGGCTCGACGCCATTGCGACAGCGACGCCCGTGGGCATCTTCTGTGGCTCCGGAATTGGTTGCCACAGGGCGGAAGATAGGCATCGCTGGGTCGCCGGCGGACCGACAGCTATTCCACCTCGGAAGCGCTGCCACCATTACCCCCCTGAAGCCGCCTCACACCAATATGGCGCTCCGCTTCTTCGATACTTGCAAAGATGCGCGAGCAACGTTCGTAGTACATCGCACCCTCCCTCGTCACGCTCGTATTCCGCGTTGTTCGGTGGACGAGCTTGACGCCAAGGCGGTCCTCTAGCACCTGCATCCCGCGTGAAACCGTCGACTTGGTTATCCCGAGTGATTCTGCACGTGTGAAGCCGCCGAGCTCAACGATTCTCGCAAATACGCACATCAAAAGTAGCTTGTCCATGGAAAGTGACACCAGTTTGGCTGTTTGCATACGGCTCTCTGATATGGAACCCTCCGTTCAAGTTTGAGGCTAAGGAACGCGCGGTTCTTCACGGATGGCACCGTAGCTTTTGCATCCGCATAATTGCTGGCCGCGGTCAGCATGACAAGCCGGGTCGAATGCTCGCCTTAGAATCCGGCGGACGAACGGAAGGTGTGGCGTTCCGACTTTCCGAGAATGAGCTAGCGCTGATAATTTAGGAGAATTGACGGCGCGAAAAACAGAATTTCGCGCCGCTCAATCGCACAAATCCGCACGATCACCGCGTGATCAAGGAGAGGTTTCGCTACCTGCTGAACAGCTTTGGCACTCCCGCCTATCCAGGAGAGAGTTTCCCGCTCGTCGGTCAACCCGCTGCGGTATATGCCGTTTTGACCGCAGTGTAGAACTCGCGAGCATAGGTGCCTTGCTCACGCGCGCCATAGCTTGAGCCCTTACGACCACCAAAGGGGGCGTGATAGTCAACACCAGCGGTCGGTACATTCACCATCACCATGCCCGCAGTTGACCGGCGCTTGAAGTCGGTCGCGTATTTCAATGAGGCGGTGCATATGCCCGAAGAGAGTCCAAACTTGGTGTCGTTCGCAACGTGTAACGCCTCGTCATAACTGCTGACGCGGATAACGGAAGCGACTGGGCCGAACACCTCCTCCCGGTTGATACGCATGGTATTGTCTGTTTCTGTGACTAGAGCCGGCGAGAGGTAATAGCCCTTTGACTCCCGGTTGAGCAATTCGCCGCCGCAGGCAAGATGCCCGCCCTCGGCCGTGCCGAGCTTGATGTAGGAAAGGTCTTGAGCAAGCTGCGCCTCGGAGACCACCGGGCCAATGTCCGAGCCGGGTTTCAGGGCATTGTCGACACGCAGGGTTGCCATCCTCTCCTTCATTGCCGACACAAAGGCCTCGTGAATGCCGGCCTCGACAATCAAACGGCTTGATCCCGTGCAGCGCTGTCCTGTGGAGTAGAAGGACCCTTGAATAGCGACGTTGACTGCCGTCGTTAGATCGGCATCGTTGAGGATAACCAAGGGATTCTTGCCCCCCATTTCCAATTGCACTTTGGCGCCGCGCTGCATGCACGACAGCCCCACTTGGCGGCCAGTTTCCACGGAACCCGTGAAACTAATCGCGCGAACTTTAGGCGCGCTGATCAACGCGTGTCCGACCTTCGAACCAGGCCCCATGACGAGGTTAAACACACCGGAAGGCAAATCACCCACTCGAGCGATGATCTCTGTCAGGGCCCAGGCACTGCCTGGCACCAAATCCGCAGGCTTGAATACCACGGTGTTGCCATAGGCCAGCGCCGGCGCGATTTTCCACGCCGGAATTGCAATCGGGAAGTTCCATGGTGTGATGATGCCCACGACACCCTCGGGTTCGCGAGTTACCTCAATACCCACACCATTGCGAATGGAGGGAAGAATCTCCCCTTGGATGCGTAAAGCCTCAGCCGCAAAAAACTTGAAAATGCGTCCGGCACGCGCGGCTTCACCGATGCCCTCTGGCAAGGTCTTACCCTCTTCGCGGGACAGGAGCGTGCCTAACTCCTGCGCGCGCGCCAGGATTTCGGTGCCGATGCGATCCAGTGCGTCGGCTCGTTGTTCAGCAGTCCAGCCGGCCCATGCCCCACGCGCATCATACGCCGCATCAATGGCCGCCCGCGCTTGGCTGGCATCCGCCCGCGCATAGACGCCCACTACGTCGGAGATATCCGAGGGGTTGATGTTCTCCGCTGAAGCGTCACTGTCAACCCATTCCCCGCCAACGTAGTTTTGGTGAATGCTCATCATTCTGTCTGCTCTTTTCTGTGTTGATTAGTCGCTGCACAGGTAACCACAGGCGCAGTTTTCCAACCGCAGCGAACGGATCAGAAAACTAGACCCGGAAGCCCGCAAAGGCCCAATGCACTGGGCCTCTGGACCGCACTCCAGGTATTCTGAATGGCGCTCAAAACGCCCCTGTGTACAGAGCCAAGGCGTCCTCAGGCGTGATTTCCTTGGGGTTATGCGCGAGCAGTCGCTGGATCTTGAGCACGTCAGCGGTCAGAACGGACACATCCGTCATCTTGACACCTACATCCCGCAAGCGCTGCGCGTAGGGCATTTGGGACACTAGGTCGCAGATGGAATCGACAAAGGCCTTGGCGGCCACCTTGTCCGATGCGGTGGAAAGCTCAGAGCGGATGGCGCGGCCCAGTTGGGCATACGTGGCTTCCCCTGCTTCGAGGTTGAATCGCAAAATATGCGGAAGCATCAAGGAATTCGACAAGCCATGCGGCACATGAAAGCGTACGCCCAAGGGATATGCAAATGCATGCACCGCCCCAACTGATGCATTGGAAAACGCCATGCCTGCGTACAAGGACGCAAGCAGCATCCGCTCTCGTGCCTCGATATCTTGTCCATCCGTCACGGCGGGCAGTAGATTCTTGAAAATCATCTGCACCGCTTTGATCGCAAGCATGTTCGACAACTCGTTCTGCTTCAGATGCGTGGTGAGGGCTTCTATAGCGTGCACCATCGCGTCTATGCCCGTTGCAGCCGTTACAGCCGGCGGTAACCCAATCGTGAGCTCCGGATCCAACAAGGCCACGTCCGGCAGCAGGAGCGAGGAGACCACTGGCTTCTTCTCGTCAGTAGGCGTGGTCACGACAGAGATGGGCGTGACTTCAGAGCCTGTACCGGCTGTGGTCGGGATTTGAATGAGAGGAAGGCGCGGTCCTTGAGCCAGTCCCACGCCATAGATGCGGTTCATTTCCTGCGGCGTTTGGACGAGTAAGGCCACCAGTTTGGCGGTGTCCAGGGAACTGCCGCCGCCGAAGCCGATGACACCATCAACTCGAGCCTCGCGTGCCTTGGCCGCTGCGGCCCCAATCGTTTCCTCTGGCGGGTCTGCCAATACGTCGATGCAGAGGGTGACCTCAACATTCTGCTTCTGGAGCGACTCGATGGCCAGCGCCGTCAAACCTGTGCGGTGCAATCCCTCATCTGTGACGAGAAAGGCGCGGCGAATGCCCATGCCACGAGCCAGTCCACCCAGACTGGAGCAAGCGCCGCGCTGGCAAATGATGCGTCGTGTAGTTTCAAAATTAAATGAATTCATGGCATTCACTTCTCTGTGCCGGGGTTCCGTTTCAGTGAGCGCCGATTGGCATCACAACGGACGCATCAACACTCACGGTTATTGCATAGACCGAATATCGGAATCAGAAAGAGAAGGCATGCCGTGGATATTGGGTACCCTATCTTTCATCGATGGACCTGCGGGCAGCGCCGATAGCCAGGCCCCTCCCGGTTGCGATGGTGTGGGGCCTTAGCCCGAAAGCCCAAGGTCAATCCAACTTGAATCCAGCGTATCCGTTGTCTGCGCTTTCTTTTACTTTGGCCAAGTAAGTAGGCAAGCCAAGCGGGAAATTCAGACTCTCAACCACCTTGCCCGGGATGTTCACGCCCGTGTACCAAGAGTTGGCGAGCGGGAATAGCGTAGTCGCCCAAAAGCCAGCGATCAGGTCGCGCCAAGTTTCCTGCGCTTCCGGCTCGGCTTCGATTCGTGTGATGTTTTGGGCACGCATGTAGTCCATCAGATCCACAAGAAGGTTTCCCTGGTATTCGGCGCTGGTTGGGCCGTTACAGAACCCACAGGGCGATTGCGGACCGTAGCCGAACAGCAGGTTGGGAAAACCTTGCGTGGCCACACCAAGGTGCGTGCGCACACCGTTGGCCCACTTTTGCTTGAAGTTCTGACCGTCGGTGCTACGAAAATCGACACTTGTAAGACCGCCGGTCACCGCGTCGAAGCCTGTGGCCACTGCAACCACGTCGAACTCCATCTCCCCTTCGGCGGTGACGATGCCCCGCTCGGTAAAATGCAGGATCGGGGTCTCCTTCATGTCAACGAGCTTGACGTTGTCTTGGTTGAAAATCTCGTAATACCACTGCTCGAGCGACGGGCGCTTCGTACCAAAGGGGTGAGGTGCCTTGGCCGGCGCCAGCTTCTCCGCCACCTTCGGGTCTTTCACACGCGCGTGCACCTTCCTGCGCCAAAAGGCATAGGCATGGTCGTTTGACTCCTGGTCGAACACAGTGTCTTGAAAGTTGCCCAGCCAGAATCGAAAGCCGCCGGCATTCCACAGCTTTTCATAGGTTTCGTTGCGTTGCTCCTCCGTCACGTCAACGGCGTTTTGAGGGACAAAATCGAAGTCAAATCCCCCAAAGCATTGGCCGCGCCGTTCGAATGCGGCCGGCAGGTTCGGCCGTTCCGTGGCGTTGTCCTCGGGCGTCAACTGCTTTTGTTGCATCTGCAACGCCAAGTTGGGCGTACGCTGGAACACCGTTACCGTGGCGGCATCGAGCGCAGCCTCTTGTGCGACCTGCACGCCGCTAGCTCCAGTGCCGATCACGGCTACGCGCTTCCCTGCAAGCTTGACACCTTCTTGGGGCCACAGACCCGTGTGATAGAACTCCCCCTTAAACCGATCGATGCCTTCGAACTTCGGGGTGAAAGGCTTGGCGCCGAAGCCCAGATTGGCGATGACGAACCGCGCTTTAACCGGTTGGTGACCTACGCAACGGACCGTCCACTCGCGTGCGGCTTCGTCCCATTCCGCGGATTGCACTCGAGTGTTGAACGTTATGTCCTTGCTGAGGCTCAACTTTTTGTCCACGAAGTAGAAATAGTCCTGCATCTGAGCCCAATCGGGGTAGGCCTCCTTCCATTCATACTCCTGCCATAGTTCGGGCATCGAGTATTGATAGATCTGATAATGGGAATCGACGCGTGCGCCGGGGTAGCAGTTCCAGTGCCAGATGCCCCCAACGTCTTTTCCCGCATCGATCAGATGCACCCTGTAACCACGTTTACGCAGTTGGTAGAGCTGGTACAGACCAGTGAATCCAGCGCCGATCAGCAGCACGTCCAGCTTGTCGTTAATGGAATTATTTTGGTGACCTCGAGCAGTCATGATTTTCTTCCTTTGTGAGTGCGTTGGAAAAGGCGGTCTTTAAGGCGTGCCGGCATGAGGCACGTCAACTCGGGTGGATAGCATTCGGCCTTCGCGGGCAGCCTTGCGTGCGCCTTCGTCCCAGTCTGGTGCCGCACACATGAACAAGGTCTTGCCGTCCTCGCCGCCGAGCGCCACGGCGAAAACCCCTTCCGGTGCGATATTCACTTCATCCAGGATCCCGCCGCCTTCGGCGATACGTAGCGCACGCCTGTTGATGGTGTCGGCAATCCAGACCGCGCCTTCGGCATCCAGAGCCAGGCCGTCGGGGATGATCTTGGCTCGCTGCAGCCGCACCCCCGAATCTGGCTCGTCCCCAAGATCGCCGAAATTGGCAAAGTCTCGGCTAGCCCCAAGGGTGCCATCGGGCTTGATGTCGAACTGCGAGATCTTGTTGCCAAAGAGTTCGTTGACGATGAGCTTCTTGCCGTCGGGTGTCACGACTGTACCGTTCGGAAAAGCGAGTCCGTCAGCAACCTTTTGGGCGCTGCCATCTGGGCGTACCAGCACCAGTCCTGTGTTCCGGTGGCCGGCGCCACCCATCAGGTCGAAGCCGAAGTTACCTACATAGGCGTCGCCGTTCGGCGCAACAACCATGTCATTGGCGTGGCCACCGCAGTAATCCCAGATGTCCGCATGCACGACGAAGCTGCCATCGTTCTCCTGGCGCATGACCTTGCGGTCTTTCATGGACACCACGAGCATGCGTCCATCGGGCAACCAACCCAAGCCCGACGGTTGGTGCTCGATATGAGCGATTTTTTTGACCAAACCATCAGGCTCCACGCGATACACGCCATAGGTATAAAAATCTACGAACCACAGCGTGCCATTGTGCCAACGCGGGCCCTCCAGATAATGAAAGCCGTTTGCTACGACTTTGATATCGCGCTTTATCATTTTTTACCGTCTCCTGCCTTCTTAGTCAGCGTAAGAAAGATCCGATTTCTACGTTACATTCAATTTAAACCACCAATAAGCCGCCACTTCTTCACCACAACTTCCGTCGGATTATTGGTGCTACTATTTTCCAATAACCACGAGATTCCTCTCTTTATATCTTCAACAAGTCGCAACCCTCCCTAATGGAACTCGCGATACATCTGTCCGCGAATAACGACGTGTAGATCGGTTCTCTAATCGCACCTACCCGGGCCCTCCTCAAAGACCAGGAACCGGATGGTGCCAGGGCCGTTTCTATCAACGCAACTCCTGTACCATGTTTTGTTTGGTGCGCTGCAATATTGACCTAAGCCATTGAATAAACTGGACTAACAGGTTTTAGCCGGCTATTTTTGTCGCAACGCGGCTTGACTTGGCGATGTCGGTCGTTCGGACGGATGTCCGATACATGTCCGATCGGCAATGGGCTTCGAAATGGAACCCGCGGTTGGGAAGAAACGCGAAGAAGGCGAGAAGAGGAAAGGACTTGAGGAGCAGCGGGCGCGAAGGGAATACGCCGTGCGCCTCAACATCTGAAATTTATTATTTGGATTGACTACGCCTTTTAGCCTTTTCGCCTTTTAGCCTTTTAACCTTTTAACACTGTGCCCTGTTAAAAAGGCATGGTCTAGCCATCGCTACAGAGTCGACGCATGATTTTGCGGAGTCTGGAAGCTGCTATCGACCGATCGCGGATCTGGAATTGGCCGTCACACCTTGTGACGGCCAGCAGGCTGGCGGGAACGGCATCACGCCGTCCGTGTTCTAAAGGAATCGCTTACGCCTCTCCAGCCGTGCTCGCACCCGAAGATGACGGAATGTGATTCACGGCGCTGACGCCTGCAAGTCTTCGTCAGTAATGAACGAGCGACGTATTCCATACGCACGCATTTTGAGGTACAGCGTACTCCGGGCAATGCCGAGACTTTGCGCAGCCTGCCGCAAGTTGCCTCGATGCTCGTCGATGGCGGCGACGATTGCTTCGCGTTCCCGCGCCCGCAGCCCACTCAATTTAGGCTTTTCAAGCTCGTTTTCCTGCCCTTGATATTCGAACGGCAGATCGTCCAGGCCAAGCATATCGCCGCCGTCAGCAAGCTGGCACATGCTTTCCACCGTGTTCTTCAGTTCGCGGATGTTGCCTGGCCAGGAATAACGACTTAGCGCTTGAAGCAACTCGGCGCTGATCATCTTCGCCGGCGTTGCCGATCGCTGTGCGAATCGCTCGACGAAGTGCTGTGCAAGCAGTGGTATGTCGCAATGCCGAGCCCGCAATGGGGGCAGGCTCAACGTCGCAACCGCCAGACGGTAATAGAGGTCCTCCCGAAACCGCCCGTCCCCGATCACTGCGCGGAGATTCCGGTTAGTTGCCGAGATGACGCGAACTTTCACCTCACGCTGGCGACTCTCACCGATTCGCGTCACGATGCCGTCTTGAAGCACCCTGAGCATATGGGGTTGGACGTCGACAGGCAACTCACCGATTTCATCCAGAAATAACGTTCCCCCATCAGCCTCCTCGAATTTGCCGCGACGCCCACCTTTCACAGCTCCGGTAAACGCTCCATCGGCATAACCAAACAGTTCGCTGGCGATAAGGTCGCGCGCAAACGCACCGCAATTGACCGCGATAAACGGCCCGTTGCTAACCGGCGAGCAGTCGTGAATGGCCTTTGCGAACTCTTCTTTTCCCACGCCGGTTTCCCCGAGAAGCAATACCGGGAGCGTTCCCCGCGCAAGCCTCCTGGCACGGTCAACAGCCGAGCTCACCGCTTCGCTGTGGCCCACGATATTCTCGAAACCCTTTGCGGGCGGTTGGGCGCTCTGTATCGGAAGTCGCTTGACAGTAGCCGGCGTAGGGCGCAACGGGCGGCTTGGAATGGCCACTAGCGAACCAAAAATTCTGCCATCAATATTGACAGGCTGTACCCATTCCGGCCTGACCCAAGACGGCAAGCCCGCCGCCCGCTGATTGGTGCCACGCGGCGCGCCGGGCAACGGCTGCCCCAGTACCATTAGTTGCGAAATCCCCAGTTTTTCCAGCAATTCGGGCGAATGCTTGTTTGCGCTGACGACGCGCCCCTTGCCGTCTAGGACGACGAAACCATCGCCATGCCACGCTGCCGTTTCGGAACTGCACCATTCGAGCAATTTGATCGTGTCGCGCGCCTCATTTCCTTTGAGAATCGCCTCGATCTGGGTCGCGATCGAGATCGCGAGTCCAAGGCTGTGGACATTGAATGTGTCATCAAAACCTGAGATGTCGATAGCGCCGAGAATATCGCCGCCACGAGCACCTCGCACGAGCGCTGCCGAGCACGTCCAGGTCTTCACGCCTTCGCAGTAATGCTCGAGTGCATGAACCTGCACTGGACTACCCGCCGCAATTGCAGTGCCAATCGCATTGGTTCCGCTCATGTGTTCGCCCCAATGGCCACCCGGCGCGATATGATGCTCCGCGCCGGAATCTATGGTGGCTGGGTTACCGTATGCGTTAAGGATCACGCCCTGCGGGTCCGTCACAAGCAGAACACTACGGGACTGATTCAGCACCCCTTCGAGCGATTCGACGACGCCACGCGTGACGCCCAGCAAATCGCGGTGCTCCATCTGCAGTCGTAGCAGGTCGTCGCCGCTAGCGGCCAAAGGCGCCTCTTCCACCGTCGGGAGCACTTGGCCTGCGCGGCATCGCTCCCAGGACGATAAGATTACGTCTCTCACCTGCCGATTCTCGCAGTTGCCCTCCACCACGAAGCTTTCCCAAGCGGACATCACGCGGTGGGAATAATCAGGCAAAAAAGCCTCAGTTCCAAGCACATCCAATCGCATCACTCTTCCTTTTTTGCGGTGGCCTCTGGCCGCTCGCCGGCGGTTGTCTCGCTTTTCAGCCTTCCCGCTCTTTTTTGCTGTCACCTCTACGCTAGCCGTTCAATATCTGGAATTAGACGATCTCGTAGGGCTGGTTCCCAAGCTGAAACGGGCAGATGGCCCTCTACCATTGCGCACGGTGACAGGGGCAACAAGCGTCAGCAACAGTCGTAAACCCGAAGATGATCCGCGTTGGCGGCAGCCCGCCCAAGGTGCCGCAAAAGCCCGCCAACTGTGCTCCCACAACCGCTTTTCCGTTGTGCGGGTTGTTGTAGCGGCTCCACTTCAACCGGTTGCTTTATGGGAAACTCGTCATCGGTTAGAACTCAAAGACATCAAAAGTCGGCGAGAAAGTTTGGGGGCACCTGAAAAAGCGCTCTCCAGGCAACCCGAGTAACCGTCAGCGCTTACGGCAAGGGGCTGTGTGGGGCGGCCTATTCCCGTTCGCGACTGGAAGGGCCGTCGTCTCCCGCCGAATCAAAATATCTCGAATTTAAATCAGTCAAATGGAATGATCAGCCTAGCATTGACAATGTTTCCCCCGACATAATTCCTTGTGTAGATACTTCTTGTGTAGTTGACCACGAGGTTGACACCTCCGAACTGGTATCCAATCAACGGACCGGCGCCATATGACTCAAGTCTACAGCCACCGTTGCCGGGACACCCAGCAGCCACGGCACCGGCTCCTGTATCTGCAGTGATCTGATTGATTGAGTAGGCCCCGACACCAAGCGTCCACTTACCGAGTGTCTTCGTTATAGTATAAGTTCCCGAAATTTGCTGCCCACTTTTGTAGTCGGTTGTTGAGTTTATGAAGTTGTATCCATATTGAATATTCGCGCTGACGTTCCAGCCGTCATTTAACCAGCTAATTCCAAATTCTGGCTCCAGACTCCAATAGCCGTTTCCCGACGGAGCGCCGTTCCCAGATGGCGGATGGCCGGCTGAAGAGCTTGCATTATCTACCGCAACGGCAAGCCCTGCCTTTACATATAAATTGTTGCCCAGGTCCCATGACAAGATAACGGGTTCCACAATGGCATTGAACATCCCCCAGTGACCATTGTTTGAAAGCGCTGACGCGCCCGCCATCTTAAAATTGGTGTAGTCGAATGGGAGCGCGATCGCAGCAGCATAGTTGGCACCTAAGATTTTGTATCCCGGCACCCAAAACAAGATTGGAACTTGAATGTACGCATCCAGCTTTGTGCCGTTCGCTTTTCCGTGGTTGTCGTATCCACTAAAAGACGCCCAATAGCTATTATATACTCCATATGTTCCCGGCGGAGGCAAGGCGCCGTGTACCAATCCTTGGTTAATGGCGGGAAGTGTATTTGCCCAGGTTTCCGTCGCATAGCTCGATTTCGAGGAAAAGCCGATAGTCACGCATCCCGCCAAAACTAGGCGAGGAATTATTCTCAACGACTTGTACAAAATGTCTCCTTCTCTTGATAAGTAATTATTCGTGGTCGAAGCGAAAGTAAGAGTTGATGCGGCCATCAAATTGCATAGCCTCATGATTCCATTCCCCGGACTTCATCCCAACACTTGCGGATTGTTACGTTAGTTAGAATTTCATTTTTCGAAGTGAGGGCGTGACAACGATCCCGAGAATACTTTCGCTCAAGCTTTACCCGTGCGACTTCGTTGCATTACACGCTATGCAACAGTCATGCCATCGGTAGATAGCGGAAATTTCCTATCGATCGTAGTGAGGTGCCGCCGCAGTGGATCCGGCGTGGCCTTCCATTAGCACTGCATCCCTCGATCGGTACAGTCGATCAATAAGTGTCTGATAATCGGACGGATGTATAGGACGCATGTCCGAGAACAGCATGAGAGTGCAGTGTCTGCCTGCTACGGATCGAGGGTGTGTGAAAACGTCTCGATCACCTAGACTGGATCAACGCATTCAGAATGGGGGGCCGGATGAAGCGATTCATAGAGGGAGAAGACCGCAAGCAAGCTTCACTGCTTCCAGAATGCCTCGATGATTTCATCGCCGAGGACAACCCCACCAGGATAATCGACGCGTTTGTTGAAGAACTGAATCTCGAGTCGCTCGGGTTCGAAGGTGCCAATCCCTCGACTACAGGTCGCCCTTCATATCATCCTGCCGTCCTCTTGAAGATATACATCTATGGCTACCTCAACCGGGTCCAGTCCAGCCGCCGTCTGGAGCGCGAATGCCAACGCAATATAGAGCTGATGTGGCTTACCGGTCGACTGGCGCCGGACTTCAAGGCGATTGCAGACTTCCGCCGGGATAACAGCACCGGCATTCGCAATGTCTGCCATCGTTTCGTCGTTCTGTGCCGAGATCTTAAGTTGTTCTCACAGGCCCTGGTCGCCATCGACGGCGGCAAGTCTTTGCCAGCAGTGAAATTGCGGTCCCGAGTATTGACTGCCTTGCGTGGACGTATGCAGACATTCCTTAACTCCGTCGGAAAGATTGGGATGGTGTATGCTCATATAGCTAATTCCTGACAGGAATAGATATGGACAAGCTCCAGGCGATGCGGACATTCGTGCGCGTGGTGGAAGCGGGAAGCTTTTCGGCAGTCGCCCACGAGGCCGACGTTACGCAAGGCGCCATTAGCAAGCAGGTTGCGGCGCTCGAGGCCGACCTTGGCGCTAAGTTGCTGACACGCACAACGCGATCACTCGCGCTTACCGACGAAGGTGAGCGCTACTTCGAGCAGGTACGCCGACTGGTCGAGGAAATCGCCGAGGCGGAAGGTGCGTTGCGCACCGGGGAGCAGCAACTTACTGGTTGGTTACGGGTGGCCGCATCGGTGGGCTTTGGTCGGCGCAAGCTTCTGCCCCTCGTGCAGGCGTTCCTTGCAGAACACGGCAATGTAAAGATTGACCTTCGGCTGCACGATGGCTTCATCGATCTCGTCGAGCTTGGCATCGATGTAGCCGTGCGCATTGGAGAGCTATCGGACAGCAGTCTGATAGCGAGGCGCGTTGGTACTACTCATCGGATGCTTGTGGCACATCGTAAATACCTGCGCAGTCTCCCGCGGGGATTGAAGCCGCCGCAAGTTCCGGACGACCTCTCCGCGCACAATTGCATCGTGTATACGGAAACCGTATCGCGAAATACGTGGACCTTCACTGCCGGGCCAGGATCGGCAGAACCAACTGGCACGACGCGGGCGGTACGCGTGCACGGCAATCTGCAGACAAACAGCAGTGAGGTTATGCGCGCATCGCTGTTGGCGGGAATGGGGATCGGCTATTCACCGACCTGGCTGTTCGACGAGGAACTCGCAGGTGGGGAGCTGCGACGGCTATTGCCGGACTGGGAAGCGGTACCCATGCCGATTCACCTCGTCAGCCCGCAGCAGCGGCACCATTCAGCGAAGGTAAGGGCGTTTGCTGAGTTCGTGAGTAAGCAGTTCGGGAATGCCTAGGTTATCCGCTTAGATTAGATGCCGGAGTGTGCGATGGGGGCACACTTTTTTAGGTGACGTCGATCAGGCGGATCCTGATGTTGATGTAGATCCGCAGGCGTCTGATCGGCGACGGGCGCACGGCTCGAGCTGCAGGAATGAATTGGTTCGATACGCCCGGGAGGAGTCGCCACCTTCTGCATTCGGTAACGCCACGAGTGGCAGCAGGTGCCGCGTAACCCAGCGCCGCGAACAAGGTTGGGACGCTACCGCCTGTCACCAGCTTGACCTGAGCGTAGGCTTCTGCGGTGGTGCCACGTGCCGATTCGACCGCTGGTACTGCTTTAGCGTGCAAAAAAGCTGCACTGCTTTGGTGGTGAACGTAGCGACCTTGGCTAGCCAGTGGCGGATCCATCGAGCCCTCGCTCTTGTGCGGTCGAGGTCCGTTCCTGATATCGTCCACACGGAGTGAAGTTCCCATGGCGGGTGTCCACAATGGATGGCGTCGTAATGGAAGTCACGTCTTCAGCGACCGAATATTCTCTGGGGTATTGGTCGCATTCGGTAGTCCTAGAGTGTCCTGGACAAACTCAATGAAGGCACGGGCTTTAGCGCTCGCCATGCGGCCCGCCGGCATCACGGCCCACAACTCACAAGGTGGGAGATGCCAGTCTTCCAGCACTGGGCGGACCAGGCCGCTCTGGAGTTCTCTCATAAACGTCCATTCCGAGACTACTGCAAGCCCGGCGCGGGCGAGAACAGCCTCCCGCACGCCCTCCGCTGCGTTTACCGACAGGCGGCCAGAAAGCGACAGGGACATCTCCTCGTCAGCCTTGCGAAAGGTCCAAACTCGACTGTCTCCGCTGTGGCTTGAAACAATGAAGTCATGGGACGTGAGCTGAGTCGGAATAGTCGGTATTCCGGACACATCGAAGTACCCAGGCGCGCCAACCACGAGGCGGCGCGCCTGCCCCAGCTTTCGCGCAATAAGCCCCGAATTGACTAGTGAGCCAATTCGGAGCGCGACGTCAGCTCCATCCTCAAGCGGGTCCAAGTTTCGATCGCCAAGAATCACGTCGAGCGACAATTGCGGATGCTTATCCAAAAAGCGCCCAATTGCCGGAAAAATGTGTAGTCTCGCAAACGTCACGTCCGCATTGATGCGAATCCTCCCGGTCAAATGGGCGCCTTCCCTATAGGCGAAGTGTTCGGCCGTTTCGACGTCTGAAACGATACGCTTGGCGTATTGGTAGAAGGCGTCTCCCGCGCTGGTGGGTGCCAGTCCCCGAGTTGAACGAAGCAGCAACCGAACAGATAGGCGTTGCTCTAAGGCGGCAATCGCCTTGGAAACAGTGGGTTGTACGACTCCCATTGACCGCGCAGCGGTCGAGAAAGACCCCGTCTCGACTACCCTGACAAAGATCTCCATTACCGTCAGTCGGTCCACTGTGGTTCCTCCAGTCTGTCCCCAAGCGAAGGGATGAGCCGCCGCCAGCTTGTAAACAAATCGGGCGGACAGGCCTCAGTTGGAAGCATAGTCGCTTCGCTTATCTTGTGGCTAATACTCGTTGGTATCGACCAATTGCCTCGTGGTCAATTCTGAATCGCGTCACCGTCGAGAGCGGCGTATCTTCAATTAATGCGGCTTTTGGTCCCATACCTTTGTATGTTGTATCTGTCGAAAAGGCCTTCTAGAATTCAAGTGACACACCGATCCGGCCCACGCTCAGCGCATTCCGCATGCGCGGAGAGCGGATCTGGATAAGCGACGCTCGGTGTGTTCTCCCCTGCCTGCAAAGCGTCGTGGGGTCTATGGGCTAGTTCGTCGGCAGTTTGTCGCGGGCACCATTGATCTCGGTGTTAATCGCGCGCGGGGCGCATCACAGACCTATTGCACGCAATAGGAATATGGTGCAAGGGCGAGATGTCGCCCCCGCCGCGCCAGGAACCTTCGAAGTACGCTCTTGCTTATACCGAGCGGCCGCGGGATTTTGTTTTGAGGCGACCCACAATCCGTGCCGCGTCGTGTGGAGGCTGCGGACAGAATCTCCGAGGATTCTCAGCCCAACTTTCTGCGATCTGAACCGTATCGGTTTCCGTCAGAATCCATCGAGCGCGCGTCGAGAGGTCTTGGATTAGAGGTACAGAATACTCCCTGAGGTTTGTTTAGGCGGAAAAGAAAAGGCGGGAGGCGTCGTCAGTGCGCCCCCTTCGTGTGAGATCGGTTGTCCATCCGGTGGTACACGCGAAAGCCTGTTGCAAAGGCCGCATGAGATCGAAACAAGGGAGGACTGTTAAGGTGAACGACCGCCTAGAACCGCCTAGCTGACATCGTTGCCATGTCGCTTCTCCCTGCAATGGTTTGTGCCCAAAGCAGCATCACGTTGTACGGCATCGTGGACGATGGGATCGGATATATCGCGGCTTGACGCCGCGTATGTCTGAGGGTCCCCTGAAATTTCGCCTTCCAGCAGCTCGTGTGTAGACTCGACCCAAAGGAAGGAAAGTAGAGATGTTCAAGATGCCAAAGCAAGCGTTACACGGCGGAGTTCAAGGCTGGTGCCGTGCAACGGGTGAAGGACGGACAGGGGGTGAGCACCGTGGCCCGCGAACTGGGCATGTCGGAGCAGACGCTGCGCAACTGGATCAAGGCTGCAGAAGCCGGCAAGCTGGGCGGTGCCGGGGCGAAGCCGGTCACGCCAGAACAGATGGAGTTGTCGCGCCTCAGAGCTGAGAACAAGCGCCTGCAGATGGAACTTGAAATCGCAAAAGAAGCGGCGGCGCGTTCGCGATGGACCTCCTGTGAAGTTCGCCTGCATTGAATCGCAGCGCCGACACTATCCGTTGTTGGCGCTGTGTGAGGTCCTGTCTGTCAGTCTGAACGGCTATCGAGCATGGAAACGCGGCGGCACGCTGCAGCGCCGGCGCCTGAGTGACGGGAAGTTGCTGGCGTTGATCCGGACCATTCACGCGGAGGTCAAGGGCGCCTATGGCTCGCCGCGCATGACGGCGGAGATCCGCTCGCGCGGGTTTCCGGCCAGCAAGGAGCGGGTTGAGCGACTCATGCGCGACAACGGCATCCGGGCCCGGCGCAAACGGCGCTACAAGGTGACGACGGACTCGAAGCACAAGCTGCCGGTTTGCAGAGAATCTACTGGCACGCAGCTTCACACCAACGGCGCCGAACCAGGTGTTCACCTCGGACATCACTTACATCTGGACCGACGAGGGCTGGCTGTATCTGGCGGTAGTGCTGGACCTGTTCAACCGGGAAGTCGTCGGTTGGTCGATCAAGCCGCGCATGACGGCGGACATCGTGACGGACGCGCTGACAATGGCGTGGTTCCGACGCAGGTCGGAGCCCGACGCGATGCATCACTCGGACCGCGGCAGCCCAGTATGCCAGTCAGGACTCCCAGCGCAAGCTGGCGGAATATGGCGTGCGCTGCTCAATGAGCCGCAAAGGCAATTGTTGGGACAACGCCCCTACGGAGAGCTTCTTCAATAGCCTGAAGAACGAGCAGGTACACGCCACGCGCTACCGAACCCACCAGGAAGCAATGGCGGACTTGTTCGAATACATCGAAGTGTTCCATAACCGCAGTCGCCGTCATTCATCGCTGGGCTTTGTATCGCCGGTTCAGTTCCTGCAAAACTGGCTCAAAGCTCAACAGGCCGAGGATGCGGCTGCATAACCGGCGGCCTCTGGAAGGCGAAATACAGAGGGAAGTTCAGTTTTGTTAGCCGCACTTAGGCGCCATCGCAGCGCAATTGTTGGGTACAGCGCTGCGACCAAGTGGTCCGCCGCACGTTGTATGCAAGGCGTCAGCGAGCAATGAGCGCACAGGCAAGGTCGCCGGCCTTGAGCTTAGTAACGCCGCGGCCGATCTCAGCCACCTCTCCAGCGACCTCCAGTCTCGGAATGTCGCTGGTGCCAAGAGGGGGGACTTACAGCCTTTTGCGTTGGAATACCTCTGGGCCACTGACGCCTGCTGCCCGCTGCCGAATTAGCAGTTCGCGGGGGGCCACGTAGGAACCGGACGCAGGGTAGGTACCAATACATCAGGACCACCGGGATGCTTGGAATCGAGATCGGTTACCATCTCATGGATGTATTGCATGGGCGTACGCATCTATTACTTACATCCGCTGGCACGTTGCGCACGTGAATCGTGCAACCCGGGATTTTGGCCTCATGGTTGAAGGCGCGGTTTCCTGTGGGAAAGGGGGACCTTCACGTCTTCCTGGCGACTAGGGAATCAAGCCTGGCTGTTGGGATTGACCGACGTAGCCGCCACGTCAAGATTGGTTGCGCCTAGACTTGGGCCAACCCACCGTCCACAAAGAGTTCAATACCAGCCACGTAGCTGCTTTCGTCTGAGGCAAGGAACAAGACCGCCGCGGCCAACTCATCCGGCCGTCCGATACGTCCTAGCGGGGTCGCTGCGGCAAACTTGGCACGCAGTTCGTCGGCGGCCTCTGGGGTCGTGACCTGGCTCTCGATAATCGGCGTGTCGATTGCCCCCGGGCTGACTACGTTGACACGGATGCCGCGTCCTTTCAGTTCGATGGTCCACGTCCTCGCGAGCGACCGCACTGCGGCCTTAGCGGCACTATAAGTGTCATGCGCTTGAATGCCGAGCACGCCTGCCACCGAACTTGTCAAGATCACGCTGCTTTGGCCGGTTAGGAGCGGGAGCGCTTTCTGTACGGTAAAGATTAACCCACGGACGTTTACATCAAACGTCTTGTCGTAGTGTTCTGGGGTAATTTCTTCAAGCGTCTTATGCTCAATAGCACCGGAGTTCGCGAAGAGCACGTCGATGCTTCCGCGTTGCTCGCGCACAATCGCGTAAAGTCGGTCGAGCTCGTCAAGCTTCGTCACATCAGCCCTGATTGCCGTGACGTTGCGGCCTATTTCTGCGGCCGCCCGATCGAGCTCCTCTTGGCGGCGACCAACGATGAAGACATACGCGCCTTCTTCGACAAATCGCTTTGCCGTCGCGAGACCGATACCGCTGTTGCCGCCGGTGATGACTGCCGTCTTGTTCAATAACCTGCTCATGGTAATTTCCTTAAAAAGCGACTCAATTTAGACGAGGACTGCACTCGCGGTACCGGCCGGGAGACATCGCGGTCACGCGGCGCCAGCTCCTGGGGCGACATGCCGTCCCGTGAGCATCGCAATATCAGGGCCGCCTATCACTCATGCCGATTCTTTCGGTAACGCGTTTGGCTCGGGCTACCGCCGATGCACACAAAGGGAGGGATTCTTAGCACGAGCGTTGGAAGCGTGTCGCGGTGACACGGAACCACGTCCTCAACCGTATCGCGATCTATTTTGGGGTAACGCGATTTTTGTCGGTAGGCGCCGATGGCGAATAACATCCATTCCCCCCAGGAATGACCGCGGGGGGTTTGTGCAGTTCGAACCTCCGCAGGGCACAACCTGGCCTCCTCCTGAATCCCGCTTCGCCCCGACGCGCTACTGAAGCCCATGTGGCTGGATGGAAGCGTGTGATCGAGGCAGTTCATGCGAAGGGGGCGCGAATCTTCCTTCAGATGTGGCACGCCGGTCGCCAGGCACATCCAGCGAACACAGGGGGTGAGACTCCGGTCGCCCCGTCGGAACTACTCTCGCTGGAGCACGCCGCGATTCGGGACCAGGAAGGTAACATCGCCGAGGCCGAGTTGGTCATGCCGCGTGCGCTGGAAGTGCACTAGTGTAGTGTTCCGTTCTTGATAGAACTTATATGAATTCGGCGTCTCCAATGCGCTACTGCGACACAGCGTGGAGAGAGCGAGTGCGAGTTGCCC
>NZ_JWMA01000180.1 GCF_000812465.1 Cupriavidus sp. IDO | reverse complement strand
TCTCCCTTGCGGGCGGAAGCGCTGACCATATAGGCCGCATCCGAGACCGGCACCGCATCCGGGCGTCCCGTGATGAACCGCTTGCGCATCGGCGCCAGCACCACCTTGGCCGAGATCCCCGCCGCAATCGTCACCACCGCCGCCACCGTAAAGACCGCGTCCCAGCCTCCGCGCGCCGACAGCACCGACGCCAGCGGCACCAGCATCGCCGCCGTCCCCTTCGCCGTATAGAGCGTGCCCGCATTCGCCGCCGCAAACTTGCTGCCAAACGTGTCCGCGCACAGCGCCGGGAAGATCGAGAAGATCTCGCCCCAGAACAGGAACGTCAGCGCCGCGAAGAACATGAACCAGTACGGGTTGTGACCCAGCTGCATCAGCCCCAGCAGCGCCAGCCCCTCGCCGATGAAGATCACGAACATCGTGTTCTCACGGCCAAACCGGTCCGACAGGAATCCGCACAAGGGCCGTGTAAAGCCGTTGCACAGGTTGTCGATCGACAAGGTCATCGTCAGCAGCGGCAGCGTCATTCCCAGCATCGTCACCGGCATCGACGCAAAGCCATAGTCCTTGGCAATCGGCCCCAGCTGCGCCGTCGCCATGATCCCGCCCGCAGCCACCGCCACGAAGCATACGTAGATCAGCCAGAACACCGGCGTCTTCACCATCTGCCCCGTCGTGAATTCCACGTGGTTGGTCAGCACCGCCTTCGCCGCCACCGCGCCCTTCGGCGCACGCGGCTTCACCAGCAGCAGCGCCAGCACGAAGATGCACACTCCCTGCAGGATGCCAAAGCTCAGGAACGCCTTCTCGTAGCCCGCGCTCTGGATCATGTTCGCGATCGGGATCACCGTGATCGCCGAGCCCGCGCCAAAGCCCGCTGCCGTCAATCCGGCCGCCAGCCCGCGCTTGTCCGGGAACCACTTCAGCGCATTGCCCACGCAGGTGCCATACACCCCACCCGCCCCAATCCCCGCGATCACCGCCGCCGTGTACAGCTCCGGCAGCGTCGTCGCGTACGCGTTCATCACCCACGCCAGCCCCGCGCAGATCGCCCCGCCCGCCACCACCGGACGCGGGCCGAACTTGTCCACCAGCCAGCCCTCCAGCGGCACCAGCCAGGTCTCGGTCACAATGAATATGGAAAACGCCACCTGGATCGCGGACGTGCCCCAGTGATGCTTGGCGTCCATCGGGGACACGAACAGGGTCCAGCCGTACTGGAGGTTCGCTACCAGTCCCATGCAGACCACGCCAATGGCCAGCTGGAACCAACGATTCTGCAGCCCCCGACCGTTGCCGGTCGTGGCTACTGCTTCAAAATGCGCCATCTATTGTCTCCTAGTGCTTTTTGTTGCGCCTCGGTGGGCACATCGGGGCTTCTCTCGTTGTGGGTGGAGCCCTTTCGTCACTACTAGATCGGCGCCTGACATTGCGGCA
>NZ_JWMA01000025.1 GCF_000812465.1 Cupriavidus sp. IDO | reverse complement strand
CCACCACCGCCAGCACAGGCAGGTGCCAGGACTGTCCGGCCAGGCGCAGCAGATCGGTCATGGCGGGGTGGGTTTGCCGGAATTCCAGCGGCCGCTGGCTGATCAGTTGCCCGATCTGCCGGCGAAAGCGCAGCGCGAACACGCCGATCAGCAGTGCCGCGCCGATATTGGCAATGGTCGAGACCAGGGCGCACAGGTTGGTGCCGAGCACGGCAATCACGCGGCTGTCGGTGGCACTGTTGCCCAGCGCGGCCAGTGCGCCGGTGCAGAACAGCAGCATGCGCGAATGCGTCAGCAGCTGGCGCACCGCAAGGCTGCGATGGGCCGACCGGAACAGCGCAAAGATGACCTGGCTGACCGCCGATGCGAGGGCGCCGGCCACGATAGCATAGGCCACCAGTACCCCGGCAACGCTGGCCGGAGACTGGGAGAAGGCTCGGTAGGCCAGCAGTATCGTCAGCCCGAATGCCACGATCCACGGCACGATCCGCCGCAGCATATAGATACCGACGTCGATCCAGGAAGGCAGCTCCGGCAGGCTGCGCTGTGGCTGAGTCATGTGACGCAGGCGGATGCGGTGTCCGATCTCCCACAAGACCCATCCGCACAGCGCCCAGCCCACGATCACGGTAGCGAACTCGCGCAGCGAAACCAGTGCAGCGCGCGTGCCGTTCATGGTCACCCCGGCGCGCCATTCCTCGGCGGCGAACTGCGTGCGCCAGCGCCAGTAGTGCCAGGGGCCGTGGTCCTTGCGCAGGTGGGTATCCACCTCGTCGAGCGCCTGCGCGACGGCGCCGATCAGGCCGGGCGCGGATGCCGGTGCGGCGGGCGCCGCGGCCGATGCGTCCAGCCCGCGGCGCAGCACCTGCAACTGGTCGACCAGCGCTTTGCGCTGCGTGTCGTTCTGCAGGGTCCCGATGACCTGGTCGAGTGACTGAGCCAGGGGCTCGCTCGCCGCTGGCGGCCTGGCTTCGGCATGCTGCACCGCGGCGGCCAGTGGATTGGCCGCCGCGGCCAGCGCAGGCTGGACCAGCAGGAAGGCCAGCAGCAGCCAGCTGCACAGCCGGAGCAAAACGGGGGCGTCGGATTTGGTTTTGTGCATAGGCTCTCGGGCCGCGCCGGCTGGCGGACGTCCGGCAATCCGCCGCGGCGCGGAATGTCGCCGTCTATGCGCGACACTGTAGCGCATTGGCCCCTCCCCAGCTGCTGATTCGGGCCGCGCCGGCGCGCCCGAAAGTGCCTTATCCCTGCATTCGTCGCTTCCGACGATGCGTGAGAACGTCCGATCCACGAATCTCGACCCACTCCGGCGCATGCGTCTTTTCTGCGCGTGCGCCGGCCCTGTCACAACGGCTGGCAGCGCCGCGAATCCCGCGCGTAAGCCTGCACGAGAACACAAGGAAGACGGCATGGAACTCAATGCATCGGTATCGGCAGTGGTGACCGGCGGCGCCTCGGGACTGGGCGAAGCGACGGCACGCGCACTGGCAGCACACGGCGTTCGCGTCGCGGTGTTCGACCTCAACGCCGAAAAGGGCGAAGCGCTGGCGCGCGAGATCGGCGGCGTGTTCTGCCAGGTCAACGTGACCTCGGAGTCCGATGTCGAGGCCGGCTTTGCCAGGGCCCGCGCGGCCATCGGCCAGGAGCGCATCTTGGTCAACTGCGCCGGCACGGGCAATGCGTTCAAGACCGCGTCGCGTGCCAAGGAGGCGCCGGACCAGATCAAGTTCTTCCCGTCCGATGCCTTCGAGCGGATCATCCAGATCAACCTGATCGGCACCTTCCGCTGCATCGCGCGTTCGGCGGCGGGCATGCTGACGCTCGATCAACGCGACGGCGACCGCGGCGTGATCATCAACACCGCGTCCGTCGCGGCACAGGACGGCCAGATGGGCCAGGCCGCCTATTCCGCATCCAAGGCCGGCGTGGTCGGCATGACGCTGCCGATCGCGCGTGACCTGGCGGGCGAAGGCATTCGCGTCAACACCATCCTGCCGGGCATTTTCAATACGCCGCTGCTGCAGGGCGCGCCCGAGAACGTCAAGGCCGCGCTGGCCGCATCGGTGCCGTTCCCCAAGCGTCTCGGCCAGCCCGACGAGTTTGCCTCGCTCGCGCTGGAGATGTGCCGCAACGGCTATTTCAATGGCGAAGCGGTGCGCCTGGACGGCGCCATCCGCATGGCGCCGCGCTGAAGGCATAGCAGTCTTCGCGCAGGCCCGGATCTGCCGGGCCGCGCCACGCCAACAATCCAGGAGACGCGGATGGATTTCAGCTACCTGACGACCCTGCCTCACGCACTGCGTCATTTCGCCAGCCTCAGGCCCGATGCCGTGGCCTACTCGTTCGAAGGCAGGCAGACCACCTACGCCGGGCTCGACCGCAATACCGACCGGGCCGCGCAGGCGCTTGTCGCGGCGGGCGTCGGCCCGGGCGACCGCATCGGCTATATCGGCAAGAACAGCGATCACTACTTCGAGCTGCTGCTGGCCGCCGGCAAGACCGGCGCGGTGATGACGCCTGTCAGCTGGCGGCTGGCGCCGCCCGAGGTGGAATTCATCGCCGGCCACTGCGATGCCGTGCTGCTGTTCGTCGGCGCCGAGTCCGCGGCGATGGTGAGAAATCTGCTGCCGTCGCTGCCGATGGTGCGCAAGGTCGTCGCCATGGAAGCCGGCGCGGAGCAGGGCGACTGGCAGGCCTACACCGAGTGGCGCGACGCCTGGCCGGCCACGCCGCCCGCCCATCGGCCCGAGGCGCACGATGTCGTGCTGCAGCTCTATACCTCGGGCACCACCGGCAGGCCCAAGGGCGCGATGCTGACGCATCGGAACCTGATCATCGGCACTGAGGTCAGCGAGCGCGAGACCATCCCGTGGTCGCACTGGACTGCGGACGATATTTCACTGGTGGCGATGCCAGTCGCCCATATCGGCGGCTCCGGCTGGGGCCTGCGCAACCTGCTGTCCGGCGCCAGGGGCGTGGTGGCGCGCGAGTTCGATCCACGCACGGTGCTCGATTTCATTGAGCACGAGCGCATCAGCAAGCTGTTCATGGTACCGGCCGCGATGCAGATCGTGCTGCGCGATCCGCGTGCGCGGCAAGTCGACTACTCGCGGCTGAAGTACCTGCTGTACGGCGCGGCACCGATTCCCGCGGCGCTGCTGCGTGAAGGCATCGAAGTGTTCGGCTGCGGCTTCGTGCAGCAATACGGCATGACCGAGACCACCGGCACCATCGTGGCACTTCCGCCGGAAGATCACACCACCGAAGAAGTGCCCCGCATGCGCGCCGCCGGCAAGCCGCTGCCGGGCGTGGAGCTGAAGGTGGTCGACTATGAAGGCCGTGAGCTCGCGCCGGGCGAAGTCGGCGAAGTGGTGATCCGCTCCGCGCACAATATGGCCGGCTACTGGAAGCAGCCCGAGGAAACCGCGCGCGCCATCGACGCAGAGGGCTGGCTGCGCACCGGCGATGCGGGCTACACGGATGCCGACGGGTATCTGTACATCCACGACCGCGTCAAGGACATGATCATCAGCGGCGGCGAGAACGTCTATCCCGCGGAAGTGGAGAGCGCCATCTATGAGCATCCGCAGGTAGCGGACGTGGCGGTCATCGGCGTGCCCGACGAGAAGTGGGGCGAGGCGGTGAAGGCGATCATCGTGCTCAAGCCCGGCCAGGCGGCCGACCACGACAGCAT
This sequence comes from Cupriavidus sp. IDO, assembly GCF_000812465.1. Lineage (GTDB taxonomy): Bacteria > Pseudomonadota > Gammaproteobacteria > Burkholderiales > Burkholderiaceae > Cupriavidus. Next base: position 48,991 of record NZ_JWMA01000025.1, on the reverse strand, counting down.
CGTGGCGTGGGCGCGGCAGCGGCTGGCGGGGTTCAAGATCCCCAAGAGCATCGATTTTGTCGATGCCTTGCCGCGGAATCCTTCGGGCAAGCTGTTGCGCCGGAAGTTGCGTGAGCCGTACTGGGAGGGGATGGGGCGGCGAGTGAACTGATGCGTCCTGGTTGCTCATGCCGATTACATGGCACGTGGCGCCGAAGTGCAGAGGGCCCGGTCTCCCGTGAGGGAGCCGGGCCTTCTATCATGCAGCCTGCCTCAATTCAATCCGCCTGAATCCCGAACTCCTTCACGATCTTCGTATAGCGCGTGGTATCCGCGGCGATCAGCTTCGACAGCGCAGCCGGGTCGCCGCCGGCCGGCGTCACGGCAATCGTCGCCATGCGGGCGATCACGTCAGGCATCTTCAGGATCTCGTTCATATGCGTGTTGAGCGTGCGGACGATTTCAGGCGGCATGCCCTTCGGACCGAGCATGGCCTGCCACGCGCCGATCTCGACATCCTTGTAGCCAAGTTCCGCCAGCGTCGGCACGTTGGGTGCGAACGGCGAACGCTTCAGGCCGGCCACGGCCAGCGGCACCAGGCTGCCGTTGCCCACGTACTGCGCGACCGCGCCATAGGTGACGAACGTGACCGGCACCTGGCCGCCCAGTACGTCCACGATGGCGGGCGCCAGGCCGCGGTAGGGCACCTGGTTGATCTTGACCCCGGCCGACTTGTTGAACAGTTCGCCCATGATGTGCATGGGCGAGCCATTACCCGGCGTGGCATAGGTTTCGACCTTGCCGGCCCTGGCGCGCGCCACGAGGTCGCTCACCTTGGTGATCCCGCTGCCCTTGTTCACCACCACGAACAGCGACTGGGTGCCGATCTGCGAGACCGGCGTGAAGTCGTGCTGCACGTCATAGCTGGCGCCGGTGCCGGCCTTGAGCACCAGCGGCGCGATGGCGACGGTATTGGGGGCCACCAGCAGCGTGTAGCCGTCCGGGTTGGCGCGTGCCACGTAGGCGCTGCCGATGGTGCCGGCGGCGCCGGTGCGGTTTTCCACCACCACCGATTGCTTCAGGCGCGTGCCGAGCTTTTCGGCGAACAGGCGCGCCAGCACGTCGACGTCGCCGCCGGCCGGGTAGGCAACCACGATGGTGATCGGCTTGTTGGGGTAGGCACCCTGGGCCAGGGCAGTGCCCGCGGCGAGCAGGGCAGTGGCGGCGCCGAGGGTGGCCAGGACTTTGCAGCGTGCAGGTTTCATGTGGAGAACCTCTGGAAAACGATGTGTCCGGCGCAGTGCTTGCGCGCGAACGAATTGGCTAGTGATGGATGCAGCCGGCGGGCGGGAGAATTCAGGGAATGCACCGCAATCGGAGTTGTGCCAGGGGATGGTTTGCCGCCGGCGCGGCGGGCGGTGGCTGCTGCCACCCGCCGCGCCGGCATGCTGACCTTCTCTTCAGAAGATGTGCTTGATGCCGACCATGGTGCCGAACTGGTTGCCGCCCGGCTTCGGGTTCGAACCCGCCGAGCCGCCGCTGACCGACATGGCGAGCTGGCCGCCATTGTTGATGTAGCCGGCGGTGGCGTAGACCGAGGTCCGCTTGCTGAAGCTGTACATCGCGCGCAGCGCATACAGCATGGCCTTGTTGTCGCTGCCGTGATACTTCAGGTAGTAGACCTGGCCGGCCAGGTTGACGGCGGGCGTGATGTCGTGGGACACGCCGGCGTAGTACAGGTCGCTGAGCGGGGTGGGGCTGCCTTCGTTGTCGCGGCGGATCCAGCCCGCGCCGATCTTGGTGCGCTCCAGCAGCATGTAGCCGCCGAGCGAGAGACGGTCGTCGGTCAGGTTGCTGTTGGTGAGGCCGCCGAACGCGCCCGGACCGCCGCGCTGCGAGTCATAGGCAGCGCTGACACCCCAGGTCTTGTTGTCGTAGCCGATCATGGCGGACCACTCGCGGCAGGCCTTCTTGTCGGCCGGGTTCTCGCCGGCGCAATTGGTGCCGGACGGGCTCGGGCCCGCGTTGACCGAATCACGGCCGAAGCTGTACGTGCCGCCGAGGACCAGGCCGCCGAAATTGCCCTTGTAGGAGACCGCATTGTCGGCGCGGGTGTTGGGCAGGTAGCTGTCGAGCGAGCCTGAGCCGTACACGTTGGGGCCCAGGATATCGCTGTCGAGCGTGGCCCAGAACAGCATCGTGTACTGGCGGCCGAACGAGACCTGGCCGTACTGGTTGGTCAGGCCGACCAGCGCCTGGCGGCCAAACAGCCGGCCGCCCTGATTGGACGTGCCGGAGTCAGGCGAGAAGCCCGATTCCAGCACGAAGATGCTCTTCAGGCCGCCGCCCAGGTCTTCGGTGCCACGCAGGCCCCAGCGCGAGGGGACCGTCGCGGTCAGGTTGGGCATGCGCACCAGCCCGTGGCCAGCGGCGCCAACGTTGCTCACATATTCGACGCCGGTGTCGACCACGCCATACAGCGTGACCGCCTGCGCCGAGACCAGCAGGGGGGCCGCTGCCAGGACGCCCGCAGCGCCCGCAGCAAATCTTGCAAGTTTCATCTACCGTTTCCTTGTTGGTTCCGTCTTCTAATCTTTTTTGGCTCGTTGTGTATGTGGGGGCCCTAACGTCCTGGCGCCCGGTTGTGGCGTCATGCTCTGGTGCGGGGTTTCCTCCTGTCCTGTCAGGCTCTGTTCAGCTGGCGCCGGCAGGCGCCCCGGCTGGCTGGGCTGTTTTTCGTCTATGCGCTCTGTCAGCCTCTTTTGCGTTTCATATATAAAACAACGAACAACATAAGAAACGTTAAGGCAAAATATAGCGGCGCTGACGCGAAGGAGAGAGGAGGGTTATCCCTAGTGATGCCGCCGAGCGACGAGGCAGGCAGGGGCCGCGCCAGGCGAAATGCGCCTGGTGCCGCATGCCGCTGAAATGCCTTTCCCGGCTGGGATGGACGGCCACGAATATCAACCGATGCACCAGAAAGCCATGCGGGACGTACGTTTCGGGGTTTGCCGGCAGGCGCGCAGGAACGATGCCGGAATCAGGGCGCATCAGCGCAGCCGGGCACGGCTGCATTGCAGATTGATCGTTAACCCTGATCACACCTGTCCGCTGCAGCCTCTATATTCGAAAAGTTTTATGAAATAACTAAGGTTTCATATATGGAACAAATAAGCCGCAATTTTCCGCCGATGCCATCGCACGAGATGCTGGCCGCCCTCGACAGCGGGTTTGCGGAGCGCTCGGTCGAAGCCGGACCCGATGGCGCCCGCGTGAGCTACCGCAGCGGCGGCAGCCAGGGGCCGGTGATCGTGCTGTTGCATGGCATCAGTTCCGGCGCGGCATCGTGGCTGCCTTGCGCGAGCCTGCTGGCGGCGCGCGCGCGAGTGATTGCGTGGGATGCGCCGGGCTACGGAAACTCCACCCCGCTGCCACAGGCGGAACCGAAGGCGTCGGACTACGCGCAGCGGCTGGAAGGAATGCTCCACGCACTGGGCGTCTGCCCCGACCTGGTCGTCGGCCATTCGCTGGGCGCGCTGATGGCTGCGGCCTTCGTGGCACAGGCCGGGCCGGACTGCCTGCCCGAGCGGTTGCTGCTGCTCAGCGTGGCCCAGGGCTACGGGGCGGCCGGGAATGAGGAGAAGTCGCGCGAGGTTTCCCGCCAACGGCTCGATGCGCTGGCTTCGCTCGGCGTAGACGGGCTGGCGCAGCGCGGCCCGACCCGCCTGCTCGGCCAGACCGCCAGCGAGAGCGCCCAGGCCTGGGTGCACTGGAACATGCAGCGGCTGCGGGCCGATGGTTACCGGCAGGCGGTGGCCATGCTGTGCGGCGACGACATCAACGCCTATCTGGCGCGCCGTCCCGGTGGGCTGCCGGCGCAGATTGCCTGCGGCGTACAGGACATCGTGACCACGCCGCTCGCCTGTGGAGCACTGGCAGAGCGTTTCGGGTTGCCGTTCGCGATGGTGCCCGACGCCGGCCACGCCTGCTATATCGACCAGTCCGGCGCCACGGCGCGCCTGATCGCCGCGGCGCTTCCCCCCGGCGCAGCCTGATTGCACAAGCGGCGAGCCGCGCCGGCCTGCCGCTTGCTGCATTTTCACCCGTTGCCGTTCAAATCGCGGCGCATTTCGCGGGTTAACCCCAGTCTATTTTTCAGCTGTCGTTGTCTATAGTCGTATCTGTGTTCAATATCTAAACCACCGTTTCATTGGTAAAACAAAACGCCGCAAGATTCACGATGTCCGCGGCGCGATGAAACCCCGGTGTCCCCGCAAAAGCAGACATGGAGCAAAGCGCAATGGAGAGCCTCTCGTACAACCCGAACCTGGTCCCCTGGGAGCGCCCGGCTCCGAACAACGTTGCCGGCAAGGGCCATATCGAGCAGCCGGGCAAGGTCGCCAATATCGTCTGGCAGACCCGGGCCGCCGCGCCGAGCGCCTACGAGAACGCATTGGGTGATGCGCTGGAAGCGGCCTTCGAAGGCGGCGCCCGGAACCCGGCCGATATCGTGCGCGCCTTCAATGCCTCCAGTTTCCTGAGCGCCGACGGCCAGGCCTGGACCGAGGAGCGCTTCCTCTCCGAAATGCGCCGCCTGGGCGCCTGAACCGCGTCGACAGCGAGAACAACATGGAATCGAACAAGCAAGCCCGCGCAGAAGCCCGCCTGAACACCGGCCTGCGCAACTACTGGTACCCGGTGGCCGCCTCCTGGGCGGTCACGCATGCGCCGATCGGCATCACCCGCCTGAGCCAGAACATCGTGCTGTGGCGCGATGGCGCCGGCGAGGTCCACGCGCTGGAAGACCGCTGCCCGCACCGCGGCGCGCGCCTGTCGATGGGCTGGAACCTGGGTGACCGCGTCGCCTGCTGGTACCACGGCGTGGAAGTGGGCGGCGACGGCCAGGTCAAGAGCGTGCCCGCCGTCGAAAGCTGCCCGCTGGAAGGCCGCACCTGCGTGCGCAGCTACCCGGTGCAGGAAAAGGCCGGCGCGATCTTCCTGTGGTTTGGCGACCAGGCCCCGCAAGGCGAGGGCAGCCCCGACGAACTGCGCCTGCCGGAAGAGCTGGTCAGCGAAGAACACAGCAACTTCCTGTGCGTGGCGCACTGGGACTGCAACTACCGCTACGCCATCGACAACGTCATGGACCCGATGCACGGCGCCTACCTGCACGCGGTCTCGCACTCGATGGCCAGCGGCGAGAAGTCCGCCGTGATGCAGGTCCGCGAGACCGAGCACGGCCTGGTGTTCGAGAAGACCGGCCAGCGCGGCGTCAACTTCGACTGGGTGGAATTCGGCGAGACCGGCACGCTGTGGCTGCGCCTGGCCATTCCGTACCGCGCCAGCGTCGGCCCCGGCGGCCCGTTCGGCATCGTCGGCATGGCTACGCCGGTGGATGAGGACCACTGCATGGTGTTCTTCTGGCGCACCCGCCACGTGCAGGGCTGGGAACGCGACGTGTGGCGCTTCCTGTATCGCAACCGCCTGGAGCAGCTGCACTGGGACGTGCTGGAGCAGGACCGCGTGGTGCTCGAAATGATGGCGCCGAACGCGCGCGATCACGAGATGCTGTACCAGCACGATGCCGGCATCACGCGCGTGCGCCGTCTGCTCAAGCGCCGCGCCGACCAGGAGATCGCCGACGAGCCGGTCGCCATGATCCAACCCGCCGGAGCCGCCAGCCATGCCTGAGGCAATTTCCAAGAACACGCTGCTGGCCGGCCGCAAGGTGCTGGTCACCGGCGCTGCGCGCGGACTCGGCCTGGCCTTTGTCAAGGCGCTGGCCGAGGCGGGCGCCTCGGTGGCGATGGCCGACATCCTGGCCGAGCGCCTGCAGCAGGAAGCCGATGCGCTGCGCGCACGCGGACTGAAGGTGGTGCCGGTCACGCTCGACCTGTCTGATCCGGCTTCGGTGCAGGCTTGTGCCGACGCAGCCGTCAAGGCCCTCGGCGGACTTGACGGCCTGGTCAACAACGCCGCCGTGACCGACTCGGGTGGCCGCGACGCCGCCGCCATCGACATCGCCACCTGGGACCGCGTGATGAACGTCAACGTGCGCGGCACCTGGCTGATGACCACGGCCTGCCTGCCGGCGCTGCGCGCCAGCGGCCGCGGCGCGGTCGTCAACCTGGCGTCGGACACGCCGCTGTGGGGCGCGCCCAACCTGCTGGCCTACGTGGCGAGCAAGAGCGCCATCATCGGCATGACCCGTTCGCTGGCGCGTGAGCTGGGCCGCGACCAGATCACCGTGAATGCGGTGGCCCCGGGCCTGACGCTGGTGGAAGCCACCGAATACGTGCCGCAGCACCGGCACGACCTGTATCGCGAGCAGCGTGCGATTTCGCGCGAACAGCTGCCCGACGATGTCTGCGGCGCGGTGCTGTTCGCACTCTCCGACCTCGCCCGCTTCGTGACCGGCCAGACGCTGGCGGTCAACGGCGGCTTTGTCATGCACTGATCCAACTGATCCACTGAAAACAGAAGGAATCCAAATGAGCGATCTTTCCCAACAAGCCAACATCAAGCGTTCCTGGGAACAACCGGACGGCGCCTCGTTCGACCAGTGGATGGAAAGCCGCGTCGCGCGCTTCGCCACGCGCAAGTACGACTGGGACGCGCTGAAATTCCAGGCCGACCATGATCCCAAGTACCGTCGCGCGCAGATGCGCTACCTGGGTACCGGCGGCACCGGCGTGTCCGCGGATACCAATACCGTGCCGAGCGAGAACTTCACCTTCTCTACGATGATCATCCCGGCCGGCCATGAAGGTCCGTCGCATATCCACACCGATGTGGAAGAGGTGTTCTTCATCCTGCGCGGCAAGGTCAAGCTGATCCTGGAAAAGGACGGCGAGCGCTACGAAACCATCCTGACCGATCGTGACCTGGTCTCGGTGCCGCCGGGTGTCTACCGCGAGGAAATCAACATCGGCGAAGAAGACGCGCTGATGTGCGTGATGCTCGGCGCCAAGAAGCCGGTCACGCCGACGTACCCGCCCGAGCACCCGCTCTCGAAGATCAAGCGTTGATGCCGGCAACAGCCCGTCCTCCAGCAAGCACCGAAGCCATGAACACCATCGCTCTGCCGACCACGCAAGCCGCCGCCAGCGAGACCCCGGACAAGTACATCGTCCCGGGCCTGGAGCGCGGGCTGCGCCTGCTGGGCGAGTTCAGCAGCAAGGAACGCACGATGTCTGCAGCGGAACTGGCGCGCCGGCTGAAGGTGCCGCGCTCCACCGTGTTCCGCCTGCTGGCCACGCTGGAAATGATGGGCTTTGTCGAACGTGCAGACGGCGGCCGCGATTTCCGGCTCGGCATGGCGGTGCTGCGGCTCGGGTTCGAGTTCCTCGCGTCGCTGGAACTGACCGAGCTGGGCCGCCCGCTGCTGGAGCGGCTGCGCGACGAGATCGGCTACCCCACCAACCTGGTGGTGCGTGACGGGCGCTCGATCGTGTATGTGGCCAAGGCCGTGTCGCCGCGCCCGTTCGCGAGTTCCGTCAATGTGGGCACGCGCCTGCCGGCGCATGCCACGGTGCTGGGGCGCGTGCTGCTGGAAGACCTGTCGCTGGACGAACTGCGCAGCCTGTATCCGGAGGCGCAGCTGGAAGTGTTCTCCGAAAACACGCCGCGCACCGTCGGCGAGTTGCACGAGATCGTCCAGCACGACCGCCAGCGTGGCTACGTGCTGCAGGAAGGCTTCTTCGAAGCCAGCATCTCGACCATCGCGGCGCCGGTGCGCGATCGCAGCGGCAAGGTGGTGGCGGCGCTGGGCGCCACCATCCCGGCCGCGCATATCGATCCGGAACAGCTCGACGTGATGGTGGAGAAGGTCAGGCATACCGCGGGCGAGCTGTCGCGCCTGCTCGACTACCGCCCGTCGCCGCAAGGCACCGGCCGCAAGGTAGTGAATCTGTATCGGGAGTGAGGACAATGTCCATGATTGAACTCGACGGCATGGTTGCCGTCGTCACCGGCGGGTCCTCCGGCATCGGGCTGGCGACCGTCGCACTGCTGCTCGATGCGGGCGCTTCCGTCGCCATGTGTGGCCGCGATGAAGCCCGCCTGCGCAGTGCCGAAGCGCGCCTGCGCGAAACGTATCCGGGCTGCCGGCTGTATGCGGCCACCTGCGACGTGCTCAAGCCTGAACAGGTCGCTGCCTTTGCCGCCGCCGTGCAGGCCACGCTGGGCAATGTCGACATGCTGGTCAACAACGCCGGCCAGGGCCGCGTGTCCACCTTCGCGAACACCGAGGACGCGGCCTGGATGGAAGAACTGCAGCTCAAGTTCTTCTCCGTGATCCACCCGACGCGCGCGTTCCTGCCGCAGCTGGAGCAATCGGGCCAGGGCGCCGTTGTCTGCGTCAACTCGCTGCTCGCGCAGCAGCCGGAGCCGCACATGGTGGCGACTTCCGCCGCGCGCGCCGGCGTGCTCAACCTGGTGCGCTCGATGGCCACCGAGTTCGCGCCCATGGGTGTCCGCGTCAACGGCATCCTGATCGGGCTGGTCGAATCGGGCCAGTGGCGCCGCCGCTTCGAGGCGCGCCCCGAAGAAGACCGCCACCTCGACTGGGCCGCTTGGACCGCGCGCCTGGCCCAGCAGAAACATATTCCCCTTGGCCGCCTGGGCCTGCCTGTCGAGGCAGCCCGCGCCATCCTGTTCCTTGCCTCGCCGTTGTCTTCGTACACCACGGGCAGCCATATCGATATCTCCGGAGGACACTCCCGTCATGCCTAATCAACCACAGTACGAACAACAGCAGGTCACCGTGGGCTGCGCCATCACGGCGTTTCTCGAGCAGTGCGGCGTCAAGGCCGCGTTCGGCGTGATCTCGATCCACAACATGCCGATCCTCGATGCCATGGGTGAGCGCGGCAAGATCCGCTTCGTGCCGGCGCGCGGCGAAGCGGGCGGCACCAATATGGCCGACGCCTATGCCCGCACCACCGGCGGCCTGGGCGTGTGCCTGACCAGCACCGGCACCGCCGCGGGCAATGCCGCCGGCGCCATGGTCGAAGCCCTGACCGCCGGCACGCCGATGCTGCATATCACCGGCCAGATCGAGACGCCGTACCTCGACCAGAGCCTCGCCTATATCCACGAAGCGCCGGACCAGCTCACCATGCTGAAGGCCGTGTCGAAGGCCGCCTTCCGCATCCGCAGCGCCGATACCGCCATCAGCACCATCAAGCTGGCCGTGCAGACCGCGCTGACGGCACCGACGGGCCCGGTCAGCGTGGAGATCCCCATCGACATCCAGGCCGCGCTGATCGACATGCCGGCCGACCTGCAGCCGCTGCCGGTGCCGCAGCACGTGCCGTCGGCGCACGCGCTGGACGCGCTGGCCGAGCGCCTGGTCAAAGCGAAGCGTCCGCTGCTGTGGCTGGGCGGCGGTGCCCGTCACGCCAGCAAGCAAGTGCAGCGCCTGCTGGACCTCGGCTTCGGCGTGGTCACCAGCACGCAGGGCCGCGGCATCGTGGCGGAAGACGATCCCCGCTCGCTGGGCGCCTTCAACCTGCACAAGCCGGTCGAGAACTTCTACCAGACCTGCGACGCAATGCTGGTGGTGGGCTCGCGCCTGCGCGGCAATGAAACGCTGAAGTACGAACTGAAGCTGCCGCGCCCGCTGCTGCGCATCGACGCCGATCCGGCCGCAGAAGGCCGCTGCTACCAGAGCGACTACTTTGTCAGCGGCGACGCCGCGCTGGCGCTGGATGCACTGGCAGACCGCCTGGAAGGCCGCATCAAGGTCGATCCGGCCTTCGCCGCCGACCTGCGCCGCGCGCACGACGTCGCCGTCAATGGCCTGGTCGATGGCCTCGGCCCGTATTCGGCGCTGGTGCAGGCGCTGCAAGGCGCAGTGGGCCGCAACTTCAACTGGGTGCGCGACGTGACCGTGTCGAACAGCACCTGGGGCAACCGCCAGCTGCGCATCTTCGATTCGCGCGCCGGCGTGCATGCGCTGGGCGGCGGCATCGGCCAGGGCCTGGCGATGGGCATCGGCGCCGCGATCGGCGCCGCGGCGACCGCATCGGGCAAGAAGACCTTCACGCTGGCCGGCGACGGCGGCTTCATCCTGAACCTGGGTGAACTGGCCACCGCCGTGCAGGAACGCGCCGACATGGTCATCGTGCTGATGAACGACAAGGGCTACGGCGTGATCAAGAACATCCAGGACGCGCAGTACGGCGGCCGCCGCCACTACGTGGACCTGCATACGCCGGATTACGCCACGCTGGCCAGGTCGCTGTCGTTGCGCCACGCACGCGTGAGCAGCCTGGCGGAAGTTGGCACGGCGCTGGAACAGGCCACGATCGAGCCCGGTCCGTTCCTGCTGGAAATCGACATGCTGTCGATCGGCAGCTTCAAGACCGTGTTTGCCGGCCCGCCGGTGAACAAGGAAACCCCGGCTTCGGAACAGGCCACCATCAGCGCCTGAGGGAGAGCATAAAAATGCTGCATGTGTCCATGATTGGGTGCGGTGCGATCGGCCGGGGCGTGCTCGAGTTGCTCAAGAGCGATCCCGACGTCGCCTTCGACGTAGTGATCGTGCCGGAGAACGCGATGGACGAGGCCCGCGGCGCGCTCTCCGCGCTCGCGCCCGGCGCCCGCGTGGCCACGCACCTGGACGACCAGCGCCCCGACCTGCTGGTCGAGTGCGCCGGCCACCATGCGCTGGAAGAGCACATCGTGCCGGCGCTGGAGCGCGGGATCCCGTGCATGGTGGTGTCGGTGGGTGCGCTGTCGGAGCCCGGCATGGCCGAGCGGCTGGAAGCGGCCGCGCGCCGTGGCGGCACGCAGGTGCAGCTGCTGTCCGGCGCGATCGGCGCCATCGACGCGCTCGCCGCGGCACGTGTCGGCGGCCTGGACGAGGTCATCTACACCGGCCGCAAGCCGGCGCGGGCCTGGGCCGGCACGCCGGCCGAGCAGTTGTTCGACCTGGGCGCGCTGACCGAGGCGACCGTGATCTTCGAAGGCACGGCGCGCGACGCGGCACGCCTCTATCCCAAGAACGCCAACGTGGCCGCGACGGTCTCGCTGGCCGGCCTCGGGCTGGATCGCACCTCGGTGAGGCTGCTGGCCGATCCGCATGCGGTGGAGAACGTGCATCACGTGGAAGCGCGCGGCGCCTTTGGCGGCTTCGAGCTGACCATGCGCGGCAAGCCGCTCGCGGCCAATCCCAAGACTTCGGCGCTGACGGTGTTCAGCGTGGTGCGCGCGCTGGGCAACCGGGCCCACGCGGTATCGATCTAGCCCCGGCAGCCACGCTCCCACAGACTTAGCAGGCAACGACAATGAAGACGCAAGAAGTACTCCCCATCTGTATCGCGGGCGAATGGCGCCTGGGGACCGGCGACCGCTACGGCACGCGCTACCCGGCCACCGGCGAAGTAGTGGCCGAACTGAACGCCGCCAGCCTGGCGGACGTGGAAGAGGCGGTGCAGGGTGCCCATCAGGCTTTCCTCACCAGCGGCTGGGCTCAGCGCAAGCCGCACGAGCGCGCCGCCGTGCTGTACCGCGTGGCCGAGCTGATCCGCGCCCAGGCCGAGCCCCTGGCGCAGCGCCAGCGCCTGGACAACGGCAAGCCGATCAGCGAGACACGCGCCCTGGTGGCCAGCGCCGCCGGCACGTTCCAGTTCTTTGCCGCCGCCTGCGAAACGCTGGAGGAAACCATCACGCCGCAGCGCGGCGACTGCCTGACCATGAGCGTGTATGAGCCGATGGGCGTGGTCGCGGCGATCACGCCGTGGAACTCGCCGATCGCCAGCGAGGCGCAGAAGATGGCCCCCGCGCTGGCCGCGGGCAATGCCGTGGTGGTCAAGCCCGCCGAGGTCACGCCGCTGATGGCGCTGGAACTGGCGCGCATCTGCGAACAGGCTGGCGTGCCCAGGGGCCTGGTCAGCGTGCTGCCGGGCAAGGGCTCGGTGATCGGCGACGCCATCACCAAGCATCCGCTGGTGCGCCGCGTGTCGTTCACCGGCGGCACCACCACCGGCAAGCACATCGCGCATATCGCCGCGGACAAGATGATGCCGGTGTCGCTGGAGCTCGGCGGCAAGTCGCCGACCATGGTGTTCGACGACGCCGACCTGGACCACGCGGTCAACGGCGTGCTGTACGGCATCTTCAGTTCGTCAGGTGAATCGTGCATCGCGGGATCGCGCCTGTTCGTGGCACGCTCGCAGTACGAGGCCTTTATCGACCGCCTGGCGGCCGGCGCCGCGCACCTGCGCGTGGGCGACCCGGCCGACGAGCGCACCCAGATGGGGCCGCTGATCACCGATCGTCACCGCGACAGCATCGAATCGTACGTGGCAGCAGGCGTCGATGAAGGCGGCCAGCTGCGCACCGGCGGCCTGCGTCCCGACGTGGCCGGCCTGCCCAACGGCTATTTCTACACGCCGACCATCATCGAAGGGCTGGATAACAACGCCCGCACCTGCCAGGAAGAGATCTTCGGGCCGGTGCTGGTGGCGATCCCGTTCGACGACGAGGACGACCTGATCGCGCAGGCCAACGACAGCGTCTACGCGCTGGCCGCCGGCATCTGGACGCGCGACTACAAGCGCGCCTGGCGCGTGGCACGCGCCGTGCAAGCCGGCAATGTGTGGATCAACACCTACAAGCAGTTCTCGATCGCGACGCCGTTCGGCGGCTGGCGCGACAGCGGCCTGGGCCGCGAGAAGGGGCGGCTTGGCATCCTGCAGTACATGGAGCAGAAGAGCGTGTACTGGGGCCTGAACGAACAACCGCTGCCGTGGGCCAACCACTGAACCCGGCAGGCAGGAGCAAAGCAATGATCAAGGTATTGGGGATCGACGAGATCGTCTACGGCGCGGATGACTTTGACGCCTGCCGTGGCTTTTTCTCCGACTGGGGCCTGGCCATCAAGCGCGACGACGCGCAGGGCCTGGACTTCGAAACGCTCAACGGCTGCCGCGTGCTGGTGCGCCGCATCGACGACGCCACGCTGCCGCCCGCCATCGAGGCCGGCCCGACGCTGCGCGAAGTGGTCTGGGGCGTGGACTCGCAGGCGTCGCTGGACCACATCGCGGATGCGATTGCCGACGCGCCGGGCTTCGTGAAGCAAGGCGAGGGCAATACGCTGCGCGTCGGCTGCACCGACCCGAACGGCCTGGCCGTGCGATTCCAGGTGACGCGCAAGCATGATGTGCAGGTTGAATGCGCACGGATGAACACGTGGAACGAGAAGCCGCGCCTGAACCAGCGCAGCCCGATCTATGACCACGCCACGCCGATCGAAGTGGGCCACGTGGTGTTCTTCGTGAAAGACGTAAAGGCCACGGAGCGCTTCTATGTCGAGAAGTTCGGCTTCGTGCCGTCTGACCGCTACCCGGACCGCGGTGCCTTCCTGCGCTGCACGCCCGAGGGCGGCCACCACGACCTGTTCCTGCTGCAGCTGCCGGAACCGAAGAGCGGCCTGAACCATGTCGCCTTTACCGTGCGCGACATCCATGAAGTCTTCGGCGGCGGCATGCACGTATCGCGCAAGGGCTGGGATACGCAGCTCGGCCCGGGCCGGCACCCCATCTCGTCGGCCTACTTCTGGTACTTCAAGAACCCGGCCGGCGGCCTGATCGAGTACTACGCCGACGAAGACCAGCTCGACGAACACTGGGAGCCGCGCGCCTTCGAGCCGGGCCCGACCATGTTCGCCGAGTGGGCGATCGAAGGCGGCATCGACGGCAACACCCGCCGCCAGAAGAACGCGGGCGGCCCGGCAGGGAAGTTCCTGACCGAGAAGCGCTAAAGCAACGAAGGAAGCAGCAATGAGTGCCCACCAGACCCTGACCCTGCGCGTCCAGGCCATGCGTTTTGAAGCGCGCGGCGTGGTCAGCATCGAACTGCAAGATCCCGACGGGAAGACCCTGCCTGAGTACAGCCCCGGCGCCCATATCGACCTGCATTTGGGCAATGGCCTGGTGCGCAGCTATTCGCTGAGCGGCGCGCCGGAAGTGCGCCAGCGCTACACCGTGGGCGTGCTGCTGGACCGTGGCAGCCGCGGCGGCTCGCGCTATGTGCACGAACAGCTGCGCGTGGGTGCCACGCTGACGGTGGGCGTACCGCGCAACAACTTTGCGCTGGACGAGAGCGCCACGCATACCGTGCTGGTGGCCGGCGGCATCGGCGTCACGCCGATCGTCTGCATGGCGCGCCGTCTGGCCGAGCTGGGCAAGTCGTTCACGCTGATCTACTGCGCGCGGTCGCGTGCCGAGGCGGCGTTCGTCGAGGAGCTGTCGGCCCATGGCGACGCCGTGCGCTTCCACTTTGACGACGAAGCGGGCGTACCGCCCGACCTGAACGCCATGCTGGCGGGGCAGGACGCGCAGACGCATTTCTACTGCTGCGGACCCGGCCCGATGCTGAAGGCGTTCGAGGCGGCCTGCGAGGCGCATGGCTACCCGAACGTCCATATCGAACGCTTTGCCGCCGACCCGTCGACCGAGGCCGTGCAGGAAGGCGAGTACACCGTGTCGCTGTCACGCACCGGCACCATCGTCAGGGTGCCGTCGGGCAAGTCGCTGCTCGACGCGCTGCTCGACGCGGGCGTGCAGATGGACTACAGCTGCCGCGAAGGCGTATGCGGCTCTTGCGAGACTGCCGTGCTGGAAGGCTGCCCCGACCACCGCGACAGCGTGCTCAGCAACAGCGAGCGCGCCAGCAACAAGACCATGATGGTCTGCGTATCCGGCTGCAAGGGCAGCAAGTTGGTGCTCGACCTGTAATTTCGCGATTGTTTCTCCCCTCTCCCGCGCGCGGGAGAGGGGCGGGGGAGAGGGCCAGCGCAGGCCGTAGCCAGCACACTGCCAATTCTCGACTTCCTCATCCACGGCCGCCGGGCAGTCGCCGTGTATGCCGATAGCAAGTGTCTGCCCTCTCCCCCAACCCCTCTCCCGCAAGCGGGAGAGGGGAGCAAACCGAAGCAGTGGCGCCCCGCCTCAGACCGGCGAATGCCTGCCCCACCACAGAACTAGACGAGACCACCGTGTTGATCCAGAGACAAGAAGCAGCGTCCCCCGGCGCACAGGTTGCGGCCAGCGCAAGTATCGTGACCCCGGCCGACGGCGCCGGCATTTCCGGCGGCCGTGCCGCGGCAGGCTCGGCGAGCGAGGCCGGTACCGTCACGCGTGGCGAGATCGTCGCCCGCATCGAGCGCATGCCCGGCAATGCCATGCACATCCGCGCCCGCCTGCTGATCGGCCTGGCGACATTCTTCGATGGCTTCGACGTCATCGCCATTGCCGCCACGCTGCCGTTGCTGATCGCCAAGTGGTCGCTCACGCCCGGGCAGATCGGCTTCCTGATCGCCGCTCCTTCGGTGGGGCAGCTGGTAGGCGCGCTGGCATTCCCCGCACTGGCCGAGCGCTTCGGCCGCCTGCGCTCGATCGGCTGGAGCGCGGGCATCATCGGCCTGATGAGCATTGCCTGCGGCTTTGCGCCGTCGTTCGAGATCTTTGCGCTGCTGCGCATCGTGCAGGGGCTGGGGCTTGGCGGTGAACTGCCGGTGGCCGCGACCTATATCAACGAAGTCACGCGTGCCCACGGCCGCGGGCGCTTCGTGCTGCTGTACGAGGTGGTGTTCCCGATCGGGCTGATGGTGTCCAACGGCGTTGGCGCCTGGCTGGTGCCACACTATGGCTGGGAGGTGATGTACTTCCTCGGCGGCGTGCCGCTGGTGCTGTTCTTCATCCTGCGCCGCGTGGTTCCGGAATCGCCGCGCTGGCTGGCGGAGAAGGGCCGCATGGCCGAAGCCGACAGCGCCCTGCGTGCGTTCGAGGCCCGCGCGAAGACGCCGCTGCCGCCGCCGGCCAACGTCAGCGCCTACGACAAGCTGGGCCAGCACCCGCGCCGCCGCGTGCGCGACCTGGTCAGCAAGCCCTATATCGGCCGCACGCTGGCGGTGTGGATGCTGTGGGCGACCTGCGGCTTTATCCAGTACGGCCTGTCGACGTGGCTGCCCACCGTCTACAAGACTGTCTATCACGCGCCGCTGCAGCTGGCGCTGAACCTGGCTGCCGGCGCATCGGTGCTGGGCGTGGTTGGCTCGCTGGTGTGCGCGATGCTGGTCGACAAGGTCGGCCGCAAGCCGGTGATCAATGTGTCGTTCCTGCTGTGCGCGCTGTCGCTGGTGCTGGCGGGCGTGTTCCACGCTTCGACGGTTTACGTGGTGGCGACGTTCTGCGCGCTGGCGATGGGCTTCCTGGCCAGCGGCTTCATCACGGCCTATGTCTACACGCCGGAGCTGTATCCCACCAGCGTGCGCGCCATGGGCTGCGGCATGGGCGGCGCCTGGCTGAAGCTGGCGGCGATCTTTGCGCCGTCGCTGATTGCCGGCACCATCGGCAGCGGCAACCTCAGCAGCGCATTCTTCGCGCTGGCGGTGGTGCCGGCGCTGGCTGCGCTGACGGTGCACTTCCTCGGGATCGAGACCAAGGGGCAGGTGCTGGAAGAACTGGAGGTCTGAACGGGCGCATGCTCGTCCCGTTCCCTTGGGGGCCGCGCCGGGATCCGGTGCGGCCCCTTTTTTCCTTTCTTCAGCTCAGGCGCGTGCCGGTGACCGCCACCACCTTCGCCCACCTTGCAATCTCTTCCTGCAGGAACTGCCTGAACTGCGCAGCGTCATTGCCTACCGGCACCAGCCCTTCACCGGCCAGCCGCTTGCGCATTGCCGGTGAAGCCACCGCCGCTCGCACTGCCGCCTCCAGCTGCGCGACCGTATCCGCCGGCATGCCGGCGGGGCCAAGCAGGCCATACCAGGAGTTGTAATTAAAGGAGGGCACCACGTCCGCAATCGGCGCGATATGCGGAAACGCCGCCAGCCGCTGCGGGCTGCTGACCCCCAGCCCTTTGATCTTGCCCGCCTGCAACAGGGGTTGCACCGTGGCGACGTTGCCAAGCAGCAGGTCGGCCTGGCCGGCGACCACGTCGGCCACCGCCGGCGCCGCGCCCTTGTAGGGCACGCTGACCAGGTCGATGCCGGCCTCATGTTTCAGCATCTCGCCCGCCAGGTGGTTAGCGCTGCCAACGCCGGCCACGGCGAGGCTGAGCTTGCCCGGCCTGGACTTGGCCAGCGCGATCAGCTCGCGCACGTTGGACACACCCAGGTCAGGCCGCGACACCAGCAGCAGCGGCGACGTGGCGATCAGCGAGATCGGCGTGAAATCCTTGATCGGATCAAACGGCTTCTTGTCGAACAGGGCCGGATTGATGGCGTGGCTGGTGTAGCAGAGCAGCAGCGTGCCGCCATCGGGATCGGCCTTCGCCACGGCCGTCGCGGCAATATTGCCGGCCGCGCCGCCGCGGTTTTCTACGATGTAGGGCTGCTTGCGGCGCTGCTCCAGTTCGGCGGCCAGCGCGCGCGCCACCAGGTCGGTGCCACCGCCCGGCGTGGCCCCGACCATTATCCTGGTGACCGAGGGTGCCGCGCGCAGGCTGGCGGGCAGCATCGTGCTGGCGGCCAGCAGGGCGAGGAATTCGCGTCGTTGCATGGTTTGTCTCCGTTTCTCTCTTTATGGTTCTGGCGATGGGGGCATCGTTTAATGGTGTGCGGTGTTGCCGCGGTTCCTGCCGTCAGTCGTCTTCCGCATAGCGGCGGCCGGCTTCGAGCAATTGGGGCGTCCCGATCAGCCGGTTCAGTGCGTCGAAGTCGTTCATTTCATCCATGAAGGCGCGCGTGCTGCCGCCGGCCTTGATCCCGGCGAAGTAGCGCTGCAGCTGGTGCGAGGCAAAGCGCACGGTCCCGCCCGGGTAGATCACGATGCGGTAGCCGCGCTCGCCCAGCTCCGATGCGCTCTGGATCGGCGTCCTGCCGCCCTCGACCATATTGGCCAGCATCGGCACACGCGCGGCGAAGCGGCCGCAGACGCGGTCCATGTCTGCCGCGGACACCACCGCCTCGATGAACAGTGCATCCACGCCGCATGCCAGGTAGGCCTCTGCGCGCTCGATGGCGGCGTCCAGGCCTTCCACGGCCACGGCATCGGTGCGCGCCAGGATCAACGTATCCTGATCGTGGCGCGCATCGAGCGCGGCCCGCAGCTTGCCGCACATCTCGCGCACCGTGACCAGCGATTTGCCGGCGAGGTGACCGCAGCGTTTGGGAAAGCCCTGGTCCTCGAGCTGGATCATCGCGGCGCCGGCGCGCTCGAAGGCGCGCACGGTGCGCTGCGTGTTGAGCGCGTTGCCGTAGCCGGTGTCGCCATCGACGATCACCGGCAGCGAGACCCGGTCGGTGATGCGCGCCAGCACGTCGGCGGTCTCGGTGGCCGTGGTCAGGCCCACGTCGGAGCGGCCCAGCAGCGTGTAGGCGACCGCGCCGCCCGACAGGTACAGCGCTTCGAAGCCGGCCTGCTCGGCCAGCAGCGCGCTGAGCGCATCGTAGACGCCCGGTGCCAGCACCGGCTCGCGCCGGCGCAGGCGTTCCTGCAGCGAGGGAGATTGCGTGCCGGTGGCGCTCATGCGGTGGCTGCCTCGGAAGCCCTGGCCGCGTGTTCGGCCAGGATGCGCGCCATGTCTTCCTGGCGCACTTGCGGGCGCCAGGTCTCGAACGCCATGCCCAGCGCGGCCGCCTGGCGCTTTTCGTAGTCGAGGAAGGCCTGCGTGATGGCGCTGCCACGCACGCCGCCGCGCACCGATCCGGCACGCACGTCGCCATAGTATTCCTTCCAGTCGTCGGGCAGCGGTTGCGAACCCGGCACGGCCAGCCACAGGCGGAACAGGTGGCGCTTGCGGTCCGGCTCTTCATAGTCCTCGAACGGCGTGCGTGAGTGCAGCGTGACGTAGTTGTTCAGCAACTGCATGTCGCCCTGTTCCAGCGCCATGGTGAAGCAGAGTTCGTCGCTCGGCATCAGTTCGTCAAGCAGGTCCAGCGCCTCGACCTGCGCCGGCGTCAGGCGCGGCAGCTCGGGGAAGTCGCGCTGGGCGGCATCGGTGTTCTTGCGGTTGGTGCGGGCGGAGAAGTACTCAGGGTGGCTGCCGAAGATCGGGCAGCGGTAGTACGGCGGCTGCGACGGGTCCTGCGTGCCCTGGTAGCTGTGGAAGAAGGTGCCTTTGAGCACCGGAATCAGGTTCGGGCGGCGGCGTTGCACGGCGTCATGCAGCGCGATCGAGCTGATCACCTTGCTGGTGCCGCCGGCCCTGGCGGTGCGGCGGCACAGCAGGCCCACCACGTCGCAGGAGTCCTGGTGGAAGTCCAGCCCGACATTGGTGTTGTAGCCGCGGCCGCCCTTGACCTTGTACTCGCCGCCCTCGTTGCGCACATCGTTCATGAACTGGCTGGCGCGGTTCTGCGTGCGCCCCACGCCCATATACAGGCTCATGCCCCAGTAGGCCAGGCGCGATTCTTCCTCGCTCCATTCGTCCACCGGGAAGCCCTTGACCAGGCACATGCCCCAGCCGCCCTGCGTGATGCCGATGGCGCGCCGGAGCACGCCGCGCGCGGCCTCGTTCAGCGGGAAGTCCGCCTGCACCATGGCCAGCAGCGGCTTGCCCAGCGTCCTGGCATGGTTGAGGGCGTCGCGCATGCCCTGGACCTCCGCCTCGGTCATGCGCAGGACCCAGCCGCGGTCTTCGCGGGCTTGTCGGGCGGTCCAGGGCAGGGGGCGTTCGGATGCGGCAATGGCTGACATGTCGGGGTCTCCTCCGTGTGTTGTACGTGACGTTGGAAGGCAGTCTAGCGAGGTGGCATATCATTAGAAAAGCGAACTTATTTGAGTTTCTTCATAAGGGTTTTTGATGAAGATTGAGACCTTCCATACGCTTGAAGCGGTGCTGCAGACCGGTACCTTCGCGGGGGGCGCGCGCCAGGCCAACGTCACGCCAAGTGCCGTCAGCATGCAGATGAAGCAGCTCGAGCAGTACCTGGGCAAGCCGCTGTTCGACCGCTCCGGACTACAGGCACGGCCGAACCAGCTCGCGCATGAGGTGGCCGAAACCATGCGCCAGGCGCTGCAGAACCTGGAGGCGTTGCGCGTCGGCGGCGGGCTGGTGGTAGAGGGGGTGGTGCGGCTGGGAGTGATCGAATCGCTGCAGCCGATCGTGCTGCCCGGGATCGTGCGCTATGTACGCGAGCGGCATCCGCGGCTGGACCTGCGCCTGGTGCGTGGCCGCAGCAGCACGCTGACGGCGGCGGTCAAGGCTGGCGATATCGATGCGGCGCTGGTGGCGCAGCCTGAGTCCGGCGGTTCGGCCCGCTTGCGCTGGACGCCGATGATGCGGCGCGAACTGGTGCTGATCGCGCCGCCCGGCGCGACCGAGACCAATGTGGCTTCACTGTTCCGCCTGTATGACTGGATTCGCTATGACCGCAATACGGTATCGGGCGCGATGGCGGCGCAATACGTCCATGCGCATGTATCGGAGATCCGGGGCACGCTGGAGTTCGACAGCGCCCCGGCCATCGTCGCGATGGTCAGCGCCGGGCTGGGGGTGTCGATCCTGCAAGGTCCCGACCCGGCACTGGTGCAGAACTATCCGGTGCGGCTGGTGCGGCTGGGCCGGGCGGCGCCGATACTGACCATGTCGATGGTGACCCGCAAGAGCGATGACGACAACCGCTCGGTCGCCGCGGTGCGCGATGCCATGCGGCTGGCACTGGCTTCATACCAGCGCCAGCAGGTGGTAGGGCGGCACTGAAGCGGCGCGCCCCGCGGTTTTCCTGCGCTTGCGCTCAGGACTGGGCGCGCAACAGCTTGCGCAGCCCCAGGTAGACCGCTTCACGCTCCGCCGGCGATAGCTGGCGGATCACCTCCGCCTGCCCGCGCCGCGCCAGCGGCATCACCTGGTCGTGCAGCGCCGTGCCGGCCTCGGTCACCGCGCAGATCAGCTTCTTGCGCGGCGTGCTGCCCGCCGAGGTCAGGTGAACCAGGCCGCGCTCTTCCAGCAGCCGCAGCGTGCGGCTGACCAGCGCCTTGTCCGAGGTCGACTGCTCGACCAGCTCAGCGAACGGCAGCTCCTTCGCGTGCGCCAGGAGCGCCAGGATGCGCCATTCCGGCACGGTCAGTCCGAACTGCTCGGCATAGGGCCGGGTCACGGTGCTGCGCAGCGCTGTAACCAGCTGGCTGAGCATGGTGGTCAGGAAATTGTCGACGGTCAGGCCGCTGCCGGCTTCGTCAAGGTCGGTCCACGGGCTGGTTGCTGCGTCATCGGGCGTGGGCTGGTCCCTGGCGGGCGCGGCGTCACGGGGCATGCGGTCCTCTTGATCTGGTCTCTGCCGGCCGCGGATTCAGGGCCGGTTGGCGGGCCCGATTGTCTCACAGCCATGGCCCTTGCTGCGGCCATGTGCTTACCTTGCCGCATAAAAAACGACTCGATAAAAAGAATCAAGTCAATTGGTGGTTAACGTAAGTTGAGTTGTCAACTTAAGCCACCTAGGATGCAAATGTTCCTTTTGTGAACATACGTTTTACCAATGAAACAACGAAGTGTTGTGAACCGAGCCAACCCTGTTTTTCGCGGTGCGCACAACAGCCCACTCCAACGCCGCGAATGCGCCTCCCACAGGAGCTGTTGATGAGACAAGATCGCCCCCGCCGCCTTTTCCTTGCCGCCACCGCCATGGCCGCGCTCGCGCTTGCCGCGGGCAGCGCGCTGGCCAGCGCCCCGTATCCGTCCAAGACCGTAACCATGGTCGTGGCCTATCCGCCAGGTGGCGACACCGATGCCATGGCGCGCCTGTACGCCGACAAGCTGTCCGCCCGCCTCAAGCAACCGGTCATCGTCGAAAACCGCCCCGGCGCGGGCGGCGTGGTAGGCGCGAGCTTTGTCAGTCGGGCGCCGGCCGATGGCTACACGCTGCTGTACACGCCCAACCCGTTCACGCTGGCGCCGATGGTGCTCAAGCTCGCGCCCTCGGCCAGCTATGACCCGCTGCATGGCTTCACGCCCGTGATCCAGACCGCGGTGCAGGCGGTGCTGCTGGTGGCCAACCCGGCGGCGGGCGTGAAGACCGTGCCGGAGATGATCGCCGCGGCGAAGTCGGGCAAGGCGCTGACCTACGGCAGCCCCGGTGCGGGGTCGCCGATGCATATCGCCGGCGAGATGCTCAACCGCGCCGCCGGCGTGAAGATCCAGCACGTGCCGTACAAGGGCGTGGCGCCGGCCGTCAACGACGTGGTGGCGGGCCATGTGAACTTCGCCTACGTCACGCTGGGTCCGGTGGCGCAGTACATCAACACCGGCCGGCTGATTCCGCTGGCGATCACCGATGCGAAGCGCTCGCCGCTGCTGCCCAACGTGCCGACGCTGGCCGAGCTCGGCTACAAGGACGTGGTGGTCGGCGCCTGGCATGGCGTGATGGCGCCAAGGGGCACGCCGGCCGAAGTGGTCAAGGTGCTGAACCAGCAGCTCAACGAGGTCATCCGCCTGCCCGACGTGGCGGAGAAGATGGCCACCTTCGGCGCCAGCCCGGTGGGCGGTGCGCCCGCCGCGCTGGACAAGGTCAATGCCGCCGACTACGAGCGCCTGGGCAAGGTCATCCGCGACCTGGGGATCACGGCCGAATGATCGCGGCCGGCGCATCGCATTCATGCAACACGACAAGCAGGAGGCCGGCATGAGCAAGGCCATCGTGGGAACGTCCCCGCCGCAGGTGACCGCGCGGGAGAAGGTCATGGGGCGCGCGCAGTATGCCGGCGACATCAAGCTGCCCGGCATGCTGCACGCCAGGGTGCTGCGCAGCCCGCATCCGCATGCCCGCATCGTCAGCATCGATACGTCGGCGGCGAAGGCGCTGCCCGGCGTGAAACTGGTGGTGACCGGCTGCGATACGCCCGCGCGGCTGTGGGGGCCGCACCGCAAGGAGCACCGCATTCTTGCCACCGGTGTGGTGCGCCACGTTGGCGAAGAGGTGGCCGCGGTGGTCGCGGTGAGCGAGGAGATCGCACGCGATGCGCTGGACCTGATCCGCATCGAATACGAAGCATTGCCCGCCGTGCTCACGCCCGACGCCGCGCTGGCCGAAGGGGCGCCGGAGATCCACGCCGGCACCCGCAATATCGGCCACGAGATGCGCATCGAACGCGGCGACGTGGAGGCCGGCTTTGCCGCCGCCGCTGCCGTATACGAGGCCACTTACGAGATGCACTCGCAGTATCCGGGCTACCTGGAGCCGATGGCGTCGGTGGCAGCGCAGGACGGCAACGAGCGCCTGACGGTGTGGGCATCGACGCAGTCGGTGTTCCTGGCCCGGGCCCGCATGGCCGAGGCGCTGGATCGTCCGGCCTCGACCATCCGCGTGGTTCAGGCCACTACCGGTGGCGGCTTTGGCGCGAAGATCGTCGAGGAGAACAACAGCCTGATCTGCGCCTTCCTGGCGAGCCGGCTCGATCGGCCCGTGCGGCTGGTGAACAACCGGCTGGAGGATTTCCAGGGTGCCCGCGCAAGCGTTCCCGCAAAGGTGTGGTTGCGCATGGGCCTGTCGGCGGCCGGCATGATCGTTGCCAAGGCCGTGCGCATCGTTGCCGAGTGCGGCGCCTACTCGGGGCTCGCCGGTGACGTGATGCATGTGACTGCCATGCGCAGCGACAATATGCACCGCGTCGGGAACGTGCGCTCGCACGCGGTGCTGGCCTACACCAACAATCCGCCGCGCGGCGCGTTCCGCGGCTTCGGCGGCCAGCAGATGCAGTTCCCGCTCAACTGCCACCTGACCGTGCTGGCCGGCATGGTCGGCATCGATCCGGTGGAAGTGCACAAGCGCAACGCCATCCGCACCGGCGACACCAGCGTGCACGGCTGGAAGATCGGCAGCACCGGCATGGTGGAGTGCCTGGACATGACGCGCGCCGCCATCGGCTGGGACGAAAAGCGCGCCGCTCCGCGCGGCACCGGCACGCGCCGCCGCGGCGTCGGGATCGCCGCCGCGATGCACGTCAGCGGAAACCGCACGCTGGGCAACTGGGACGGCTCGACCATCCTGCTCAAGCTCAACGAAGACGGCCGCGTGATACTGCAGACCAGCGAGTGCGACATGGGGCAGGGCGCCAACACCATGCTCAGCCAGATCTGCGCGCAGGAGCTGGGCATTCCGCTGTCGCACGTTACCGTGATGGCACCCGATACCGATGCCGCGCCGTTCTGCCTGGGCTCGCTGGCCTCGCGCGTGACCATCATCGCGGGCAATGCCGTGTTGCGTGCGGCTCGCGAGGCGCGCGAAAAGCTGCTGGCGCTGGCGGCCGGGAAGCTGGGAGTGGAAGCCGACAAGCTGGTAATTGCCGACGGCCGCATCAGCGCCACTGGCCAGCCGGACAAGTCCGCCACGCTGGCCGAGATCGCCCGCCTGCACATCTTCCGCCACGGCGGCGAGGGCATTCATGTGCGCGCCACCTACGACGCCCCAACCGTCATGCATGACGCCAACTACTACGGCAACATCGCGCCCGCCTATTCGTTCGCGGCGCAGGCGGTGGAAGTTGAGGTCGACACCCAGACCGGGCAGGTCACCGTGATCGACAGCTTTGTCGCCGACGACTGCGGCAAGGCCATCAACCCGCTCGCCGTGCACGGCCAGACCCACGGCGCCACGGTGCAGGCCATCGGCTGGACGCTCTACGAAAACCTGCACTACGAAGACGGACGCCTGATGAACGGCAACTTCGCCGACTACACCATGCCCACTGCCGATGCCGTGCCGATGCTGCGCACGGACGTGGTCGAATCCAATGACCCCAACGGCCCCTACGGCGCCAAGGGGGCCAGCGAGACGGCCATCCTGCCGGGCGCCGCGGCGATTGCCAACGCGGTGCACGATGCCATCGGCATACGCATCCATTCGCTGCCCATCACGCCGGAAAAGGTGCTGGCGGCACTGCGTGAGCAGAATCAGAAGGAGGCCGCGCATGCGTGATTTCGAGTTTCTCGAACCGGCGTCCGTGGCCGAGGCCAGCCGCATGCTGGCCGACCTGGGCGACAGCTGCCGCGTGTTTGCCGGCGGCACCGCGCTGATGCTGGGCATGCGCCAACGCATGCTGACGCCGAGCCATCTCGTCTCGCTCGGCCGGCTAGAAGATCTGCGCCGCATCGGGTTCGATCCGCGCGGTGGCCTGCGCATCGGCGCGCTGGCGCTGCATGCCGATGTCGCGCGCTCGCCGGTGGTGCAGGCGCACTACCCAATGCTGGCCAGCATGGCCTCGCGCGTGGCCAACCCGCAGGTGCGCAACCAGGGCACCATCGGCGGCAATCTCTGCTATGCCGACCCTGCCACCGATCCGCCGGGCTGCCTGATGGCGCTGGGCGCGCAAATCGTCGTCAGCGGCACCGGCGGCGAGCGCGTGATCGGTATCGAGGATTTCCTGGTGGACTACTACGTCACGGCACTGGCCGGCGACGAAGTGGTCACGGAGATCCGCCTGCCGCCGCCGGCTGCGGGCGCGGACGGCCTTTACTCGCGCTTCCTGCGCACCGCGGCCGAGCACCGGCCGCTGGCCAGTGTGGCGCTGTCCGTGCGGCGCGAAAGGGCGTTCTGCGTGGATGTGCGGCTGGCTGTCGGCGCTTCCACGCCGATCCCCGCCCGCCTGCGCCGTGCCGAGGCACTGCTGGCCGGCAAGACCGTCACCGCGGAGCTGGCCGCCGAGGCAGCGGATATCGTCGCCGCCGACATCAACGCCGTCTCGGACCTGCGCGGCTCGGCGTCATACCGGCGCGAGATGGTCCGCGTTGTCGCCCGCCGCACCATCTCCGGCCTGTTCGGCGTGGCATCGGAGTAAGGAACTGCCATGAACAAAGTCAGCATTGAACTCACCGTCAACGGTGAAGAACACCAGGTGGAAGTGCCCGCGCGGCGCCTGCTTTCCGACCTGCTGCGCGACGACCTGAACCTCACCGGCACCAAGCGCGGCTGCGAGACGGGCATCTGCGGCGCGTGCTCCGTGCTGGTCGACGGCGAGGTCGTCAAGTCCTGCCTGATGCTCGCCGTGCAGGCGCGCGGGCGCCACGTCATGACCGTGGAAGGCCTGGCCGCCGATGGCGAGCTGCATCCGTTGCAACAGTGCTTTATGGACAACGGCGGCCTGCAGTGCGGCTATTGCACGCCAGGCTTCCTGATGACGTCGTGCGCCATGCTCGCGCACAACCCCAACCCTACGGAAGAAGAGGTCCGCCACGGGCTGAACGGAAACCTGTGCCGCTGCACGGGCTATGTCGGCATCGTCGAGTCCATCCTGTCCGCCGCGGAGAAAATGCGTGGAAATTGAAAAGACCCTGGTCACCGCGGCGCCCCCGGCGCGCGTGTGGGAGCTGCTGCTCGACCCCAACGTGATGGGCGCCTGCGTGCCCGGCATGGCGTCGATCGAAGTCATCAGCGATGTGGAATACGTCGCGCACATGGCGGTGAAGATCGCCTTTATCAATGCGCGCTTCCGCCTGAACACGAAGATCGTCGAGACCCGCGCGCCGCACTACCTGCGCACCGAAGGCACCGGCGAGGATGCCTCCGTGGCCAGTTCGCTGCGCCAGTCCAGCGAGATCTTCCTGACCGAACAGGACGACGGCTCGACCCAGCTGCGCATCAAGGTGCAGGTGGATGTGCTTGGCCGGCTCGGCACCTTCGGCCTGAGCGTGATGAAGACCAAGGCCGACCGCATGTGGGACGAGTTCGGTGCCAACCTGCTGGCGCGGCTGGCACCGGGCGGGGCGCAGGCCGCTGCCGTGCCTGCGGCGCCCCTTGCGAAGGCTCCGGCATCCGCGCCTGCAGCGCCGGCTCCGGCTGTGCTGGCCAGCCACAACAGCCACGCGAACGGCGTCGCCAACGGCACCGGCTTGCTCTCGCGCCTGTTCGGCCGCGCCGGCAGTGACCGCGGTCCGGTGTCCGACATCTGCGTGGAAGTGCGGCGTCGTGACGAGACCATCGTGGTGCGCTGGCCGGCGCAGCACGGCGAGCAGTGCGCGGCCTGGCTGCGCGACTACCTGAAGTAGGCAGCGTGGGACTGCATGGCGGTGGGCGGCCGGCCCGCCGCCGTGCAGGGTTTGTCTGCATTCCGGTTACCCTATGGGTTCCAAGGCGTGATATATGGGAAAGTCACGCCAGCCACGTATTTGCAGAGACAAACCATGACCACCGAATTGCCGCCGGATGACGCCCAGGACAAGTACATCGTGCCGGGGCTGGAGCGCGGGCTGAGGCTGCTGGGCGAGTTCAGCAGCAGGGAACGCACCCTGTCCGCGGCCGAACTGGCGCGCCGGCTGAAGGTACCGCGCTCGACCGTGTTCCGGCTGCTGGCCACGCTGGAGATGATGGGCTTCGTGGAGCGCACTGACGGCGGGCGCGAGTTCCGGCTGGGCATGGCCGTGCTGCGGCTCGGCTTCGACTACCTGGCCTCGCTGGAACTGACCGAACTGGGGCGCCCGCTGCTGGACCGCCTGCGCGACGAGATCGCCTATCCGTGCAACCTGGTCGTGCGCGACGGGCGCTCGATCGTGTACGTGGCCAAGTCGGTGGCGACGCGCCCGTTCGCCAGCACGGTCAATGTCGGCACCCGTTTGCCGGCCCACGCCACCGTGCTGGGCCGTGTGCTGCTGGAAGACCTGTCGCTGGAGGAACTGCGTGCGCTGTATCCGGAGTCGCGCCTCGAGGTGTATTCGGAAAGCACGCCGCGCACGGTGGAGGAGCTGTACGAGATGGTGCAGCGTGACCGCCAGCGCGGCTATGTACTGCATGAAGGCTTCTTCGAAGCCAGCATCTCGACCATCGCGGCGCCGGTGCGCGACCGTAGCGCCAAGGTGGTGGCGGCGCTTGGGGCCACCATCCCCGCTTCGCGCATCGATCCGGAACAGCTCGACATGATGGTCGAGAAGGTCAGGAGCGCGGCCGCCGAGCTGTCGCGGCTGCTCGACTACCGGCCACAGGAAGTCCGGCCATTCGGTCAGGGCTGAACAATTGGATGGATGCGGGCTGCCCTGAGCGCGGTCAGCCATGGAAGGGAAGCACGATGCAGGAAACGGGAATCCCGATGACGAAAAGCCGTATCCGGCGCCGATGGCTGGCCGGGCTTGCATTGGGGCTGCTTGCCTGCGCGGGCATGTCCGCGCAGGCTGCAGCGCCTGCCTGCACCAATGTGCGCATCGTCGTGCCGTTCCCGGCCGGCGGCCCGGCCGACCTGCTCGCCCGCACGCTCTCGCACGGGCTGCAGCAGCGCCGCGGCACCACCTTTATCGTCGACAACAAGCCGGGCGCCAACGGCAATATCGGCATCGACGCGGTGCGGCGCGCGCCGGGCGACGGCTGCACGCTGCTGGTGGTGCCGGCCGGCAACCTGACCATCAATCCGACGCTGTACCCCGCGCTTTCGTATCAGGTCGAGCGCGATTTCCGGCCGGTTTCCCTGCTGGCGACTTCGCCCAACGTGCTGGCGGTGCATCCGTCGGTCAAGGCGAATTCCGTGCAGGACCTGATCCGGCTGGCGAAACAGGCCGACAAGAGCGGTGCGCCGATGGGCTACGCCAGCCCGGGCGTCGGCAGCGGCCTGCATCTGGCGGGCGAACTGTTCCGGCACAAGGCGGGCGTGACGCTGATGCACGTTCCGTACAAGGGCACCACCCAGGCGCTCAACGACGTGGTGGGCGGGCAGGTGCCTGTGCTGCTGGGCACATGGCCGACGCTGGCGCCATTTATCCAGTCCGGCGCGCTGCGCGCGCTGGCTGTGACGCAGGTGAAACGCTCGCCCGCGGCGCCCGGCGTGCCGTCGCTGGCAGAGCAGGGTGTGGCCGGCATCGATGTCAGTTCCTGGTACGCGCTGCTGGTGCCGCGCGCCACGCCGCAAGCCGCTGCCGACGCGCTGAGCGCGGATGTGCGCGCCCTGTTTGCGACGCAGGCGGTTCGTGCAGACCTGCAGCGGCAAGGCATGGAACCGGTGGCCAGCACGCCGGAGGCGCTGGCTGGGCGCATCCGCGAGGAAACCGCGGCATGGGCAAAGCTGATCCGCGAATACGGGATCACCGCGGAATAAGCGATAACCTCAGATCAGGCACTTGGTACCCGCAGGTTTGCTCTCCTATCCAGGAAATGCTTCCCTGGTTCGAGCGCAGCTTGAGGGCGTCAACCAAGGGTGAACCCTAGGCTTTCGACGGATGTGCGGGATTGGAGACGCCGCAGCGAGGCGCGCGTCTGTCGCATGCCGTTGGCAGGGCAGCGACGAAAAGAAAGGGCCAGCCGCTGACTATCGGCTGGCCCCTGCAGGCGGAATAGTTGCCAGGCCTGGACCGATGTACGGCAGGCCCGGCCCGGGCGTCAGAGCCCGAGAATCAGCTTGGCAATGATGTTCCGCTGAATCTCGTTCGAGCCTCCGTAGATCGAGGCTTTCCGATAGTTGAAGTAACGCGGCGCCAGCGGGCCGGCATAGCCGGGCCCCACGCGCGGCGGCGCTTCGCGGCCCTGGACTTCCGCCCATGAATCCTGCACGAACGGCAGCGCAGCAGGACCGGCGGCATCGACTGCAAGCTCGCTGATCGCCTGCAGGGTTTCCGTGCCGACCAGCTTGAGCATGCTCGACGCCGCGCCGACCGACGTGCCTGACTCCACGCCCGAGAATAGCTTCAGCTCGACCGCTTCGAGCCCGGCAGCCTTGAGATGCAGCGCGGCCAGCTTCTGCCGGAACACCGGATGGTCCAGCAGGCGCCCGCCGTTGTCGCTGGCCTGGTCGGCGGCGATGGCCGCCACCTTCTCCAGCTGCTTCTGCAGCGTCGGGCCGTAGCTGCCGCCGCGCTCGAACTCGAGCAGGTACTTGGCATAGGTCCAGCCCTTGTTCTCCTCGCCGATGCGGTTTGCCACCGGCACGCGCACATTGTCGAAGAACACCTGGTTGACTTCCTGCTGGCCGGGCATCGGGCCGTCGAGCGTCGGCAGCGGCGCCACCGTGATCCCCGGCGTGCGCATGTCCACCAGCAGGAACGAGATGCCTTCCTGGCGGCGCGATTCGCGGCTGGTGCGCACCAAGCAGAACATCCAGTCGGCCCACTGCGCATGGGTGGTCCAGATCTTCGAGCCGTTGAGCAGGTAGTGTTCGCCCTCGCGGTCGGTGCCGTGGTCGGCGCGCAGTTGCAGCGAGGCCAGGTCGGAGCCGGAGTTGGGCTCGGAATAGCCCTGGCACCACCACACATCCGAGCTGAGGATGGGCGGCAGGAAGCGCGCCTTCTGTTCCGGCGTGCCGTATTTCATGATGACGGGCGCCACCATCTTCAGGCCCATCGGCGAGACCGGCGGGCAGCCGGCCGCGGCGATCTCGGCCTGGAACAGGTAGCGTTGCGCCGGCGTCCAGCCGGGACCGCCGTACTCCTTCGGCCAGTTGGGCGCGATCCAGCCGCGTGCATGGAGCTTCTTCTGCCAGCGCACCATGCCGGCCTTGTCGAGGTAACCGTTCTTGGACTGCGCCATCATGGCGCGCAGGTCGGCATCGAACGCCTCGGCGATCCAGGCGCGCACTTCGTCGCGGAACTGCAGGTCTTGCGCGGAAAATTCGAGATTCATCGGCTGGCCTCGTTGGCAGGTGCTTGGATGATGGGGGCGTGTGGCTGCATCAGGCCGCCACCGGATAGAGCAGGTCGGCGTAGCGGCGCAGTTGGTGCTCCGCCGAGCCCAGCTGCAGGTCGATGGCCGTCACGCGCTTGAAGTAGTGGCCCACGGCCAGTTCTTCGGTCACGCCCATGCCGCCATGGATCTGCACGGCGGCCTGCCCGACGAACTTGCCGGCGTGGCCCGCCTGCGCCTTGGCGGCGGCTGCCGCGAGCGCGCGCTCGCGCGGCGCTGCGCCCGCCTGCATGGCGGCGACCTGGGTCAGCGCCACCGACTGTTCGATCTGCATGTACATGTCGGCCATGCGGTGCTGCAGCACCTGGAAGGTGCCGATCGCCACACCGAACTGCTTGCGCTGGCGCGCGTAGTCGATGGTGTCGGCGAGCATGCGCGCCATGGCGCCATTCGCCTCGGCGCACAGTGCGGTCATGGCTGCATCGCACAGACGATCGATCAGCGGCAGCGCCTGGCCTTCCGCGCCGAGCATCTGGCTGGCGGGCACGCGCACGTTGTCGAGAAGCACTTCGCCGGCGCGTGCGCCGTCGATGGTCGGGTACTCGCGCACGGTCACGCCGGCGGCGTCGCGCGGAATCCAGAACAGGCTGATGCCGCCGGTGTCGCGCGGTTCGCCAGACGTGCGCGCGCTGACGACCAGATGGGTAGAGAAGGGCGCGCCGACCACCACGGTCTTGTGGCCGCTCAGTATGTAATCGCTGCCGCCGCGCGCGGCGCTGGTCCGTACCGCGTGGCGGCAGTACCGGCTCTCGGGCTCGGCGTGCGCCCAGCCGGCGATGACCTCGCCGCCGATAATGGCCGGTACCCATTGCGCCGCAAGATCCTTGTTGCCATGCAGCAAGGCGCCCCCGCCCAGCACCACGGTCGACAGGTAGGGCTCCAGGACCAGGTGCCGCCCGAACTGCTCCATCACGATCATGTGCTCGGGCGCGCCGCCGCCCAGGCCGCCCAGCTGCTCGGGAAAGCCGGCGCCCAGGATGCCCAGCTCGCTGGCAAAGGCACGCCAGCACGCCGGACGCCAGCCCTCTGCCGAGCTCGCGGCAGCGCGGCGCGCTTCGAAATCATAGTGGTCGGCCAGGTAACGCGCGAGGGTGTCGCGCAGCATCGATTGTTCTTCGCTGAACTGGAAATCCACCTTGGCTCCTCGGGAAGGGGTTGGGTTGGCGCAATGAAGGGAGAAGTCCATCTTCGGGGCAAAGCGGCGGCTCGCGCATCGTCGCATCAGACGATCGGCAGGGACACGCGGTTTCTTGTACTGCGGCAAAGCCGGGCGAGGGCGCTTCGTCGGTTCCGACGATAGCCTGAACGTGCACAGCTATCCAGAATGGCCTGTTCGTGCAGTGACCACCCTCGAGGAGATCAACGCCATGCATCCGCATATCCACGCGCAGCGCACGCCGGACAAGCCGGCGGTCATCATGGGCAGCGGCGCCGTCATCACGTATCGCGAGCTGGACGAGCGATCCAACCAGGTGGCACGCATGTTCCGCGACCATGGGCTGCGGGCGGGCGACCGGGTGGCGTTCCTGGTGGAGAACCATGCGCGGCTGTTCGAGCTTTGCTGGGGCGCCCAGCGCAGCGGTATCGTCTATATCTGCCTGAGCACGCGGCTCAACGTGGCGGACGCCGCCTACATCGTCAACGACAGCGGGGCGCAGTTGCTGGTGACCACGCATGCACAGGCCGAGGTCGCGGCGGCACTGGCCGACCAGACGCCAGGGCTCAAGGCCCGCCTGATGATGGATGGCGCGATTCCGGGCCATGGCTGCTATGAGCGGATGCTGGCCGAATATCCCGGCTGGCGCATCGAGGACGAAATCACCGGCGGCGACATGCTGTATTCCTCGGGCACGACCGGCCGGCCGAAGGGGGTGTTCGCGCCGCCGGCGAGCCCGCGCATTGACGATCCCACCACGCTGACATCGCTGTGCCAGAAGCTCTATGGCTTCGGCCCGGACACGCGATATCTTTCGCCGGCGCCGCTGTACCACGCGGCGCCGCTGCGCTACAACATGACCGTGCAGGCGCTGGGCGGCACGTCGGTGGTGATGGAGCACTTCGACGCCGGGCAGTTCCTGCAACTGGTGGAGGCGCACCGCATCACGCACACGCAGGTGGTGCCGACCATGTTCTCGCGCCTGCTCAAGCTGCCCGAAGCGCAGCGCCTCGGCCATGACGTATCGTCGCTGCGGGTCGCCATCCACGCCGCCGCGCCCTGTCCGGTGCCGGTCAAGGCGCAGATGATCGAATGGTGGGGCCCGGTGATCTGGGAGTACTACGCGGGCACCGAAGGCAATGGCGTGACTGTCGTCAGCGCCGGGGAATGGCTGCAGCGCCCCGGTACCGTGGGCCGCGCCATGGTCGGCAAGCTGCGCATCTGCGATGCCGGCGGCGAGCTGCTGCCGCCCGGCCAGCCCGGCACCATCTATTTTGCGGAAGGGCGGTCGTTCGCCTATCACAACGACGAGGCCAGGACCGCCGAATCGCGCCACCCGGTCCATCCGGACTGGACCACGATTGGCGATGTCGGCTACGTGGACGACGAGGGCTACCTGTTCCTGACCGACCGCAAGGCCAACATGATCATCTCGGGTGGCGTGAACATCTACCCGCAGGAGGCCGAGAACCTGCTGATGACGCATCCCAAGGTCATGGACGTCGCTGTGATCGGCGTGCCCAACGAAGACTTCGGCGAAGAGGTCAAGGCGGTGGTGCAGCCGATGAACATGGCGGACGCCGGTCCGGAGCTGGCCGAGGAACTGCTCGCGTTCTGCCGCGCGGGCCTGTCGGGCATCAAGTGCCCGCGTTCGGTGGACTTCGAGCCCGAACTGCCGCGGCTGCCGACCGGCAAGCTGCTCAAGCGGCTCCTGCGCGACCGCTACTGGACCGGGCACGCCAGCAAGCTGGTGTAATGGCGGATGGGTGCCGCACCCGCAGAGCGGCACACCTTCGCGAGCGGCCGCCGGGCCGCTTCCCTGCGTTTACGCCATAATTCCCCGTTCAATCAGAGGCACGGGCGCGCGGCCGCATGCAGACGGGCGCGGCCCGGCGTGATGCGCGCAACACAGAACAGGCCAATGGCAAGTATCGAGGAGACAGGCCGGCGCACGGTGCCGGGCACGGGCGCAGCCGCCCTGGCGGCGAAGCTGCGGCCGCCGCTGCTGACGCCGTTCCAGGTGCAGCGGCAGGCCATTTGCGACGCCGTGTGCGGAGCGGGCTTCGTCCGGCTCGTGCTGGTGCGGGCGCCGGCAGGCTTCGGCAAGACCACCGCCATGCTGCAATGCCGGGCCCGCCTCGACGCCGCCGGCGTCGCCACTGCCTGGCTGACGCTGGATCGCGCTGACAACGATGCCACGCGCTTCCTCGGCTCGCTCGAAGCCGCTATCTCGCAAGTCCTCGGCAATGACGGCCGCAGCGCCGACGGCTCGGGCGCGCAGGATCCGGGCGAGCAGGCGCTGGCCCTGATCGATCAGGTCGCCCGGCATACCGCGCCATTCGCGCTTTTCCTCGACGATTTCGAAGCGATCCAGAATCCCGCCGTGGCCGGGCTGGTCTGGCAACTGGTGGAAAGCCTGCCGCCCGGCTCCCGGGTGGTGCTCGGCACGCGCTGGGTGCCGGAGAGCGGCCTTGGCCGCCTGCGCGCACGCGGAGAACTGCTGGAGATCGAACCGGCGCAACTGCGCTTCAGCGCCGGCGAGACTGAAGCCTTCCTGCGGCAGGCGCGCGGCCTGACGCTGCAGCCCGCCGCCATCAGCGCCTTGCACCGGCGCACCGAGGGATGGGCCACGGCCCTGTGGCTGGCGTCCGTCGCGCTAGAGCGGCGCACGCAGCCGGAAGTCTTTATCGCGGGATTCTCGGGCTCCAACGCCGCGATTGCCGACTATCTCGTCGAAGACGTGTTCCTGCACCTGCCCGGGCCCGTGCGCGATTTCCTGCTGCGTACATCCATTCTCGACCAGCTGTGCGGGCCGCTGTGCGATGCGGTATGCCAGCCCGACACGAAAGCCGGAGAGCCGGGCGAGCGCGGCAGCGCGGAGATCCTGGCCTGGCTGGAACGCGCCAACCTGTTCCTGCTGCCGCTGGAAGGCGAGCGCTACGGGGAGCGCGGCACCGGCGCGGAGCCGGAGCAGTGGTATCGCTATCACAGCCTGTTTTCCAGCTTCCTGCGCGGGCAGTTGCTGCAGGCCATGCCGGAGGCGGTGCCGGGCCTGCACCTGGCGGCTTCGCGCTGGTACGAAGCACAGGGCCGCCCGGTGCCGGCCATTGAACACGCGCTGGCCGCAGGCGGACTTGAGCATGCGCTGCAACTGCTGGCCGGCTCGGTGGACGACCTGCTCGCGCAGGGGCGCATGCGCCTGCTGACGCGCTGGCTGGAGGCGGTGCCCGCCGAGGAGATGGCACGCTGGCCGAAGCTGCAGATCGCGCACGTGTGGGCGGTGTCGTTCACGCGCGGCCCGGCTGATGCGATCGCGCTGCTGCAGGCCATTCCGACCGACAACGCTGCGGGCGACCTGCTCGCGCATATCCGTGCGCTGCGGCACATGCTGCTGAACATGATGGACCGGTTCGACGACGCCCGCGTGTTCGCCTGCACCGAGCTGCCGCCGCTGCCGATGGGCTATGCCTTTCCCGATGCCATCCTGGCCACCTCGATGGCGCGGCTCGCGGCGGTCAGCGGCGACTATCCGGAAGCCCGCCGGCTGCTGGCCGTGGCGCGGCAGGCGGTGCGTGGCTCGGACAGCAATTTCAACAAGATCTTCTCGGAGTCGGTCGAGGGGCTGATCGACCTGCGCCAGGGGCGCCTGCAGCAGGCGCTGGGGCGGTTCCGCATCGCGGCGCGCACCATGCTGCCCAACCGCTTTGGCCCCACCAACGGCAATGCCATGGCCGGCATCCTGCTGGCGGAAGGCCTGTATGAGAGCGGCGACACCGATCGCGCCGGCCGGCTGCTGAACGTCTACCTGCCGCTGTCGCGCGATCTTGGCCTGCCCGACCAGATCATCACCGGCCACGTCGTGCTGGCGCGCATTGCCTTCGAGCGGGGCGAGGTGGACCAGGCCCACGAATGGCTGGCGGCGCTGGAACACCTCGGCCACTATCGCGGCCTGACGCGGCTGGTCATGTCCGCGATGCTGGAGCGTGCCCGGCTGGCCCTGCGCCAGGGCAATCGCCATGCCGCCGAGGAGGCCATCCAGCGCGCCAGCGATCCGGCACTGTGGAAGACGCGCCCCGGCGTGAGCTCGTTTGCCAGCGAAGTGGAGGACATCACCGTCGGACGGCTGCGCCTGGCCCTGCATGCCGAGCCAACGGCGCAGGTGCGGGAGTCAGTCGAACGCGAACTGGCGGCCGCGACAGCCAACCAGCTGATGCGGCGCGCACTCAAGTTGCGCATCCTGCTGGCGCAGGCATGCCAGCGCACCGGGGACGGCGCACAGGCGTTGGTGGTCATGGGCGAAGCCCTGCGCTTTGGCGCGGCCGAAGGCTTTATCCGCATTTTTGCCGACGAGGGCGACGAAGTTCGCCGGCTGGTGGCCGATGCATGCGCGCGCCAGGGAGGCAGCCTGCCCGGCCCCTATGTCGAACGGCTGCTGGAAGCGTGCGGCGTCAGCGCGGGCGGCTCAACTGCCGCTCCGGCAGGCAAGCCCGCGCCGGCAGCGCTGGTCGAGCCGCTGACGCCCAAGGAGCTGAAGGTCCTGCAACTGCTTGCCGAAGGCTATTCCAACGTGGCCATGGCCGAGCGGCTGTTCGTCTCCGAGACCACGGTGCGCACGCATTTGCGCAATATCAGCGCCAAGCTGCACGCGAGCAACCGCACGCAGGCGGTCGCGATCGCGCGTCAGATCGGCCTGCTTTAGGCGTACCGGAAGCCTGGCGGGTCAGATGCCGATGAACTCGGCAAACTCTTCCAGCTGCGCCCGGATCGCGCGCAGCTGGTTGGCCGGCGCTTCGGGGTCTTCATAGCCGATCGCCATGCCGGTAAACAGCATCCGCTCCGGTGGCAGCGACAGGAAGTTGCCGATGGTTTCGGGGTAGATCGCCCAGCATTCCTGTGCGCAACTGTGCAGCCCTTCCTCGCGCAGAAGCAGCATCACCGTCTGCAGGTACATGCCGAGGTCCGACCATTGCGGCGGCCCCATGCGCCGGTCCACGGTGCAGAACAGCGCCAGCGGCGCCCCGAAGAACGTGAAATTGTTGGCGAACTGGGCGAGCCGGGCGGGTTTGTTATCGCGTGGGATATCCAGGCACTGATAAAGCGCCTCGCCAACCTGGAAGCGCCGGTCGCGATAGGGCGATACCAGCTCGCGCGGGTAGATGTCGTACTCGCGCGCCTCGCCGCCAGGCGCCTGCGCGACGCGCTCGCGCATGATGCCCTTGAGCTGCTGCAGCGGCTCGCCGCCGATCACATGGATATGCCACGGCTGCAGGTTGCCGCCCGAGGGCGCGCGCGCCGCCGCGTCGAGCACGCGGCGGATGGTGTCGGGGGCGACCGGTGCGGGCAGGAAGCCGCGCACCGATTTGCGGCTGTCCACCGCCTCACTGACTTTCATTCTGGGCTCCGCTGGATCGTTGGGGCTGTCGGCTCGCTTTCGGTCAGACGAAGGGCGGCTCGCTGCCCCAGTCGAAGAAATCGGGCATGTCCTGCGACACGCGTTCGGGGAACGCTGCCGGCCGCTTTTCGAGGAACGCGCCGACGCCTTCCTTGACGTCCGCGGAGCGCCCGCGCGACTGGATCGCGCGGCTGTCCAGCTTGTGGGCTTCCATCGGATGGCTGGCGCCGGCCATGCGCCAGATCAGCTGGCGCGAGATCGCCACCGATACCGGCGCGGCGTTGTCGGCAATCTCGCGTGCAATGGCGCGCGCTGCCGGCAGCAGGTCCTCCGGCGCGTGCACGGATCGCACCAGGCCGCGCTCCAGCGCTTCGTGTGCGGAGAACACGCGGCCGGTGTAGCACCACTCGAGCGCGGTCGAGATGCCGACCACGCGCGACAGGAACCAGGACGATGCCGCTTCCGGCGTGATGCCGCGGCGGGCGAACACGAAGCCGAATTTGGCATC
The DNA here is from genome assembly GCF_000812465.1 of Cupriavidus sp. IDO. Taxonomy (GTDB): domain Bacteria; phylum Pseudomonadota; class Gammaproteobacteria; order Burkholderiales; family Burkholderiaceae; genus Cupriavidus. Next base: position 11,421 of record NZ_JWMA01000025.1, on the reverse strand, counting down.
GGTGGAGGCGAGCCGGATGTCCATCGGCAGCTGCATGGTGACGCCAACGCCGACTGCAGCGCCATTGACCGCCGCAATGACCGGCTTGAGGCTGCGGAAGATGCGCAGCGACACACGGCCGCCGCCATCGCGATGGGCCGTGTCGGGCGCGGCGCCGTAGCGCTTCTCGTAGTCGAAGGTGGAACCGCCGCCGGACAGGTCGGCACCCGCGCAGAATGCGCGGCCCGAGCCGGTGACGATGACTGCGCGCACGTTGTCGTCGGCGTCGGTGGCATCGAAGGCCGCGATCAGGTCTTGCATCATCTGCGCGTTGAAGGCATTGAGCTGGTCGGGGCGATGCAGCGTGATGGTGGCGACGCCGGCTTCTACGGCGTACTGCAGCGTTTCGAAAGAGGGGGTGGCTTGGGTCATGGCTGCTCCGGCTGGTCCGTCTGTGCGGGGGGATTCAGGGCACTAGCTCAGGACACTAGTGCAGAATGCGCCGCCCGCAATCGTCGAAACCGACGAGGCTTGTGGCTGCCTCGCCCTTTACACTCGCCTGCGTGGCCGCACCGGCGCTCATTTCAAAACGCGGAAGCCAGCCTTCCGTCTTTCGAAATGAGTGCTTTCAGCAAAGGACAATCATGAAGACACGCATCACCGAGTTGCTTGGCATTCGCTACCCGATCATCCAGGGCGGCATGCAATGGGTAGGCTACGCTGAAATGGCGGCCGCGGTTTCGAACGCGGGCGGCCTGGGCATCCTGACCGCGCTGACCCAGCCTACCCCGGAGGATCTGGCCGCGGAGATCCGCCGCTGCCAGGAGATGACCGACAAGCCGTTTGGCGTGAACCTGACGCTGCTGCCGTCGATCAATCCGCCGCCGTATGCGCGCTACCTCGACGTCATCATCGAGAGCGGCGTCAAGGTGCTCGAAACCGCGGGCAACAACCCCAGGGAACACATCGCGCGCGCCAAGGCCGCGGGCATGAAGGTGATCCACAAGTGCGTGGCAATCCGTCATGCGCTGTCGGCGGAGCGCCTGGGCGTGGATGCGGTATCGATCGACGGCTTCGAGTGCGCCGGCCACCCGGGCGAGGACGACGTGCCGGGCATGGTCCTGATTCCGCTGGCAGCGCGCCGGCTGTCGATTCCGGTGATCGCTTCGGGCGGCATTGCCGATGGCCGCGGCATGGCTGCGGCGCTGGTGCTGGGCGCCGAGGGCGTCAACATGGGCACCCGCTTCTGCGCCACGCGCGAAGCGCCAATCCATGACAACGTCAAGCAGGCGCTGGTGGAAGCGAGCGAGCGCGACACCAACCTGATCTTCCGCACGCTGCACAACACGGCGCGCGTGCTGAAGAACGCCGTGTCGGACGAGGTGGTCACGATCGAGCGCCAGCCGGGCGGCGCGAAGTTCGAGGACGTCAAGCACCTGGTGGCCGGCGTGCGCGGCAAGGCGGCGCTGAAGGCAGGTGAAACCAACGGCGGCATCATCAGCGCGGGTCAGTGCGTTGGCCTGATCGACGACGTGCCGAGCTGCGAGGAGCTGATCGTGCGCATGGTCTCGGAGTGCCGCGAGCAGCTTGGCGTGGCTTCCCGCTACTTCGCGTAAGCCCCATGGCCGAAGCCGAGATCCCGACTGTGACTGCCCCGGATGCCGGCGTGCCCGAGGGTTTTGTCGCCTTGCGCAAGCTCGGCGGCTACATGGCGAACTTCGGGCAGCTCTACCTGCACGCGGAGCGCCGCACGCTTGCGGTTCGCATCGACGAAAGCCACCTGAACAACCTCGGCATTCCCCACGGCGGCATGCTTGCCACGCTTGCCGATACCGCGATCGGCATGATGATGTCTCTGGAAACGGGCCGCTCGAAGAGCGCGGTCACGGTCAACCTGAGCCTGGACTACCTGGATTCGGCGCGGCCGGGCGACTGGGTGGAGGCACGGGTGGAGTTCGACAAGCTCGGCTCGCGGCTGCGCTATGGCACGTGCAAGCTGGTCAGCGGCGAGCGCTGCCTGCTGCGCGCCACGGCGATCTTTGCCGTGCTGGCGCCGCGCACGTAGCGAAGACTGCATCGATACGCCGGGGCAGCGCCGGTTTCGTCGCTTCCGACGACGCGCCCTGGAGGTGGCATCGCCAGAATACGCAGCATTGCCGCCGGCCCGACAACCGGCGCACCGACAACGCAGCATGCCGGCCTGATGCGCTGGCACCGATCAAGGAGATCACATGGCAGAGGCATACATCGTAGCCGCGGCGCGCACCGCCGGCGGACGCAAGGGTGGCAAGCTGGCGGGCTGGTATCCGGCCGACCTGGCCGCGCAGGTGCTGGACGCGCTGATCGAACGCACCGGTGCCGATCCCGCGCTAGTCGAAGACGTCATCATGGGCTGCGTGAGCCAGGTGGGCGAGCAGGCGGGCAACGTGGCGCGCAATGCCATCCTGGCGTCGCGCCTGCCGGAAAGCGTGCCGGGCACGTCGGTTGACCGCCAGTGCGGCTCGTCGCAGCAGGCGCTGCACTTCGCGGCGCAGGCGGTGATGTCGGGCGCGATGGACATTGTCATCGCTGCCGGCGTGGAAAGCATGACGCGCGTGCCGATGGGCCTGTCGTCGCAACTGCCGGCCAAGAACGGCTTTGGCGTGCCGATGAGCCCCGCCATGGAACTGCGCTATCCGGGCGTGAAGTTCAGCCAGTTCACCGGCGCGGAAATGATTGCGCGCAACTATGACCTGTCGCGCGAGCAGCTGGACCAGTACGCGCTGCTGAGCCACCAGCGCGCCATCGCCGCAACACAGGCTGGCCGCTTCAACAGAGAAATCGTGCCGGTCGAGGTGCGCCTGGCCGACGGCACCCGCAACGGCGAGATGCACACCACCGACGAAGGCATTCGTTACGACGCGACGCTGGAATCGATCGGCAGCGTCAAGCTGATCGCCGAAGGCGGGCGCGTGACCGCTGCCACCGCCAGCCAGATCTGCGACGGCGCGGCCGGCCTGATGGTTGTCAACGAGACCGGCCTGAAGAAGCTGGGCGTGAAGCCGCTGGCGCGTGTCCACCACATGACCGTGATCGGCCACGACCCGGTGATCATGCTCGAAGCGCCGCTGCCGGCGACGCTGCACGCGCTGAAGAAGGCCGGCATGCGCATCAACGACATCGACCTGTTCGAAGTCAACGAGGCGTTCGCACCGGTGCCGCTGGCCTGGCTGAAGGCCACCGGCGCGGACCCGGAACGCCTGAACGTGCACGGCGGCGCGATTGCACTGGGCCATCCGCTGGGTGGCTCGGGCGCCAAGCTGATGACCACGCTCGTGCACGCGCTGCACACGCATGGCAAGCGCTACGGCCTGCAGACCATGTGCGAGGGCGGCGGGCTGGCCAACGTCACCATCGTCGAGCGGCTGTAGGGCAGGACGGACTGGTAAGGCCGCAAGGCGAACCGGTCAGCAAGGTGTGAAGGGAGAAGGACCGGCGGCGCGGGCATGTCAAAGTGCCCGCGCCAATCGCCGGAAGCTCCGTCGCCGGCGTGCTTTCTCTGCGCGTTCTCAGGCGAATTTCATTCAGGCGAACGTGAGTGCGCTGCGGCGCTCCGGGCGCTCCAGATGCGGCACGTTGTTGAAGCTCAACAGCCGCCGCGTGCTCCGTCCGACGATAATTTCACAGAAGCCGGTATTGCGGAACTGGAGGTTCAGTTCGATGGCAGTCTGCGCGGGTGCTCCCAGCAGGTCGGCCGTGGCCCGGCCGATTGCCCCGCCGGAGCTGACCACCAGGATGGCGTCCTCGCGCGCGGCGCCTTCAGCGGCATGCGCCAGGGCCGTGCCGATGCGTGCGCCGAAGTCTGCCCACGATTCCGGCATGCCGGTGAGGCCTTCCTGCGTCCAGGCGTGGTAGGCCGCGCGGAATGTGCGCCAGTAATCCTGGTAGTCGCCGTTCTGGTGGGCACGATGATCCGCGCCGCCGGTGTGGCACCGGTACAGGGCCTCGCCGTCATATTCGTTGAGGCCGGGGTGCGACTCGATCGGAGCTTGCGGGCAGCCCATGCCTGCCAGGATCTCGCTGGCAGTATCCTGCTGGCGCTCCAGCGTGCCTGCCACGACGCGGCGGAAGGCAACGCCGCGATCCCTGAAGTATTCGCCCAGCCAGCGCGCCTGCTGGCGGCCGGTGTCGGACAGGCAGTCGTAGTTGGCGGCGCCGAACGAGGCTTGCCCGTGCCGGACGAGGAATAGCGTAGCCATGGATGATCTCGATGCGCGGGCATCGCGTAGGAAGGTCGGCAGACCGGATGCGCGCCCGGACGGGCCGGGCGCGCGGCGTGATCGCATTCTAGGGGAGTGCGCGGGCCTGACCAAGCAAGCCGCGCCGAATTCATAGCGGCCATGGCCGGGCCGCATGACCGGGCCGGTGCGCGGTGCCCGTGGATGCGATGTTGGTGCCGCGGCTGTGCGCTTATGCGCCGCTGGAAGCCTCGAGCCCGAGATAGCCGGCAACCATTTCGCTCATTTCTCCGGGCAGCCTTTCGTCGTCGAGGTGCAGAGGGCCCGTGTCGTTGAGCACCGCATTGACCAGCATGCTGAACACGACCTGCATGGCAAAGCGCACGCGCAGTTCGGCCTGGTCGGCCGGCAGCGCGAGGCGCGGCACCAGCAGCAACACCATGCGCTCGACGATCTCCTCGCCGCTCTGGCGGTGCGGCAGCCATTCCTCCGGGCGTGCCGACGCATGCTTGAGCGAGGCCCGGATCACACCACGATTGGCGAGCACGCCCCGCACCATGAAGCGCATGGTCTTTTCCAGCATGACCCGGGTCGGAATGTCTTCCCAGCGCTGCCGGGACAGGTAGCGCTCGGTGGATTCGGCGGTCTCCTCCATGACCAGGGCGCGCAGGGCCTCGAAGTAGGCCATCTTGTCGCGGAAACGGCCATAGAAGGCGCCCACGGACACCTGGCAGGCCGCCGCAATCTGCGCGACGGATACGGCGGAAAAGTCGCGCTGTGCGAGCAAATCGCGTCCGGCGCTGAGTAATGCCTGCTCGGTTTCGCGGGCGCGGCGTTGCCGGGGAGGTTGAAAGATCGAAGGGGTGTCGATGTGAGGGAACGCCGGGGTGGCGCCGGAGGCGCTCGTGTGACTGTCTCGCATATTTATTTTCGTATTCGAATTCGGATTCGCTTTTTAAAAATACGGCCCTCACTGCGGTACGTCAAGGGGCGATTTATATTTCCAACAGGCCGGCAAGCTGCGCGCCTAGCTGATCGAAACCCCGAACAGCGCGCCCATCCCGTAGGTGAACGCCGCGGCAATGCCACCGATAAACATCTGGCGGGCCGCGGAAAACCATCCGCCGCGGCCATTGAAGGACGCTGTTCCCAAGCCGACCAGGCCCAGGGCGGCCAGGCAGGCAATCATGCTGGCAAACTGGGCCAGCGGCCCTACGCCCAGCAGGAAGGGCAGCAAGGGCACAAGCGCGCCGCTGCTGAACAGCACGAAAGAGATCACGGCGGCTTGCAGCGGGTTGCCGCCGCGCTCCTGTGGATTGATGCCGAGAACATCGCGCGCGAAGGTATCGAGGGCGGACTTCGGGTGGCGCATGATCTCGCTGGCGGCGCGCTCGGCGCTGGGCGCGTCTACGCCTTTGGCGAGGATCACGCCGACCAGGCGTTTTCGCGCTGTCTCGGGCGAGTTGGCGATTTCGTGCGCCATGTCGCGCAGGCGCTTGTTGTTCATCTCGCGGCTGTTGGTCACCGAGAGCCATTCGCCCAGCGCCATCGAACTGGCGCCCGCGATCAGGCCGGCAAGCCCGGCGAGCACAACCGCTGCCTGCGTTGCCGCGGCGCCCTCCAGCCCCATCACCAGGCAGAAGCTCGACACCAGGCCGTCGTTGACACCCAGCACGCCCGCGCGCAGCGCGTTGCCGGTGGGACGATGAATCAGCCGGCGCACGCGCGCGGCGAATGTCTTTGGAGGCGGTCCGTCGGTATGGGGCATCAGCGGAAGCGGGGGCTGAGGTCTTCCTTCATCCATTCGATGAAGGCTCGGGTGCGCGCTGGCAGCAGGCGCGCGTGGGGGTAGATCAGCGAAAGCGGCCACGCGGGTTGCTCGAACTTCTCCAGGACGATGCGCAGCTGGCGGCTGGCAACCAGCGGCGCCACCTGGTACGACAGGAAATTGCCGAAGCCCGCGCCTTCGGCGCACGCGGCTACCGCAGGGGCGGTCTGGTTGAATTCCAGGTTGCCCGTGACCGGCACATGGAAGGTGCGGCCGTCTTGCTGGAACGTCCACCAGTGCGCGGCGCTGCCGGTGAACTGCACGCAGCTGGCGCGCGCCAGTTCGTCCGGATGGCGCGGCATCCCGTACTTGCGCAGGAACGCGGGGCTGGCCACCACCACGCGGCGAATGCGGCCGACCGATTGCGCCACCAGCGTCGAATCGGCCAGCGGGCCGATGCGGATGCCGACGTCGAGGTCTTCTTCCAGCAGGTTGACCACGCGATCGGTAAATTCCATGCGGCAACGGACCTTCGGATAGCGCTGCGCAAAGCGGGTGACCGCGGGAGCCACGTACATCTGGCCGAACAGCACGGGTGCGGTGAGCGTCAGCTGGCCGCTGGGCTCGACATGGCTGGCCGTCAGCCCGGCTTCCGCTTCGTCGATGGTGGCAAGTATCCGCCGGCAGCTGTCCAGGTAGCTGCGGCCTTCGTCGGTCAGCGAGAGCCGGCGCGTGGTGCGGTTGAGCAGCCGGACCTGCAACTGGGCTTCCAGCGCGGCCAGCATACGCACCACGGCTGGCAGCGACGTGCCCATCGACGCGGCCGCCGCGGTCAGGCTGCCGTCATCGACGATGCGTACGAAGGTCTGCATGGCGCGGAGTTTGTCCATGGGGCGATCATTACTCCGATTTCTGGAGTAGTCAAATACGGAATTGCCTCTTTATTGCAAGGTTGCCGGCAACCAGAATGCGGGTATCCCAACCGGCCCAGGAGCCTGCCATGCCAGTCCCGAATCGCCCGTCGACCCCGCTCGTGCTGTACCGCTCGCCGCTGTCCGGCCATGCGCACCGCGCCGAATTGTTCCTGTCGCTGCTCGGCCTGCCATACCGGCTGGTCGATGTCGACCTGCGCGGCGGCGAACACAAGCGCGAGCCTTTCCTGAAGCTCAATCCATTCGGCCAGGTGCCGGTGCTCGATGACGCCGGCACCGTGATCGCGGATTCCAATGCCATCCTGGTCTACCTCGCCATGTGCTACGACGACGGCCGCTGGCTGCCGCGCGATCCGGTGGCAGCAGCCGGCGTGCAGCGCTGGCTGTCGGTGGCGGCAGGGGAGATCGCATTCGGCCCTGCCACAGCGCGGCTGGCGACGCTCTTCGGCGCGCCGGTGCACGCCGACGACGCGATTGCGCGAGCCAGCCGCCTGTTCGCGCTCATTGACCTGCTGCTGCAGGCGCAGCCATTCCTGACCGGCGGCCACCCCACGCTGGCCGATGTGGCGGCCTACAGCTACATCGCGCGTGCCGAGGAGGGCAATGTACCGCTTGCGCCGTATCCCGCGCTGAATGCATGGCTGCGCCGGATCGAGGCGCTGCCCGGTTTTGTGCCGATGCCGGTATCGCGGGTCGGCCTTGCCGCCTGACAGCTGAGGCACGTCAATCCACAAGGAGCGCATCATGGATCTCCCCATCTGGCCGCATCCCGGGCTTCCCTTTCACGCTGGCGAACTGGCGGCGCAGGAACGCGCCGGCAAGCGCGAGCGCATGGCAGCGGTCGGCGGACGGGTGATCCGCGGGGAGATGCCTGACCAGCACCGCGAGTTCTTTGCCCAGCTGCCGTTCCTGTTGCTGGGGGCGGTAGATGCTGCCGGCACGCCCTGGGCCACGGTGCTGGCCGGTTCGCCAGGCTTCGCCCGATCCCCCGATCCCACGCACCTGCGCATCGATGCGCGACCGCAGCCCGGAGATCCGCTGGCCGATGCGCTTGGCGCTGGCGCAAGCGTGGGCCTGCTCGGGATCGAACTGCATACCCGCCGCCGCAACCGCATGAACGGCATCGTGAGCGCGTCCGACGAGGCCGGACTGTCGGTGGCCGTCGAGCAGAGCTTTGGCAATTGCCCGCGCTACATCCAGCTACGGGACTTCAGCCTGGTCGCGCCGCCAGCGACGCCGCTGCCTGCCTGGCGAGGCGAGGCGCTTGATCAAGCTGCGATCGCGCTACTCCGTGGCACAGATACCTTGTTTATTGCCTCCTATCACGATGCGGATGCCCACACCGGCGGCGCCGACGTTTCGCATCGCGGCGGCAGGCCCGGCTTCATTCGCGTCGACGGCGAGCGGACGTTGACATTCCCGGACTTCAACGGCAACAACCTCTTCAATACCGTCGGCAACCTGGTGGCCAATCCGCGCGCCGGTATCGTCGTGCCGGACTTCGGTGATGGATCGCTGCTGCATGTCGGCGGCCGGGCCGAGGTGATCTGGGATGGCCCGGAAGTCGAGTCCTTTGCCGGCGCCGAGCGGCTGGTGCGGCTTCATGTCGAGCAGGTCGTGCGCCGGCCGGGCGTGCTGCCGCTGCGCTGGACGTTCCGGGAATACTCGCCGGTGCTGGAGGCTACCGGCAGCTGGAAGCAAGCGAGCTGATCGGTTTGCGGGTTGGCCGGCTTGTGTCTTCTCGTCTTTGTCGGTTGCCGTGCGCCGGAGCGTCGCCGTTGCGGGGGGGACGGGCAGGCTGACAAGGAGAGACAAGAATATGCACGAGTCGAACAACGAGCCCCGGTCCCGGCGGCATTCCCTGAACAATCGCTGCTGGGGCTCGCCCGCCTCGGGCCAGGATCGACTGAGCGGTTGATCTGCGAGGGCCAGGGCTGGCGGTGCGGCCGTCAGCCAGCCTTGGGCCTGAGCTTGTTGATCAGCGCGGCGCATTTGCCGATTCGTGTTGTGATACAGCAGGCGTCGCCCTGCCATTCTCCGCCGATCACCTTGCCGTCGGGGCCGGCGATCAGCTTGCGCTGGCAGTGGCCAAAGGCGGGTGGCGGCTCGGCGCCGGGACGTACGTCACGTGGCCCGGTGCCGGGCGGGCGGGCCATCGGGATTTCGTCTTGCCATACGTAGGCCGTGCCGCCGGCTACGGCCTGCACCTTCAGCGGCGGACCCCATTGCTCCTTGGCCTGCTCGATCGGCGCTGCCTTCCATGAATCGAACAACGTCTCCATGGCGTTCGCTTCCATGCCAGAGCAGGCGCCCGTCAGTGCCATGGCAACGGAAGCGGTCAGACTGGCTCGGGAAACTCGGAAGACAAGGCGGGATGAAAAGGCCGACATGGCGACTCCGCAACTGCGATGGGCGCATGGGCCCGTCTGTGCAGACTAGCGGAGCGCTGCTGCAGCGAGCAAGGCTGCTATGCGCGGTGAGACACAGAATGCATGAGCGGTCTGGCCCAGGAGCGCCTACTCCCCGAACAGGCTCAGGCTTTGCGGCCCCGACGGAGTTTGTACGCGGCGGTGAGGCTTGGCTGGTGCGAGTGTCGGGGCAGAAGTCGGGCCGGACTCCAGTGCTTGCTGGGCCGACAGCTCGAATATGCGCACCGCCTGCAGCGGCACCGCGCCCGGTGCCCAGTGCGACAGGCGCGGCGCCAGGATCTGGTAGGTATCCAGGTCAAAGCGTGCCGGGGCCCGGAGCACGTCGGCGGCTTCCTCCAGCTGCGGCACCGAGCCGAGGTAGCACCAGTCTTCGACCACGTGCCACCACTCGCGTGAACCGTCCTGTTCGCGCCAGGCCACCGCGCCATCGAATGGCCACGGTACCAGCGCCAGCTCAGTCATCGCCTCGGCGATGCGGCCGCGATGGCTGCCCTGGGCTTCCTCGCCGACGCATGCGCCTGCGCAGCGATGCAGTTGCCGGGCGAAGCAGGGGTGACCGCGCGAGGTGGTCTTCTCCAATGACAGCGTTGCCAGGCAGAGCTGATGCGCATCGGCAAGCTGGCGCAGCCGGGCCTCGGCGGCGGCGCGGCTGCCGAATACGCCATACAGGCCGTGGTGGCGGCTGAAGTCGGTGTCGCGGTCCGAGCGCAGCCGTGGCACCGGCAAGCCATCGGGCAACTCCCACGAGAATAGGCGGGCGTTCTGGCGCAGCATCTGGTTGTGAACGGGCTGCATCGTCTTGATTAGCCGGGCTTCCAGCAACAAGGCGCCGATCTCACCGCCGGTCTCCCGCCACTCCACACGCCTGACCAGGCGAGCCAGCCGCATGTCCTTGCCTAGCCGGTAGTCGCCCGAAAAGTGGGAGCCGATCCGCTGGCGCAGATGCACGCTCTTGCCAATGTAGAGCGGCACGTCCTGGTCACCGTAGAACAGGTAGACGCCGGCGGTATTGGGGACGTCATCCAGCGCGGTCTCTTCCAGTCCGGCAGGGAGGCTGGCGCGCTTGACCAGAGACTGGACCGCGGCTTCCACCAGGTCGACGGAATAGCGTGCGTGGACCTGCTGCCAGAACTGCCAGAGCAGCTCGGCGTCGGCCAGGGCGCGATGGCGTGCCTTGGGTTGGAGGCTGAAGCGGGAAATCAGCGCGTCCAGCCCGTGCCGCTCCACCGATGGGAATAGCGCCCGGGACAGCCGTACCGTGCAGAGCACATCCGCGCGAAAGGTCAGGCCGGCACGGCGGAATTCGTTTTTCAGGAAGCCATAGTCGAATCGTGCGTTGTGGGCGATGAAGAGTTTGCCTTGCAGGCGTTCTTCAAGCGCTTCGGCAATCGATGCGAATTTCGGCTGGCCGCGCACCATGTCATCGGAAATACCTGTCAGGCGCTGAATGAAGGGTGGAATGCCGATGCCGGGGTCCAGCAGCGTGTCCCACTCCACGATGCCGTCGGGCCCAACCTCCACGACGCCGATCTCCGTGATGCGGTCGCGCTGCGCATCGGCGCCGGTGGTTTCGAGGTCGACAAAGACGATGGGGCGTGACAGCGCAGCGGCCAGCGCCTGGGCGTCCAGATGGCGCGTACCGCTGACGGGCAGTCGCGAGGGGAGGTAGGTGGGTATGTCCGACATCCGCCGATTTTAAGGCGCTGTCCGAGGCGTCAAAATTTCTTTTCAGAAACCTCTTGCCAGCCCGGCGTTCGTCCCTTAATATTCGCCCCCTCGCAACACAACGCGGCGCTGCAAGGCAGCACTGGCAAGGGTTGCGGGGTCGGCCGGTGAGGTTGGCGACGTGCAAAGCGCGACGCTGACGCAGCAAAAAAAGATTGCTGAACCAGTTGACGAAACGAAGAAAGCTCTGCATAATCTCGTTTCTCTGCTGCAGACAACAACGCAGCGACGCAGACGGCAAAGCCGGTGCGGGTCCGAACGGTAACGAACGGGCGAGTTCTTTAACAACCAAACAACCGATAAGTGTGGGCGCTTGGTAGCGGATGCCCGAGGTCTTCGGACTTCGGAAGCTTCAAAAGTTATCAGTGCTC